>NZ_JBSICD010000016.1:0-116190 GCF_058246155.1 Providencia sp. UF-183 | reverse complement strand
CCCTGCCCTTTATGCTGCGCACCGAAATGGGGGAAGGCCCCCTTGCGCTGCTAACCCTGCGTAATTTTGTGCTGCCTGAAAAAATCTTTTTACCTCGTTAAGCACAGGTCGCCCCCATGTTATTGCTATCATGCACCACTGAAAAATAAAAAATCCGCCCCCTCAAAGTGTGACGGATTTTCACAAAATAAAGATCATTCAATGGGTCGACATTCGCTCTTAAAGTAGGCTCTGAATGTCCCCACGCATCTTAACGTGGTTTTACCATCTGCCATTCTAAATGGTGCTTAATCGCAGGCCATTCAGACGCAATAATGCTGTAAACGCAGCTATCACGTAGCTCGCCTGTTTTAGTTCTCATATGACTACGCAAAACACCATCCAGTTTTGCGCCTAGACGCTCAATGGCTTTACGGCTCTGATGGTTTAAAAAGTGTGTGCGAAACTCCACCGCCACGCACCCTAACTCTTCAAAGGCATGCTTTAACAATAAGTATTTAGCCTCTGTATTAATCGCGGTGCGTTGAACCTCAACACCGTACCATGTTGCGCCCAGTTCAACCCGTTGCACGGCATTATCCACTTTATTATATGACGTGATACCAACAGGTTTCCCCGTGCGTTTGTCGATAACCACAAATGGCAAACACTCTTTTTGTGCAAAACGTACAAGGCGGCTTTCAACGTCTTGGGGGAAATTATCCGGATCGGGAACTAAGGCATACCATAAATTATGCAGCCCATCACGGCGGATAATCGCCGCAAGTTCTGCATCATATTGGTGAGATAAAGGCTCAAGGCGAACACATTCACCTTCTAAGGTAATAGCTTGGCAAATCTCTTTCATCATGGTTTCCCTATGTGGCTCTTTTTGCGATGTGTCTCTACTTTTTTAATCTTTTTATATGACATAAAAATAAAATGGTGTCACTTAACTGCGTTGTCTTAGCAATTTAACCTAAAACATATGATAAAAATCACAAAATTTTAACATCTTTACCAATTTACAGACTCATTACGCTACAGTTAACTCATCTGACCTGTTAAATAAATCCCGAATGGGAGCATCATATGAGCAATTTTCCACACCTTTTTACCCCCCTTGATTTGGGGCATACGGTACTTAAAAACCGGATATTAATGGGCTCAATGCATACTGGGCTCGAAGAACACCCTGAAGGGAGCGAACGGCTTGCCCATTTTTATCGTTTACGTGCTGAAAATGGCGTCAGTCTAATTATTACAGGGGGTATCGCGCCTAACCCTGAAGGTGCGTTAACCGCCCACGGAGCGGTATTGAATAACTTAAATCAGCTACCATTTCACCGTACAATTACCGATGCTGTGCACCAAGCAGATGGCAAAATCGCCCTACAAATATTACATGCAGGCCGATATGGATTACACCCATTATTAGTAGCTCCAAGTGCTATTCAGGCTGAAATTATTCCATTTGCACCTAAAGCACTACCCGCGGATGAAGTACAAAAAACCATTGATGATTTCGTGAATACCGCAAAATTAGCGCAACAAGCAGGTTATGATGGCGTCGAAGTCATGGGCTCTGAAGGGTATTTAATTAACCAATTTATTGCTAAGCGCACAAACCATAGAACTGATGAATGGGGCGGCAGCTACACAAATCGTATTCGCTTTCCTATTGAAATTGTACGGCGCATTCGTGAAGCCGTTGGCGCTAACTTTATTATTGTGTATCGGTTGTCGATGTTGGATTTGGTCGAAGACGGTTCAACGTGGGAAGAAATCGAATACCTCGCTAACGAAATTGAAAAAGCTGGCGCGTGTATGATCAACACAGGCATTGGTTGGCATGAAGCCCGCATACCGACCATCGCAACCCAAGTCCCTCGTCACGCATTTAGTTGGGTCACCCAAAAATTAATGGGCAAGGTGAATATTCCATTAATTACCACTAACCGTATCAATGACCCTTTTGTTGCTGAGCAAATTCTTGCCAATGGGCAAGCGGATATGGTGTCGATGGCTCGCCCATTCCTTGCGGATGAAGCTTTTGTACGTAAAGCCGCCGAAAACCGTGCGGACGAAATAAACACCTGCATCGGCTGCAATCAAGCTTGCCTTGATTTAATTTTTAACGGGAAGCTCGCCAGTTGCCTTGTTAATCCCCAAGCGGTTAGGGAAATGGATTACCCCAATGAAAAAGCTGCTAAAAGTAAATCCGTCGCCATTGTAGGCGCGGGCCCTGCGGGGCTTTCATGCGCTATTTATGCAGCTAAGCGCGGCCATAAAGTCACGTTATTCGAAAAGTCGAACCAAATTGGCGGGCAATTTAATTTAGCGAAACAAATTCCCGGAAAAGAAGAATTCCATGAAACCATTCGCTACTTTTGCCGCCAATTACAGCTGTTGAACGTGGATGTTCGCCTTGAACAACAAGCAGATGCGCAAAGTCTTTCAGGGTTTGACGAAGTGATTATTGCCACTGGCGTCACCCCACGTAAAATTCAGCTGGAAGGAGCGGATCACCATAAAGTGGTTTCTTATATTGACGTGATCACCCACCAGCAAGCGGTTGGCAAAAATGTCGCCATAATTGGCGCTGGGGGCATTGGTTTTGACGTGGCAGAGTTGCTAACGCAAGAAGGCAAAAGTAGCAGTTTGGATACTTCGCTGTTTAATCAAGAGTGGAATATTGACCCCACAATTCATTCAAAAGGGGGAATTTACCCAGAGCATAAAAATGCTGTGGGGTCGGCTCGCCAGCTCTATTTATTACAGCGAAAAAACAGCAAGGTCGGTGCTGGCCTTGGTAAAACAACGGGTTGGGTTCACCGTTTGTCATTAATGAAACGCGGTGTGAAGATGCTCAATGGCGTGGAATACATGCGTGTTGACGATGAGGGTTTGCATATTCGTTATCAAGATAAAACGCAGTGTTTACCTGTCGATAATGTGGTGTTATGCGCAGGGCAAGAACCTTATCGCCCATTAAAAATTCAGCTCGCTGAACATGGAATTGATGCCCATGTCATTGGCGGAGCCGATGTGGCCGCTGAATTGGATGCGCGTAGGGCTATCGAGCAAGGCATGAAAATCGCTTATCAGCTTTAGCTCACCCCCTTTTCCCTCTTGGTTGAATGTATTGAGCCAGAGGGAAAATTGAATACCTCTCCCAATGACCCATTACTATTTATTTATTTGCCTCGCTTTAACGATATTAATTGTTATGTTATAACATAACTCTTGCATTCTATATTACTGAGGCTCTATGTCATTGACTACCGAAACACTCACTACCCCACTCGCAGATGCACAACTACAAAGTGATACTCACAGCCAAATAGGGCTTGATTGGGTGGGTATGACAGGGATTGCCTTACCCATCGAGTTAGCAGGCCGACCCGTTAATGCAAATGTCGATATTGGGATTAATTTCCAAGGGCAAAAAGGCATTCATATGTCTCGTCTTTACCAATCCCTAGATGCACTTACCCAAAGTGAATTAACCCGAGATTTGCTAAGGCAAACGTTAGAGCAGGCGTTGTCTTCTCATATTCAAACGTCCTCTAAAGCTTATCTTCGTATTTATGGTGATATCTTGCTATCTCGCCGCTCTTTAGTTTCTAATCAGTTTGGTTGGAAGTCTTACCCTATTGAAATAGAAGTTAATTTTAAAAATTCATTCACTATTCTGTTAAAGGTTGGTGTGCCTTATTCTTCTACCTGCCCCAGTTCAACCGCGCTTTGTGCCCAAGTGATGCAGCAGCAATTTGCACTGGATTTTGATAACCAAGCGCCCCTATTACCGCAAGCTCAAGTTCTTGATTGGTTGGTTAAGCAAGGCTTACCTGCAACACCCCATAGCCAAAGAAGCTGGGCATGGGTTACTGTAACCTTAAACGCCGAGGAGAAAGAACTTCCCGTTATTGAATTGATAAACCGCATCGAAAACATCCTGCTCACTCCTGTTCAAACTGTGGTGAAGCGCAGTGATGAACAAGCATTTGCCATCACTAATGGGCAAAATTTAATGTTCTGTGAAGATGCGGCAAGAAGGTTAATCAATGCGTTTAGTCATCAATGCCAATTTGACGAAGTGACCGTTGAAATAGACCATCAAGAAAGTCTGCATGCACACAATGCCGCTGCACGCACCAACTGGAAACGAGGTGACCATGCTGCGTAAAAACCCATCAGGCCATGTGCCCGTTGTTTCTGAAAAGGCTTACATTGACCCAACCGCGATTATTTGTGGCAAAGTCATTATTGAAGATTACGTGTATGTGGGGCCTTACGCGGTGATCCGTGCAGATGAACTGAATGAGGACGGAGATATGTCACCCATAGTGATAGGCTCTCACTCAAATATTCAAGATGGTGTGGTGATTCACTCCAAAAGTGGTGCAGGCGTTCATATTGGGTCACATACATCTATCGCTCATCGTGCCATTGTCCACGGGCCTTGCGAGATTGCACAACGTGTTTTTATTGGCTTCAATAGCGTTTTATTTAATTGTGTAATTGGCGAAAACTGTGTGATCCGCTACAACGCCGTGGTTGATGGCCTAACGCTTCCCCCTGCTCGCTATATTCCCTCTTGTGTGCATGTTAACGGGCACAGTGATTTATCGGATTTCAGGCAAGTCGACCGTGCCTCATTGCAATTTTCGGAGGAAGTCGCGGCAACCAATATTCAGTTGGTTGAAGGCTATCGCCGCTTACGTAATGAATTTTAATTCAAAAACAAAAAAGGCAGAATATCTATTCTGCCTTCTCGTTTATCGCATAAAACTATTAATCATTATGGGAGAGCTGAGTCTCTGAATTTGCGAGCTTTTCATCTTCTGCCAAGCAAACTGCAGCAGTAAATAAGACATCAGTAGAAGAGTTCACTGCAGTTTCCGCTGAATCTTGCAGTACACCAATCATCACGCCGACCGCAACCACTTGCATTGCCACATCATTCGGAATACCAAACATATTACACGCTAATGGAATTAATAATAATGAACCACCGGCCACACCAGATGCACCACACGCACACACTGAAGCCACCACACTTAACAGTAATGCAGTAGGGATATCCACTGGAATGCCTTTCGTGTGAACAGCCGCTAGCGTTAGAACCGTAATGGTGACTGCCGCCCCAGCCATGTTAATAGCTGCACCTAATGGGATAGAAACAGAGTAAGTGTCTTCATGCAAGTTCATACGGCGGCACATTGCCATATTTACAGGAATATTCGCCGCAGAACTACGGGTAAAGAACGCCGTAACGCCACTTTCACGTAAACACGCAAACACTAATGGGTATGGGTTGCGCTTTAATTTTGAATAAACGATTAATGGGTTAACAACCAATGCCACAATCACCATACAACCTAATAATACAGCTAATACATGGAAGTAGCCTTGTAGGGCTTCAAAGCCTGTTGTGGCAATCGTTGAGGCAACTAAACCAAAAATACCCAACGGTGCTAAGCGAATAATGACTCTAACTAATTGGGTTACACCATTGGAGAAATCCAGTAGCAGTGTTTTTGTGGTATCACTCGCATGGCGAAATGCGATACCCAGCCCTAATGCCCACGCTAAAATACCGATGTAGTTACCGTTAATCAGTGCATCAACGGGGTTAGTAAATACGTTATTTAATAAACCACTGAGAACTTCGACAATGTTACCTGGAGGGTTCATTTCTGTCTCGCTACCTGCCAAAGCAAGTGTCGATGGAAACATAAATGATGCAACAACCGCCACTAATGCCGCGAAGAATGTGCCTAAGATATAGAGAACCAAAATTGGTTTAATACTGGTTTTTTGCCCTTGGCGATGGTTAGCAATGGACGACATGACCAATACCCATACCAAGACTGGTGCAACCGCTTTTAACGCACTCACGAATAAATGGCCTAACAACCCCACGTTTTTTGCGGCCGATGGCCATAACCATGCCAATAAAATCCCTGCAACTAAGCCAACCAGTATCTGCTTGACCAAGCTACCGTGAGTGATCACTCGCCATAACCCTGTTTTATTTGTATCCATAGTAGACCTATATTATTTATCTTTATTAGGAATTAAATGTGTTTGCAGAGCCAGTATAAGGAATAAATACCTTGTGGAAAGGCTATTATTCAAAATATACACAATGATTGATTTTACTTAACAAATATTTTACATAACTGTGATCGCAATAGAGTTTTGTTTCTTATAGTAGAATGGCATAAGGGAGAATGATTGTGATTTTTCAGAGAGTTAAAACAAAAAACCCCTACCTTATCGGTAAGGGATTTAAATTTTGAAGGGTATTATTTGCTTTTTGCTTCGTTGTGTTTGTTAACAATTGTATTAATGATTAATGTCACCACTAATATTGCGGCAATCGTTCCCAACGATATCGGCGTTGGAATATGGTAGATATCAATAAGCAGCATTTTTATACCAATAAAGCTTAAAATGACCGCTAAGCCATATTTTAACATTGAGAACTTCTCTGCGACGCCTGACAGCAAGAAATACATCGCACGTAACCCTAAAATAGCAAACAAGTTAGACGTTAAAACAATAAACGGGTCAGTCGTCACGGCAAAAATAGCAGGGATACTATCCACCGCAAATATCACGTCACTGATTTCAACTAAGATCAGCACTAAAATAAGCGGCGTTGCAAACAGCACACCATTACGTTTAATAAAGAATTTTTCACCGTGTAGCTCATCGGTCATGCGAAGATGTGAACGCACCCACTTCACTAACGGTTTATCATTAATTGGCGAATCATCTTCTTTGGCAAAAGCCATTTTAAGCCCCGTAAACAGTAAAAATAGGCCGAAGACATATAAAATCCAACTAAACTGCGTGACCAACCAGCTGCCCGCGAAAATCATGATAGTTCTTAATACGATAGCACCCAGCACACCATAGACTAAAACACGGCGCTGTAAACTTGCAGGGATCGCAAAATAGCTAAATAGCATTAACCATACGAAGACGTTATCCACTGCCAAGGCTTTTTCTAACAGGTAACCCGTTAAAAACGCCATTGTTTGGCTATCGGCGAACTCACGGCCTACGTTGTCATTGAGGTACCACCAAAAACCCGCAGCAAAAATAAGCGAAAGTGTGACCCACACGATGCTCCAAGCCGCAGCTTGCTTCATCGACATGGCTTGGCCTTTGTGTTTGCCCTGCCAAAACAAATCGATAAGCAACATGATTAAAATAATAACTGCAAAACTGCCCCATAAAACAGGGTTACCGACTGAATGCATTTTCCTATCCCTTAAAAAACAAAAAACGGCTGATATCCAGAAGACATCAGCCGCTTAAAATTCTTTAACCTCAAGGAGTTATCTATTGGTTGTAAATTATGAGCAAACCTCGCCTTCTGGCAAGGTCTCACTTACAACACAATTAACCCGAGGACAGGTAATGTGGTGCTCGGCTACCGGGTGTAATGTGTACACCGTAATGACGATAAACCGACAAGAAGAAGTTACTCCCCTTTGCTATGCGCAAAATATACGGTAAATAATCTTAAAATGCAATAATTAGCTATATTAGATTTAACCCGATTTTTTTGTGTGAAAAGATACATTAACGGCAAACTTTTGCAGTTTATAGTTAAAATCCTCTACTAAAGTGGGTTTTTAGCCATTTTGCTTTGTTACAATTAGGGTGATTAATTGTAAAAATAGCGCTCAACTTAAATGAATTCTAAAAATATGCTTAAAATTTGCTGTTTAGTTATTTTCGGTTTTGTTAAAGTGAGCGTGATTTACACTAACAGCCTGAGGAAACAACGCTTTCACTTAGGCATTCACTTAATCCATTTCTCCCTGCCCAACAACAAGTTTGTTGCTGTTATTGCCGTTTAGGAAACATTAATGGAATTAGTTAAAGAACTTTTTTTTGCCCTTTGGCACCAAGATTATGTCACACTCTCTAACCCATCATTGATGTGGGCTATCTACCTTATGCTGTTTGCTATCCTGTTTCTTGAAAATGGGGTTTTACCCGCAGCGTTTCTACCGGGCGATAGCTTATTGATTTTAGTGGGCGTCCTGATTGCGAAAGGCACCTTGAGTTACCCTCTTACCATCGTTATTTTAACCGCTGGTGCAAGCTTAGGCTGCTGGGTGGGCTACATACAAGGCCGTTGGTTAGGAAATACAAAGATAGTCAAAGGCTGGCTCGCACATCTCCCCGAACATTATCACCAACGGGCCCATGGTTTATTCCATCGTCATGGTCTTGCTGCGCTGCTGATTGGTCGTTTTCTCGCCTTCGTAAGAACGCTACTCCCGACTATCGCAGGTTTGGCTGGCTTGAAAAATGGCCGCTTCCAAGTGTTTAACTGGCTAAGTGGTTTGCTGTGGGTGTTGATTTTAACCTCAATTGGTTACGGTTTTGGTAAAAGCCCAATTTTCCAGCAATATGAACATCGCATTATGAATGTACTGATGTTAATCCCTGTTTGTCTGTTAGTTATCGGTTTAGTTGGCAGCATTGCTGTTGTGGTAAAGAAAAAACTGTCAGGCAAAAAAGTAAACTAATTCAATTTGCGGGAGCACTTTGCTTCCCGCATTTTCGTTTTTACTCATTTTTACTTTTCCATTTCTCCTTCGCTAAAAACAGCATTAATTCGCTGATTAAACGACGATTTCTTAGCACACTCTGTTTGTCATTTTTTGTTAATAACTCATAATCACGCTGAATATTTGATTGCACTTAGTACAAAAATCGCTATTGTTAATATAACGAATGCGCTTTTTCTATTGATAGGAGGTTGTATATGTCATCGAATCATTCATCAGACGAACTACGTGCGGAACTACGCGCTTTAGCTGATTCTCTGGAAACGATGCTTAGTGATACCGGCGAAAAATCGAAAGAAGAGATCGAAAGTTTAAAATCAAAAGCACAAGAAGCATTGCGCTCATCTCGCGCAAAACTCGGCCAAACCACCGAAAGGATCACCGAGCAAACTAAGGAAATTGCGGGACGCGCAGATAACTACGTAAAAGAAAACCCATGGACAGGCGTCGGTATTGGCGCAGCAGTGGGCGTTGTTCTTGGCGTGTTGCTCGCTAAACGTTAATTGCTTATGGAACCAAATCAGCAACGTCAGGGCCCCGGTAAAGGGGTCCTTGAAACCTTACGACGTATAGCCAATATTTCCGTAGGTATGGTGCAAACTCGCCTAGAGTTAATTGCCGTTGAATTAGAAGAAGAAAAGCTCAACCTGATTCAACTTCTTTTATTGGCAGGTTTAGCGCTACTATTCACCGCATTTGGTTTGATGTGCCTGATCGGCTTAATCTTTTGGTCTGTTGATCCTATTTACCGCTACCAAGCATTGGCGATGACAACTGGCGCGTTAATCCTGCTCGCTATTGTTTTTGCTATTTGGGCGCTAAAAAAGGCAAAACAATCAACCTTACTGGGGGCAACACGTGAGCAACTGGCTCAAGATGCCAACGCATTAGCGAGAAAGGATGATGAGCAAAAATAAGCAACAGTTACTGGCAGCTAGAAAACAACGTTTAGTCAGAAGAATTGAGCGTCAGCGTCAAGAGCTGACGGAAACGTCCTCTGATTGGCTACACACCACTGCACCTTATGACCGTGCTTGGCAAACGATCATGACATTTCGCCCTTTAGTCATTGCAGCCACTGGCTTGCTCTCTGTTTACTCCCTTCGCAAACCACAAAAAATTCTACAGTTAGGCCAAAAAGCCATCACCATTTGGGGCTTAGTTCGTTCAATTCAAAGCGCAATTCAAGCCAGCAAAAAATAGCCATTTTCCCCAAATAAAAATAATCCTTATTATTCAAAAAGATAAATAATGTATCTTTCTAATTTTTATTCCCAAAATAAGTTCATTCAATTTTTTTGTCTATCTTTGTGAATAACCTTTGCTTTTTATTGAAAAAGTAAATCGCTACTATAAGCCCATCAAATGATTTCTAGCCAATTTGTGCTAAAAATAACTTTATAAAGCGACATATATCGCAATTAACTTACATTTAATGACTTATTAGTCTGGAGAATCTCGATGAAAAATTTAGAAAGTGGTGCGATATTATTGGCCCGTATCATGATGCCAATCCTATTTATTGTCGCTGGATATGGAAAACTCGGTGATGCGTATGCAGGTACACAACAATATATGCAAGCCATGGGTGTTCCCGGCTTCTTATTGCCTTTAACGATTTTATTAGAATTAGGTGGCGGATTAGCGGTTCTGTTTGGTTTCTTAACGCGCACCGTTGCCTTGTTCACAGCCGGTTTCACTGTATTAACCGCATTGCTGTTCCACATTGATTTTAGTGTGGCACCAAACAGCTTAATGTTTATGAAAAACTTTACTATCGCAGGCGGTTTCTTACTGTTAGCGGTCACAGGCCCAGGTAAATTTAGTATCGATCATTTACTCGGCAAAAAATGGTAATACGCGTTTCATATCACCCTTATTGATTTCTGATTTGTCTTCATTTGTTTGTCCAACTTATACCTCCCTCGGGAGGTATTTTTTTGCCTAAAATAAAGGTTTTGAACCTGTTAAAGGGGAAATATAGGTAAAAATCATGTAGGAAAGCCTTATTTATTCTTTTAGTTTATGAGCCAAGTCTAAATATCAGGCTGAGATTGTTTTACTTTTTTGAATCATAGCTAGTTAACTGCACTCGTAGACTCTAAATAGTTTGAATTGTCGGCAATAATGGGGTTCTAAAACTGCTATTAACGTCTAAATAATTCGTGCTGTAGCAAGGCGGCAAGCTTGCTAATCCCTAGGGGCATACTTGAGTATGTGACTAGGGTTAGGGAACGATGCCAACAAAGCTACAGTGCGAAGTATGACGACGTTATGAACGAAATAATTTGGGGATCTCACGCAAACACCACGACTTCGCCTCCCCCATACTATCCCTCCGCCACGCCATAATAATCGTCGTCTCATGGCTAAATTCCGCGCCAACAACTTTCAAACGCCCTTCACGAATATCTTGCTCCACCAGCGGATACGGCATCGTCGCCACGCCAAGCCCTGCCAACAGTGCATTACGCTTATCTTCGATACTTGATACCGTTAAACGCTGCTGCTTATCCAGCAACTGTACGGTGATCACCGGGCGTTCACGGGCAGTATCCGCAACCGCTATCCCACGGTATTTCACCCGCGTTGCATCAGAAAGTGGCTCTGGTTCTTGGTGAATCGGATGATCAGGGCTTGCTACATAAATATGGTTAATGGTGTATAACGGTTTTGAGTTAATCTCTGATGACGAACGAAAATGCATATCGGGTGCAATCACAATGTCCGCCTTACCACTTTCGAGGCGCTCCCATGCCCCTGCCAGCACTTCCGTAATCAATGATAGCTGCGTTTCTGACTTTTCAGCCAAACGTTCCACCAGCGGAAATAATGACTGTGCGGGTACCAATGCCTCACAAATAATCGTTAAATGTGTTTCCCAACCTTTAGCAAGCGCTTCCGCATCTGACGTCAGCTTATCCGCCGCCTCGAGTAAAATACGGCCTCTATCCAACAACATTCTACCGACATTGGTAAATTTGGTTCTATGTCCTGAACGGTCAAACAAAATTACATCGAGCTCTTCTTCTAACTTTTGCATGGTATAGCTTAGCGCGGATGGCACTCGACCTAACTCCTCTGCTGCCGCTGCAAAACTGCCACGTCGGTCGATTGCATCCATCACCCTTAATGATTCAAGCGTTAATGCTCTCTCTTTACTCATGATGTATCTCTTTCAGGAAATTTGAACAAGGGAAACAGATTAACTGGCTAACAATTCAACGTCCAGCTATTTATCATAACAATAGATTATTAACTTATTATTTGGATGAGGGTTAACCATTATGATGACATTGAGACCCGTTAACCATTGCGGAAAAGCAGACTATGGTTGGCTACAAGCTCGCTATGCTTTTTCTTTCGGTCACTATTTTGACCCTGATTTTATGGGATTCAAAACACTAAGAGTGCTGAATCAAGAGGTTATAGCGCCGCAAAACTCATTACAGCCAAGAATGTATCCCCATGTCGATATCTTAAATATCGTCCTAAAAGGACATGCACAATACCGCGATAGTTTAGGGAATACCGTTGATGCAAATGAAGGTGATTGCGTACGCTTTTCACCTCGCCCAGACTTGAGTTATAGCGAGCAAAATGTCTGCCCACAAACGCCATTAACACGTTTGCAGCTCTGGCTAAATGCTTGCCCACAGCAAGAGTCATTACCGTTGCAAAAAGTGACAATTTCTGAAGATGAAAATTGCCTTGTGGCATCGCCAGATGGCGAAAAAAACAGCATTCAGCTACGTCAACAAATTTGGATAAACCAAATTCACTTAGCGCCAAAGTCATCATCAACGATGTCCATAAAAGGCCGAAATGCCTTTTTGCAGTCAATACATGGCGGCGCGACTTTGCGTAATAAACACGGTGAAACGTTAACCATGAGCTGTAATGATGGGGTCTTTTTGCAAAACGAAGACGAGTTTGAAATTACCGCTAATAAAGATTTTCGCGGTTTATTGATTGACCTCGGCGAACAAAACTAAGTTTACTGCCAATTTTCTACCGCCTAAAATCAAAATCCCTCGTATTTTATCGAGTACGAGGGAAAATTTGCGAACCGATTCGCAAATTTAATCATTTACATATCCTATATATTGACAAGCCTGTGATAGAGTCCAGCCATTAGTGAGTGAAAGATTTAACCATTTTTTGCTCAATGGCTTTTTTCGTTTTGATTTTAAAGGTGTTTTCGTGGCGCTATTCACTCAACAACGGCACAATCAAATTTTTGCCCAAATTCTCAATGAGGTCGTTCCTCAAGATGAACTTGCCAAGCGTTTTTCTGTTTCAACGCGGACAATCCGTTCTGATATCAATGAAATCAATGAGTTGATTGAAGAATATCACGCGCACATCGTGTATGAACGAGGGCGAGGCTATCGTTTAAAAGTTGAAGATGAAACCCTGTTTGCTACTTTTACACAACGCAGCGAAGAAGACAGCGCCATCCCCCGCACCAGCAAAGAGCGTATTGATGCGTTGCTATTGAAATTATTAATGTTATCCCTGCCGGTCAAGCTTGATGACATCGCAGAAGAGTGGTTTGTGAGTCGCGGTACCCTGCAACAAGATATGGGCGCAGTCAGGGAACAACTGCAAAAATACCAAATCGCACTGGAAAGTATTCCCCACCAAGGCATTCGCCTCAATGGCAGTGAATGGGCAATTCGCGCTTGTATGACGGAAACCTTATGGCGCCGTTATTCAGAGCAAATCACCCCTGATTTAACCACCTTCCACCCAGATAGCTTAGATAATTTGGATTTGACCTATATTGATAAAGTGCTTCATAACAGTATGAATCGCTTTGATATTCGTATCAGTAATGAAGGGCATCTCTACCTCGTTTTTAACTGTGCTGTGACCATTTTACGCATCACTCGAGGCCATGAACTCACCACTTCCGTCAAAAATGATGAAACGGAAGAGGTGATCCGCAAAGCTTGTGATGAAATCTCAAAAGGGCTAATTTACTTTTTAGGCAATGACCTTTCTAATGCAGAACTGAGTTACTTGCATGATCAAATTATTGCTCAGCGCATTAGCCACCAAGACTCTTCCACACAAAAAAGTGGCAGTCACAATGCGCTTTCAGAGCATATATTGAACTATATTAATGAGTTATATAATTATGACTTACGAAATGATGAAAAACTCAAAAAAGATCTCAACACGCATCTTGCTGCGTTGATCACCCGCTTGCAGTACCATATTTCCACGCCAAACCCACTATTATCGGATATAAAACAATACTATCCGTTCGCCTATGATGTCACGCTCAGTGCGTTAACCAGTGCGAGTAAGCAATTACTTCCTCACCCCATCAGTGAAGATGAACTGGGCTACCTTGCGGTTCATATTGGTGTGAGCCTTGAGCGTAACTATGGTGCTGGCTCGGTACGCCAAACTGAGGTTCTGGTTGTTACCGATGCGGGGAACTCAACGTTCCGTGTGGTTGAGTCCAAAATTATGCGCGAATTTCCACAATTGAAATTTAGCCGCGGGCTCACCTTGCAAGAATATGAATCGCTGAGTGAAGTGAGTGAGGATTTTGTGATCACAACGGTACGAATTTCTGAGAAAAATAAACCGGTTATCAAAATTGCGCCCTTCCCAACACCTTACCAGTTAGAACAAGTTGGGCGGCTCGCGATGGTGGATCAAACTCGCCCTTACATTATCGAACGCTTTTTTGACGAGCGATTTTTTATGGTGATTAACGAAAAAATCAGCCAAGAAGAGTTATTCCAAACCGTTTGCCATAAATTACAGCAAGAAGGCTACGTCACGCCTGAATTTTACCCGTCTTTGCAAGAACGCGAGTCCATTGTTTCCACCCTATTGGGTGAAGGTATCGCCCTCCCCCATTCGTTAGGTTTATTGGCAAACAAGACAGTTGTTGCTACGGTTGTTGCCCCTAAAGGCATTGAATGGAATAAAGAAACCAAAGAAAATGCCTATGTCATTTTCCTGCTCGCCATCAGTAAAACTGACTATGAAGAAGCAATGGCAATTTACGACTTATTCGTCACCTTTGTGAAGGAAAAAACCACCCGACGTCTGGTCAGCGTAAAAAACTTCAATGAATTCCAAATGATCGCCAAAGACAGCTTAGCAAGGGTGCTATAGCCCTCATGCAACTTCCACTTCAAGGTGGAAAAGTGGGAGTTGCTGCCTTTTACGTGATCCTAACCACAACTCTACGAAATCTTTTTCCCTTTATACTCGCTTGTTTTACGTGCTAAATGGCTAAGTGGAAACCATAATCGTCAGAAGTCACCTACGCTAATTTTTCATTTCCACTTTAATTTCCAATTATATTTTCCATTTCCAGTTATCACCCATAAAATATACTCGATTGATTTTATTAAAATTAATTCAAATCCCTCACCAATCCAATCATTTACCGATGATTGATTCATGTCAATTTTTCCACTTAACTTCCAAATAGGTTAAATAACAAACCAATTTCACTTAATTTAATTTCCAAATTATTTCCACTTCTAAGTGGAAATTCACTGCCTGCAAAAATTACCAATAAGCGTCTAATGTATAAGACATGAAGGAACAGAGTAGTTTAACTAGCAATATTACTTTGGATTTTAAATAGTTATGAGTGAATCAGTTGTCGTTTTTCAAATGTTAGAGCACGACCTTGATATTGATGAGGTCACACAAAAACTGCTGGCAGTGATTACTGACTGGCTCAAGCAAGAGGACTGCTACACCACCGATGTACAACAACAAATGTTGGAGTCTCATCTGCGTGCCATGGTAGCGAGAGCGAAAACTGGCGAGGCATTACCGGAGGTTGATATCAGTCTATTCGATGAGATTTCTCAACATTCGATTGCATTAGCTCAGCGGGTTGTCGATACGCTCCCCGGCTTAGCACCAGAAGAGACATATTTGCTTTCTGTTCACTTTGAAGTCGTTCGTTCAAATGATTAATTTTTAAGTTGTAGGATTGGAGAATATTTATATGAAACAGATCGTTATTGTGATCGGAGACCGTTTAGGTAAAGGGCAAAAAGTTGCTGCAGGCGTTGAAGCAGCTGGCGGTAAAGCGATTGTTGTACCGGGTGTGGCAGCCGATATGAAACTCGGTGATGTCATGAACGCAGAGCAAGCCGACCTTGGGATTTCATTTTGTGGCAGTGGCGGCGCAGGTGCTATCACCGCTCAAACCAAATATGGCTATAAAGCTCGTTATGGGATGCGCTCTATCGAAGAGGGAGAAACCGCCATTGCGGAAGGTTGCAATGTATTAGGTTTCGGTTTTATGGACAAGGAAGAGTTAGGCGAGCGCTTAGTTAAAGCATTTAATAAAAAATACGGCAACGCTTAATGAAAAAATCGATCGAAACGACAGTACGGGTGACAGGGCAAGGCGACACCAAGCAAAAAGCCATTGCGGACGCCTTAAATTCGATTCAAAAAACCGTACTGAAAAACAGCACAGACATCATCCTGCGGATAGAACCAAAGGATGTTGAGGTTGTTAGTGCTCACTCGCACTCGCGGACAGAAAAATTTCTATTCATCTTTTTGCCACGCAAACGTGAACATTTCCGTGTTGTACTCGACGTTTCGCTGGATGTTACCTTACTTTCTGTCAACGAAATACCATTTACAGAACAATAATAGCAATCAGGTCTGGAGTTAATTCCATGAGTGAAACTGCATCTTTTTTAGAAATATTGGGCATGTCCCTCATTATCGGTGGGCTCTGCGGCTTCGGTTTAGGCGCAGGCGCGGCACGTATGTTCCACGCACCAACTGTGCAAGGGATGGGGGCATTTCGTACATTGGGCGAACTTAACGCATGTGAAGGCGACCCAGCATCTCACTTCTCTTTCGGCTTAGGGTTCTTCTTTAACGCATGGGCATCGTCTGTTGCAGCGGGTGCGTTCACCCAAGACGTTGACCACCGTATCATTCCAAACTGGGGTGCCGCGGCACTGCTAACCAAAAACCGTAACGTAGCAGAAACCCTGCATAACCCGAAAAAAATGGCGATTGCCTGTGCCATCATCGGGGCATTCGTAGTGGCATTCTTAAATACTACCGCATCTGCGGTTCCTGCGGCACTGCAAACCACGGCAATTAACGTTCTTGTTCCTGCGGCAAACCTGCTGGTAAATACCGTGATGCCAGTTATTTTCTGGTTAGCGGCAATGGATGCAGGCCGTCGCTCTGGTTTCTGGGCAACGCTGTTCGGTGGTTGTGCTCAGTTAATCATGGGTAACGCTATCCCAGGTTTAGTATTAGGTATCCTGATTGGTAAAGGCGTTGATGACAACGGCTGGAACCGCATCACACGCACCATGATGATCACTGTCGTTCTGTTGTTCGTTCTGAGTGGCTTCTTCCGTGAATTTGACCTGAAGATGATCACCTCTTTCAACCTAGACAAACCATTGTGGCTTGAATACGTCCACGGACTGCTAAGCGGGAAATAATCATGACAACTGAAATTAATAAAGACGATTTTTGGTACGCAGAATGGTCATTCCCCATCTTTGTTGGGCTGCTATCAGCAGGGATCTTCGCGGGTACCCATATGTACGTGGTTTACGGGTTCGGCGCATTTAACGAAGTGGCGTTTGTCGCCATGTTACGTGCAGGGCTCGACACTGGGGTTTATGGTGCCGTCGCGGCATTCGGTGCGAGTTTCTTATTCGCTCGAATTATCGAAGGCTCACTGGTGGGGATTTTGGATATCGGTGGCGCACTACAAACCGGTATTGGCCTAGGTGTCCCTGCGCTGTTCCTCGCAGCAGGTTGGGATATCTTAGTCACTAACTTCTGGATTTCATTACTGACAGGGTTATTCCTTGGCGTGCTAATCGGCTTACTGATTGTGTTTGCGCGTAAGTTCACCATTGCTCAAGCCAACTCAACCTTTGGTGCTGACGTCATGATGGGTGCGGGTAATACTTCAGGTCGATTCTTAGGCCCGTTAATTATCTTAGCCGCAATGGCCGCTTCCATTCCAATCGGGATAGGTTCACTGATTGGCGCCCTGATCTTTTACGTCTGGCAAAAACCGGTTGCCGGTGGGGCAATTTTAGGCGCGATGTTATTCGGTTATTTCTTCCCTATCGCTGCTTAACACGTATTTTCCCGGGGTATATGCCCCGGGTCACAAAATAGCATGACGTAAAAACGGGGTCAGATACAACAGCACTGCGGTTTGCATCATTTAGAACACACTTTTAAGCATGGTCTAAATAATTCAAATTGCGACTAGGCGGCAAATGAACACATACATCAGTATGTGATTAGGACTCTAAAAACTGCAATTCGCATCATTTAGAACACGCATTTAAGCATACTCTAAATAATTCAAATTGCGGCTAGGCGGCAAACGACGATATCCCTATGAGCATACACCAGTATGTGACTAGGGTAGCGCAAGAGCAGCCAACAACGCTGCGGTTTGAAGTATGACGAGTATGACGAGCACCGAAAATAAAGAAGGCAACTTATGTACACACTCATCATCAAACACGGTAAACGTATCGATGGCACGATTATCGATATTCTGATTAAAGACGGAAAAATCGAGGCGGCAGGTCCTGAGTTAGCCTGTAACCAACAAGCTGACAAAGTCATTGACCTGAAAGGGAAAACCTATGTCAGCGCGGGATGGATTGATTCTCATGCACACTGTTTTGCCGAGTCACCTATCTACTTTGATGACCCCGATTTAGCAGGCGCTGCGGGCGGTGTGACCTCACTGGTTGATGCTGGGAGTGTCGGTGCTGACGATATTGATAAATTTCACCAATTAACCAAAAAGTCCAAAACCAACGTCTTTTCTTTGTTGAATATTTCACGCATTGGCATCATCGCACAAAATGAATTGTCCGATATGAACAACATCAACGAAGCGTGTTTCCAAGAAGCTATCGAACGCCACCAAGGCTTTGTGGTGGGAATGAAAGCGCGTATGAGTAAAAGCGTTGTGGGTGAGAATGGCATTGCGCCGCTCGTTAAAGCCAAAGAGATGCAGAAAAAACACCATCTTCCATTGATGGTGCATATCGGCAATAACCCACCAGATATTGATGAAGTGGCTGACTTACTAACACGAGGCGACATCATCACTCACTGCTTTAATGGCAAACCAAACAAAATTTTAGGCGATGATGGCTACCTTAAACCCTCCATTGCCCGGGCACTGGCACGAGGCGTCATTTTAGATGTTGGTCATGGCGGTGAAAGCTTTAGCTTTAAAGTGGCCGAGCAAGCCATGCGCATCGGTACATACCCAGACATTATCAGCTCCGATATTTACCATCGTAATCGCGTGAATGGCCCCGTTTACAGCCTTGCATTTGTGATGACTAAATTCCTGTGCATGGGCTTTAGCGCTGAGCAAATTTTACGTTGTGTGACTGAAAAAGCCGCTAGCTTCTTATCGCTCCCAGCTAAAGGGTATTTAAGACCCGGTTTCGATGCAGACATTACGTTGTTTGATCTGAAAGAAGAACAAACTGAACTCACTGACGCAGAAGGCGAACACCGTGTAGGTACACACCGCTTTGTACCTATTGCCGCTATCGTTGGTGGTAAACATATTATTCATGCACAAGGCGAATCTGAACATGCAATCGATTTATGAGAAGTATCAGTTAAAACACGTTATCAACGCATCTGGCCGCATGACCATACTCGGCGTATCAACACCGACGCCTGAAGTTGTTGAGCGTGTTGCTTACGGGCTTAATAATTACTTTGAAATTAAAGACTTAGTTAATAAAACAGGTGAATACATCGCCAATTTGCTGAACGTCGAAGCCGCTGTCGTGGTGTCTTGCGCCTCAGCAGGTATTGCCCAAGCGGTTGCGGGTGTGATTGTGCAGGACGATGATGATTTATTGTTGAACCTGCATTCCTCAGAAAAAGTTGTTCCACGTGAAATTATTTTACCCAAAGGGCATAACGTCAACTTTGGTGCACCTGTCGACACAATGGTGTCTTTAGGGGGCGGAAAGGTGATTGAAGCTGGCTTTGCAAACGAATGCAGCGCCGCGCAATTAGCCGCAAAAATCACCCCAAATACGGCTGCGATTCTGTATATCAAATCCCATCATACTGTACAAAAAAGCATGTTAACCGTCGAACAAGCGGCCAAAGTGGCACATGACCACCAGCTGCCATTGATTGTTGATGCAGCCGCAGAAGAAGAGTTAACCGCGTATTACCAAGCGGGTGGCGATATTGTGATTTACAGTGGCGCAAAAGCCATTGAAGGGCCAACCAGTGGCTTAGTTGTTGGTAAAAAACAGTATGTTGAGTGGGTAAAACGCCAAAGCCAAGGTATTGGCCGTGCGATGAAAGTCGGCAAAGAAGGCATTTTGGGCTTAACCCTTGCTATCGAACAATACTTAACTGCGCAAAAAGAAACGGGTGCGGAAATGGTCACGCGAATGACGAAGTTTATCAGTGACCTCAATGCCATTAAGGGCATTTCAGCTCAAGTCGTCTGGGATGCCGCAGGCCGCGACATCGCCCGTACCGAAATCAGCTTCGATGAAAAAGCGATTGGCAAAACAACCTACCAAATTATGGCTGACTTAAAACAAGGCGATACCGCTATTTACTTCCGTGAATATAAAGCCAACGAAGGGAAAGTTGAAGCGGATATCCGCAGTGTCAGTACTGAACAACTTGATGTTATTGCAAAGAATATTCGTTTGTTAGTAGAAGGAATTTAAGATGAAATTGTCACCGAATTTTTACCGTGACCGCGTTTGTTTAAATGTGTTGGCAGGTAGCCACCAAAATGCCAAAGATATCTATGCCGCCGCAGAAACCTTTGTTGTTGTCGGTGTGTTATCGAAAAACTACCCTGACTTAGACAGTGCTATCGCCGATATGCGCATTTATGCCAAAGAAACCGATAATGCATTATCTGTGGGCTTAGGTGCAGGTGATCCGAACCAATCCACAATGGTCTCCTTGATTTCAAAAGAAATTCAACCGCAACACGTCAACCAAGTGTTTACAGGAGCACCAATCAGCCGTGCTTTACTCGGCCAAAATGAAACGTTTGTAAATGCGCTGATTTCCCCAACAGGCACAATTGGAATGGTCAAAATTTCCACAGGCCCGCTTAGCTCTAAAGCCCCTGATGGCATCGTTCCTATTGAAACTGCAATTATGATGCTAAAAGATATGGGCGCAGATTCTGTTAAATTCTTCAATATGAAAGGGTTAACCTATATTGAAGAATATAAAGCCATCGCCAAAGCCTGTGCAAAATTTGATTTTTCTTTAGAGCCGACTGGGGGGATTGATTTAGATAATTTTGCCGAAATTTTGCAAATCGCCCTCGATGCAGGCGTGAAGAAAATCATTCCTCATATTTATAGTTCTATTATTGATAAAGATACGGGTGATACGCGCCCAGAAGATGTGCGTCAATTATTGCAGATGGTTAAGCAAGCGGTTAATTGATGTGTTAAAAGCAGTAAAAAGCAGTCAGAAAATAAATATAAGCGAGACGTTACAAACAGAGTCATTGTGACAAAATGACCAAAACAACAAATGCCCCACTCATCCAGTATGTGTGGGGCTTTTTTCATTCTCTATTAATGACCTATGCTTCGTGCATTCGGTATAATATGAAACCAATAATTATCTGGCACAGGGCTATCCCATACCCCAAAGAAAGCAGCAATACCAATCATGATAAATAAGATTGCCAAGGTCAAAGCCGCCATGACAATCCCCGATAACGGAAATTGGCGTTTTTGCGTGGGTATTTGCAGCGAAAAATCCAGCGTAGACGCAACAGGGCAAGACTCCACACAGGTCATACACCCCGTGCACTCTACCGTTCTTACCTTGATAAGCTTATCCACCGGAATGCGCGATGGGCAGTTTTTCGCACATTTTCCACAATCAATGCAACTTTCTACATTACGGCGAATTATAACGGGTGAAAGTAGTGAAAATAGCCCCAACAGCGCGCCATAAGGGCAGAGATAACGGCACCAAGCATTACGAATAAATAAGCTCAGCACCACCAAAACTACCACGCTAATCAATGCAAAGTCGCTAATATGGCGAAAAAAATCCAACATTTTGACGTCAATAATGATCCCATAAGGCGACATCATAAAGTATTGGATCATCTGCGCTGACATAGAAAATGCAATATAAAGAAAGAAGCTTAACAGCACATACTTTAGGCCTCGTAGGGGAATATCGAGCCATTTAGGGAGATTGATTTGATAACGAAACAGCTTCTGTCCTAATTTCCCTGTATATTCCGATATCGTTCCTATTGGGCACATCCATGAACAAAAGGATTTTTTCAACAGTAAACTAATAAGAATAAACGCCACTAACAGAAACATCGACGCCCCATGAATCGACGGAAAGCTTCCTGTTTCTAATGTGTATTTGACATTCATTAACCCTGCGATAGGCAGCCAGCCTTCAATCCCTCCCGGGCGTGGCAGATACAGCGTTTCGCCCCCAGTTTCAAAATAACGTACCCAGTAATAGAAGGTAATACCGATATAAAGGTTTATCGCCAACAGGATAATTTGGACTATTTTTCGCCACATCGAGGCATTTCGCCAGTCATTCCAAGGGAGCTTACCGCCCACTGTACCGGGACGTCGCATGTAGCGAATATGAGGTTTCTTTGCCATCTAGCCTATCTCTTTAACATGCATTTTAAATACCATTATTGTATTTACATATTTAAAGAGCGTATTGATTTGCATCAGGGGCTGATGACGTTAATAGTTTGACTCAACAAAATAATGAAGGCAGCTCAGAAAAGAAAAATATGACTTTTTCTTCTAATTTCAGATTTTTTCTAAATAATTCGAGTTGTGCCAAGGCGGCAAAATGAGGAAATCCCTAGGAGCATACACCAGTATGTGACTAGGGTTGACGAATGAAGCCAACACAGGCACAGCTTGAAGTATGACGAAAAAAAGGAGCATACACCAGTATGTGACTAGCGTTGCTGAATGAAGCTAACGCTGTGACAGCGCTAAATATGACGAAAAAAGAAGTATGACGAAAAAATGGGAGTTGGCCGATAAGCCGGGTTCTGTCGTGGACAACCATTCATCTAGGCCAGCACTTGCGCACTGGCTCCAGCAACCTACCCGAGTTCAATGCGGGCCGCACCATATGAACCCCTATTTGGTCTTGCTCCGGGTGGAGTTTACCGTGCCACGAACTGTTGCCAGTCGCGCGGTGCGCTCTTACCGCACCCTTTCACCCTTACCTGATCCTGTAAACAGGCCATCGGCGGTTTGCTCTCTGTTGCACTAGTCGTAGGCTTGCGCCTCCCAGACGTTATCTGGCACCCTGCCCTATGGAGCCCGGACTTTCCTCCCCTCTACCCGTCTCCCGAAGGGACTACGATAAAGCAGCGGTTGTCTGGCCAACTCCGCGGCGAATTATAGGCACTTTGCTACGGCTTGTACAGACTTTCAGGCAGGCAATTGACGACTTAAGCCCTTGATAGCGCTATTTGCTTAAAAATCATTCATCACCTTGATTATCTAACATCAATTTATACAGCATATTTTTCTTTAAGCCGTAAATTTCTGCGGTGATCGCCGCGGCTTTTTTCGGTGGCAGCTCTTTTTGCAGCAAATTAAGTGTGCGGATAGCATCTGGTGAAATCGCTGAATCATCTTCAGGCTTCTTATAACCCTCAACAATTAATACCATTTCCCCGCGATGACGGTTTTCATCTTCTTTCACCCAAGCCAATAACTCACCCACAGGGCGCCCTTCAATAGACTCCCATGTTTTGGTGATTTCACGAGCTAAAACAACATGGCGATCTGGCCCCCAGACTTCCACCATATCTGCTAAACTGTCTAGTAGACGGTGGGTTGATTCATAAAAAATCAGCGTGCGTGGTTCTTGTTCAAGTGATTGCAAGACATCTTTCCGACCTTTTGTTTTTGCAGGCAAAAAGCCTTCATAACAAAAACGGTCTGATGGTAAACCCGCGGCTGATAGTGCAGTAATTGCCGCGCAAGCTCCGGGTAAAGGTACGACTCGAATACCAGCTTCACGGCAACGATTGACCAAATGATAACCCGGATCATTAATTAAAGGTGTACCTGCATCTGAGACTAATGCGATACTATCACCTTGATGAAGTCTGCTAATTAATTGATCTGCCTTTTGCTGTTCATTATGATCATGCAGAGCAAACAGTCGTGCATTTATCGCGAAATTTTGCAATAAAATGCCTGAGTGCCGAGTGTCCTCTGCCGCAATTAGGTCAACATGTTTAAGAACATCCAACGCGCGCTGCGTGATGTCGCCCATATTCCCAATCGGTGTTGGGACGATATACAGCGTGGATGCCATAACCACAGCTTGATTAGGTTGGTTCATTGTTTCATCCGAATAGCCGGTTTAAAATTAAGCAATTGAAAAATACACCATTGGATACAGTATGCGTCCTTCAATTTTTTTGCATTTGAAAAAAGGGTTAATCTGCACAGCAATGCTGTCCACATTTGCACTCTCTGGGTGCCAAATTGTCTCAGATTATTTCCCTTCCACCCAAAAAACACCTGAGCAAAGTACGTCCGATGCCAACAGCTACCAAGCTATCATTGATGCGGCTCAAGGCAAACCTTCTCTGGAAGCACTTCGTGCTTACATTAACCAAGAACCATTATTAACGACAGCAGCTGAGCGCCAAGCTAACATCGATGGATTATGGAAGATGTTAACACAATTGACGCCAGATCAGATTCACGGAATTGGCGCAGAGGAAAATAATCTTCAAGGCTGGGTTGATCTTCTCGATATTTATCAAAATAACCAAGATGACCCTGATGCCCTTCGTGCTGGCTTTAATGACTGGAAAATGCGTTACTCAAGCAACCCAGGGGCGACTTTAGCTCCGACTCAGCTTATCCAAGCGATGCTACCTCGCGTTGGTGGTAGCCCGAAAATTGCCTTATTCCTGCCAATGAGTGGTCAAGGCAAAGTGTTTGGTCAAGCCATCATGCAAGGGTTTATGGATGCACAAAAAGGTATCCCCCAAGGTGCAGCGACACCAGCAAGAACAGCGCCACAACCAAGTAGTGGCAACGATGTTCTAGACCAAATTTACGCAGAAGTTGCAAATACGGCTGGTGGCACATCGACTGATACAGATATCGTCACATCCAGCCTACGCATTGATGCTACCCCTGTTAACACCCAAACCATCAAAGTGTTTGATACAACAGGCAAACAAATGCCTCAATTACTCGAACAAGCGAAGAACGAAGGTTTCAACCTTGTTGTCGGCCCATTATTGAAAAACGACGTGCAAACTATTGCACAAATGGGTGCTCCCGTTAGCGTATTGGCATTGAACGAATTAGATGCCAATCAATTGCAACCACGTCCAAATCTTTGCTACTTCTCGCTTTCCCCTGAAGATGAAGCGCAAAATGCGGCGGCGTATATGAAAGCACAAGGCAAACAAATGCCATTGGTTTTAGTGCCTGCTAATGCGTTTGGGGATAGGGTAGCCAAAGCCTTCGCTCAAGGGTGGCAGTCAAAAGGTGGAGGAGCCGTATTAATGCAAACCTTCGGTTCAGTACCTTCTTTAAAAGAATCCATTAATCGTGGTGCTGGGATCCGCATGGCGGGAACCCCCGTTAATACAGGCAACCAGTTAGACGGTGCGAGTGGCGCAATTGATTCTGTTTATATCGTTGCAACACGCGATGAACTCACGCTGATTAAACCAATGATAGAAATGGCAATCAGCTCTCGTTCTCGCCCTGCACTATACACGAGCTCTCGCAGCAACCAAGCAGGTTCAGGCGCAGACTACCGTTTTGAAATGGATGGCGTAAAATTCAGCGAGATCCCGCTGCTTGCAGGTGCAAATAATAACCTACGTAAGCAAGCGCAACAAAAACTCAGCAATGATTATTCATTATTCCGTTTATATGCGATGGGGATTGATGCATGGTCATTAGCGAATAATTACGACAAACTGCAACAAGCAGGGCAAGTGAGGATCAACGGCGCCTCGGGAACATTGAGTACACAGGCTAACTGCGTGGTATTTCGTGAATTGCCATGGCTACAGTTTAAACAAGGGCAAGTTGTCCCTGCTCAGTAAAATTAAAGATAAGCCATCAGGATGATGGCTTTTTCAGACAAGGACGTCATGAAAGCAATTCAAAAACCCTTAAGATGGCTAACAGGCCGATATTACGAAAATCAGGCTCTCTCCTTCCTGAAAAAACAGGGGCTAACTTTTATTGAACGCAATGCCAGAAATCGAGGTGGGGAAATTGACCTCATTATGCGTGATAAAACAGGTTGGGTATTTGTTGAAGTGCGATTTCGCAAAAATTGTGATTACGGTGATGCACTTTTATCAGTAAACTGGCATAAACGTAGAAAATTATTAGCCGCAGCCAAGGTTTGGCTCGCACAACGGCAAGAGAGTTTCGAAACCAGTGCCTGTCGATTTGATATTTGTGCCATTACGGGCAATCAATTCGAATGGATACAAAACGCCTTTAATGAAGAGAGTTAATATTCGTCAGCGAGCTATTGTATCCTTTACCAATAGCGATTGCAGTCAACACCGCGACAGTACGGACATGACGGGTTTACCCTAAATAATTCGTGCTGTCGCAAGGCGACAAATGAGCTAATCCTATGAGCATACAAAAGTATGTGATTAGGATGAGCGTTGCAGTCAACACAGCGACAGTGCGAAGAATGACGGGTAAATTTTTACAGGAAAAAACCAGTGCTAGATAGAATAAAAGTCTGCTTCACCGAAAGCATTCAAACTCAAATTGCAGCCGCCGAGGCGCTGCCCGATGCGATTTCAAGAGCCGCAATGATGATGGTTCAGTCTTTACTTAATGGCAACAAAATTTTATGTTGTGGTAATGGTGCATCAGCGGCTACTGCACAACGTTTTGCTGCTAGCATGATCCATCGGTTTGAAACCGAACGCCCCAGCCTTCCTGCTCTTGCGCTCAATACGGATAATGCCGTGCTTACTGCTATTTCTGGAAGTAAACAGCCTTCTGAAATTTACGCGAAGCAAGTTAGAGCACTAGGGCAACATGGTGATGTTTTAATGGCTATTTCTACCCATGGTAATAGTAGCGATATTATTAAAGCGGTTGAAGCAGCTGTCACTCGAGATATGACCATTGTCGCCCTTACTGGCTACGATGGTGGAGAGCTTGCGGGGCTACTTGGCCCACAAGATGTTGAAATTCGTATTCCTTCTCAGCGCAGTGTTCGAATTCAAGAAGTTCATCTTCTTACTGTAAATTGTCTATGTGATCTTATAGATAATACTCTTTTCCCCCATCAGGATGATTAAGGAGACAAAATGCGATTAATACCCATTTTTGCCATAGTAATCAGTACGATCCTTTTACAAGGCTGTATTGGTGCCGCTGTTGTTGGTTCCGCAGCGGTTGCCACTAAGAGTGCTTCTGACCCACGAACTGTTGGTCAACAGGTTGATGATGGCACACTCGAAGCTCGTGTCAGTGGGCAGCTTAATAAAGACAAAGAAATCACAGGTAAGGCTCGTATTATTGCCACTGCTTATAAAGGTAATGTGCTATTAACTGGACAGAGCCCTGATATGTCATGGGCTGAACGTGCTAAGCAAATTGCCTCTAATGTTGATGGCACTGTATCAGTTTATAATGAGGTACGTAGCGGTGAGCCTGTCGATTTAGGCACTGCCTCAAAAGATACGTGGCTAACAACTAAAGTAAAATCCAAAATTTTGGCCAGTGACAGTGTCAAATCAGGCAGTGTAAAAGTCATCACTGAAAATGGAGAGGTTTTTTTACTTGGCGTATTAACAAGACAAGAAGGTGATGCTGCGGCTAAAATCGCCAGCGAGACAGATGGCGTCCGTCGAGTAACGACTGCTTTCACTTATCTTAATTAATCATAAACAATAATATATCCGAATAAGAATAAGAGCCATCAGTGAAAAACTATGGCTTTTTTCTTATTCAGACAAAACATCGTTTACTTTCAGAAAATTCTTACCACCCAAAAGGTGCATCTGGTTCAGTATCCACGCCTGCCGCTTCAAGACATAAGAAGATGGTGTTTTTACACTATAGCGATGTGGATTTGGAAGAACTGCCGCTAAAAGTGCAGCTTCACTCATCGAAAGCTTACTGGCAGGCTTATTGAAGAATTTATTTGAGGCTTCTTCAACACCAAAAACCCCCTCACCAAACTCCGCAATGTTTAGATAAACAGTCAATATCCTCTGCTTAGACCACATAAGCTCCATTACTGGTGTTATTAATGTCTCTAAGCCCTTTCTAATCCAGCTTCTTCCATCCCATAACCATAAGTTTTTAACGGTCTGCTGAGAGATTGTTGAAGCCCCTCTAATTGATTGTTTATTGTTCGCATTATGCTTGTAAGCGCGTTCAATTGCATCAAGATCAAAACCCCAATGATGTGGAAAATTTTGATCTTCTGATGCGATAACCGCTAAATAAATATACGGAGAGATCTGATTTTCATTTGCCCAAGTAGAGTTTGAAACATAAGAAAAGTTTAAGCTTAACCACGCACTTATTTGCCGTTCGGCCATGACCGCAGAGAATGGCACGGGTACATATTTAAAAATGATGACAGTACAAAACCACACCACAAGTAATGAAAATGTGATCTTCTTTAACCCATGCCACAACCTAGAAACAATAGTTAGCATTCAAATAATCACGCCATTTCCAATACTTTCTCAACAAGCTTATTAATCCCTATATTTGCTTCAGAAATTGATTGTGCCAGCATATAAGCAGGGGTTGTGACAACTCGGTTAACTTCATCAACAACAATGTCATCAACAGGACATTTGATGTGTTTTCCCCCCATACTTTCTATTTGGGCAATCGTTTCACTATCATCACCAATAGTTAATTCTACTGATGTATTTAACATTTTTGGCAGCATTACAGGTGCAATACACATCAGTCCTAGCGGCTTTTTCTGTTGGTGCATTTGGCGAACTAAACTTAATAGTTCTTTATTAATTTCACAGTCACTGCCTTTGACAGCAAAATTACATAAATTTTTTGCAGCGCCAAAACCACCAGGAATGATGAGCGCATCAAGCTTAGAGGCATCAGCAGAGGATAAAGGGGATATTTTTCCACGTGTAATACGCGCAGACTCTTCTAATTGATTGCGTTTTTCTGTTTTTTCGTTTCCATTTACATGATTTATAACAGTAGGTTGCAATTCATCAGGTGCAAAAAAATGAACCTCAGCATTATTTTGATTCAAAGCTAACATAGTCAATACTGACTCATGAACCTCGCTTCCATCAAATACACCACAGCCACTTAAAATAACCGCAATTGATTTCATATCTTGCTCCATTTGTAGTAAATTATCTCTCAAGCGATAAAGCAGGCAAACATCAATCTTCATCACAGATTTTAATGAATCTTGTAACAGATTCGCTAAATTTTGGTATCTTGATGTTATTGTTTACCGCGATCTACCTAATTTAATGATTTGCCTAGAATGAAAACCACATGCAAATCAACGATTTCCCTGGTGTTGGCGCAGTATTCGCGCACCCCAACTTCGGTTGGGGTTATTTTTTTGTGCGCTCATCAACCCAGTTTCTTAAAGTTTCTATATCGCCTTTCCAATCCTGTTTTAGTTCATCCACCCACTCTTGGACATTATCCCACCAAGCAGGTAAATCAGGGGATTGGATTTGCTGAGCAATTTTCTGTAAGTTCCTTAAGCCAACAGAACCCGCTGCGCCTTTAATCTTATGAGCCTCTTCTACGATGCCCTTTTGATCCTTTGCAACCATATTTGAGTCGAGAATAGCTAAGTAACCTGGTAGCATTTTTTCAAATACTTCTAACCCGTCATAAATTAATTTAGGGCCAACCAATTCAATATATTGCTCCAACATGTCACAATCTAATCTTGACTCATCGACTGGTGACTCCTGAGATTCACGTTGAGATCCTTCAGAATATGAAGCCTGTTCACCCCAGAATTGCTCAATAATTTGGGTCAGTGCCGGCACAGATAATGGTTTACTTAAAACACCATCCATCCCCGCATCAAAGTATTCTTTTTTATCTTTAAGCACATTTGCTGTCAGTGCGATAAGTGGTGGTAAGTCCTCTTTACCATATTGCTGTTTCAGTTGCCTTGAAATATCCAGCCCTGTCATATCTGGTAACTGAATATCTAATAGAACTAAATCATATTCACCAGGTGAGAACATGGATAATGCCTCTTTACCTGTCATTGCGACATCAACCGTATTCCCCAAGTTTTCTAATACAGAGCGCGCCACAACGACGTTTAGCTCGATATCTTCCACTAAAAGAATATGTAACGCGGGTAGCGGGTAGTCATCTTCACTTTCTTCAAATTCAATGACATCTTCTTCAACGACTGGGGCGATAATTGACAAGGTAAATGTTGAACCTTCACCAATTTGGCTTTCAACTTGAATATCACCCCCCATATTTTGTGCTAGTCGTCGGGATACAGAAAGTCCAATCCCCGTTCCTGTTGCAGGTTTACCACCAGCAGAATCTGTTACTTGGTAGTACATCGCAAAAATTTTATCTAGCTCATCTTGAGGGATCCCAATTCCACTATCTTGGACTCTAAAAAACAATTTATTTTCAGATTCTTGCCAGATACTTAGTTTCACTTCACCTTTTTGGGTGAATTTGACCGCATTACCAATTAAATTCCACAATATTTGACGTAGACGCGTTCCATCCGTAAGCACTTTTTTAGGCAACGCAGGGGCAACATCCATGACAAATTTTAAGCCTTTAGGCTGGACTAATAAGCCACTTAAATTTTCAAGATCATTCACAAACTCAGATAATGCGATTGGCTGGTTATCCAACTGAACTTTACGGCGTTCAATTTTATCCATCTCAATGACATCATTAAAAATATTTCCTAAAGTCACAGCACTGACATGAATTGTTTTTAAATAGCTAGATTGTTCCGAAGTGAGATCGGTGTCTAATAGAATTCGGCTTAAACCTACAATGCCGTTAAGGGGAGTACGAAGCTCATGGCTGATCGTTGAAATAAATGTGGTCTTCTCCCTACTCGCGTTCTCTAACGCTTCTTGGTAGCGCTTACGCTCGGTTATATCACGCCCAAAGCCCATAAGGCCGTGTCTTTTACCCACGCGATCATAAAATGGCACTTTTCGTAGTTCAAAACAGGCTTTTCGCCCATCGGGATAAACCAGCCATTGTTCGTAAGTCAGTGAAACATTGTGACGAAACACTTTTTCATCGGTTTCCATCACTTTGGAGGCAATTTCCACATCATAAATATCTAGCGGAGTCAGCCCAACTAAGTGTTTTTCACTTTTCCCCGTTAGCAGTTCCATTGCCCTATTACAGCCCGAAAATTCGTTATTTTCATTGCGGTAATAAACCAAGTCAGGGGAGGCATCAAGGAATGAGCGTAACAACACAGATTGTTGCTCAAGTTCAATTTGAGTGAGTTCACGGTATTTCATTTCTTGCTTGAGTTGCTCAAGTAGCTCTAAATGTGCGCGTTCCGCTTTTTCACGTTCAAGTATTTCAAGGTTGAGTTGCTCTATATTCCCTTGTAACTGCGTATTTAATTCAGCATCACGCTTACGCATGACCTCGAGTTTATCGACCATACGTGATAATCGTTGTCGCGACTCTTCAAGTTGTTCGACCACAACGGAAAGAAAATAGACCGCAAGCGGGGTGATAATAAGCCCAAAGAAAATAGAACCTACCATATCCAAGCTATCGACGTGCCCACGCAAGAATATTGTGACTGCCATTTGCATGATCATGGCCAAGACAACAAGTGCAGAAGCCAGTAACAGCGAAAACCGTACCAACCCGAGTTTCATCATCAAATCGACATAGTATTGCGCAAGGCCGCGAAGTACTTTCATAACCACCCCTTAGTAAAATTCTCTTTGAATCATATATCAAACAGGGCAGATTCGGATGTTTATTAATGCAAAATGTCGATCCTGCTCATTCAATAGCCATTTTTTATCATTAATGATAAATAACAATCAGGTATTTTCTTTGTTTTAGCTCGGATAAAAATATGCCTTGGCTACTTTTTCGTCATAATTAATTGAAAAACAAATCAATAATGTGACTTATACTTATTTAGCAGTGCTAAACTTCAAGTTTGAAAGATCGCTATACGCCCCAAATTCAGACTAAGTTCAGTAAGGAATACCATGAACTCAAAAATTATTGGTCTCCCGCGAAATGAACCACAAAAAAAAGCGGAAGGGATTCGAAAAATAAATTTCGTTGAAATTTATGAGCCCGATGATGCCAAACAAATTCAGCAACAAGCGAGTCGTTGCCTTTCCTGTGGAAGCCCATTTTGTGAATGGAAATGCCCTTTGCATAATGCCATCCCTAAATGGCTAAAATTAGCAGAGGAAGGACGTATTATAGAAGCGGCTGAATTATCGCATCATACCAATAGCTTGCCAGAAATTTGCGGTCGAATTTGTCCTCAAGATAAACTGTGTGAAATGGCTTGTGTCCTGAACGACACCTTCGGCGCTGTCACCATCGGTCACATAGAACGTTATATCAATGACACAGCTTTTTCGCTTGGATGGCGCCCTGATCTCTCTCGCGTCTCACCAGTCGATCGCCATGTTGCAATTGTTGGGGCAGGTCCTGCGGGGCTTGCTTGCGCTGATGTTTTAGCCCGCAATGGCGTGCAAGTTACTGTCTTTGATAAACACCCAGAAATCGGCGGTTTATTAACCTTCGGAATACCTGCATTTAAATTAGAAAAGCAGGTCATGGTACAACGGCGCGAAATTTTTACCGAAATGGGGATTCAATTTCAACTTAACATCGATATTGGTCAGGATATACACCTAAATACGCTTGAGACGGATTATGACGCGATTTTCCTCGCTACAGGTGCTTACAGTGCAATTAAAGGTGAACTGCGCAGAAATGGCGCTCATGGCTGTTATGATGCCCTTCCTTATTTAATCGCAAATACACGCCATTTACTGCAACTTCCCCAATCACTAGTTGAACCTTATATCAATTTACGCGGAAAAAATGTGGTGGTGTTAGGTGGTGGCGATACCGCGATGGATTGCGTACGTAGCGCTATTCGGCAAGGGGCGGCCCATGTCAGCTGTGTTTATCGACGTGACAAGCAAAGTATGCCTGCTTCATTAAAAGAGATAAATCATGCAATTGAAGAAGGGGCTGAATTTCATTTTAATTTACAAGCCACTGAGATCCTGTTGGATACCTGTCAACAAGCCAACGGAATTTCTGTCATTCGCACGCAAAATGGCGAATTCAAAGACGGTCGCTACGCTGTAGAAACTATCAAAAATTCAGATTTTACGATTAAAGCAGATGCCGTCATTGTTGCTTTTGGTTTTCGCCCACACAAACAACCTTGGATAGAAGACAGCTCGGTACAACTTGACTCTCAGGGGCATATTTGTGCAAGTCGCAACAGCTCGTTTCCTTTCCAAACCTCCCATAAAAAAATATTTGCAGGGGGTGATGCTGTCCGAGGTTCAGATCTTGTCGTCAATGCGATTGCCGATGGACGCAGTGCCGCTGAGGGTATTTTGCTTTTTTTAGCGGTTTAGTGAATTGTAAAAAATAGACATAAAAAAACAGAGGGGAACCCCTCTGTTCATTAATCTTAATAAAAATGAATTGTTACTTAACGACTCTTAACGCAGGTCTGCCTTTAGGCGGTCTTGGTGGCTCGTCATCTGAAGGTTCATCGTTGTTGTTCTCAACTGACTCACTTTCTTGAACCAATGAGATGTTCTCTTCATGTAGCTCATCGACTTCAGCAAAATCAGATGACAACTCTGCATCATATGCAGCTTCAGGTTCGAACATCATCCCTGCACCGTTTTCACGTGCATACACAGCCATAATTGCAGCCATTGGGACATACACTTGACGTGGAACCCCACCAAAACGCGCATTGAAACGCACTTCTTCGTTTGTAATTTCGAAATTACCCACGGCGCGAGGCGCAACATTCAATACAATTTGCCCATCCCGAGCAAACTCCATTGGAACATTCACGGCAGGAATAGTGACATCAACCACCAAATGCGGGGTCATATCGTTATCGAGCAACCATTCATAGTGAGCACGTAACAGATAAGGGCGGCGTGGAGACATTGCTGCCATTTCCATCATAGCTTAGCCTCTTGCTGACAAACGCATTTCGCGTTCTAATTCAGTCAACGATGCTAAGAATGCATCACGCTCAAACACGCGTTGCATGTACATTTGCAAATGTTTGCTGTTATTCAGTTTTAATTCAATACCAAGGACAGGTAAACGCCATAACAGTGGGGCTAAATAGCAATCCACTAAGCTAAACTCGTCACTCATAAAGAATGGCATTTCAGCAAATACAGGAGAAACGGCAATTAGTTCTTCCGCTAATTGGCGACGAGCACTATCTGCTTCTTGTGCGTTGCCTTTCTCAACTTTATGCATTAATGAGTACCAGTCTTTTTCAATTCGGTGCATTAATTGACGGCTAGTTCCGCGCGCAACTGGGTACACTGGCATTAATGGTGGATGAGGAAAACGCTCATCAAGGTATTCCATGATAATCAGTGGATCATATAACGTCAGTTCACGGTCAACCAGTGTCGGGACGCTTTGGTACGGGTTGAGATCAATGAGATCTTGAGGTGGATGACCGGGTTCAACATGTTCAATTTCGACGCTAACCCCTTTTTCTGCCAGTACGATACGTACCTGATGGCTAAAAATGTCAGTTGGGCCTGAGAACAATGTCATTACCGAACGTTTGTTAGGAGCGACAGCCATTAAAACCTCCAAATTACAAAAATGGACGAAATGTAATTAATTTTTTAATTACCCATTACCCATTTTAAAATCCCCTGTGTTCCGCTTTTATTTATCCATACTAAAAGCCAACACAACCCTCCCGCACAGAAAGGCGAGAAATGATGAAATAAAAAAACAGGCGCATATTCTAACAGATTTTGTACAGCTTAGGGGGGTGCAGTAGGGAAAATCATAGATTTATTTTCTTAATAGCCAACAAGCAAAGAAAAAACAGGGGAATACGTCGATTAAATCAAAATTAACAGGCAATAAACCTTGGAGTTGACTTCATGGCTATTACATTAATATGCTTAAAAAATGTCATTTATATTCGCATGAGTTGATAATTTTAAATTCTAGACTAATTAATTATCTTTTTCTGCTTATTATATTTACTTCTTTTTTATATTATCTTTTTTTGCCTGCTTACAGATTTTTAGGCAATAAAAAACCCGCCATAAAGACGGGTTTTTTCATCAATTTTATGCCTAAAAGGCAATAAATTAACGTTTGGAGAACTGTGGACGACGACGTGCTTTACGCAGACCCACTTTCTTACGTTCAACAGAACGCGCATCACGGGTAACGAAACCAGCTTTACGCAGATCAGAACGAAGAGTCTCATCATAAGCCATCAGTGCACGAGTAATACCGTGACGGATTGCGCCTGCTTGACCTGAAATACCACCACCTTTAACAGTGATGTACAGATCCAGTTTTTCCAACATTTCAACCAATTCTAACGGCTGACGAACGACCATGCGCGCAGTTTCGCGACCAAAGTACTGTTCCAGCGTACGCTGATTGATTGTGATGTTACCGCTACCCGGCTTAATAAAGACACGAGCAGATGAGCTTTTGCGGCGACCAGTGCCGTAGTATTGATTTTCAGCCATTGCTATAATCCCGATTAAATGTCAAGAACTTGCGGTTGTTGAGCCGCGTGGTTGTGCTCATTACCTGCGTAAACTTTCAGTTTACGGTACATTGCACGACCCAGAGGTCCTTTTGGCAACATGCCTTTAACCGCGATTTCAAGCACACGCTCAGGACTGCGAGCAATCATTTCTTCGAAAGTTGCTTGCTTGATTCCACCTACATGGCCAGTGTGGCGATAGTAGATTTTGTCTTCGCGTTTTTTGCCGGTAACAGCAATTTTTTCTGCATTCAGAACGATGATGTAATCACCAGTATCCACGTGCGGAGTGTATTCCGCTTTATGCTTACCGCGCAGACGGCTAGCAATTTCTGTTGCAAGACGGCCTAAAGTTTTGCCATCTGCATCAACAACGTACCAGTCGCGTTTTACGGTCTCTGGTTTAGCTGTAAAAGTTTTCATTAAAACTTACCCAATATTGAAGTTACACGTTGGTGAACACTCATGTTCATAAGCTTTCTGAGGTTCACACGACTCTTTGTCCAGTAAACCTACCCCTTCGAGCAGCCTAACTGGCATTATGCGTTATTTTTTGGGAAATAAAAAATAGCGCTGTAACGTGGGGTCGCAAGATTATAGAGAAGTCGGAAACAAAAATCGACCCCAAATGCATTTTTTTTACGTTTGTGTGAATATCCAACGCCATTTGTACTTAATTTGAACGTTTTGGCTTATTTCAGCGCTAAAACTCACATGCGCTCGAAAAACTTAAGCCAAATGCGGGATTTTTAAATACTCTTCGCTTTGCATTTCTTGTAAGCGTGATAAGCAACGTTGGTATTCAAAAGCTAAAAGCTGCCCCTGATAAAGGGATTCCATCGGGACTTCCGCATTAATCACGAGTTTCACTTTACGCTCGTAAAACTCATCCACCAGCGCAAGAAAACGCCGTGCAGGGTTTTCGTCTTTTGTCCCCATCACAGGTACATCGTACAATAAAACTGTGTGATAACAGTTTGATAAATAAATATAGTCATTTTGACTTCGCGGCTCTTCACACAGCACTTTAAACTCAACGGCTAAAACACCTTCAGACGAACGAAGTACCTGCATTTTCCGGTGATTGACTTCTAAAACTGGGTTTATCGCCCCCTGTTTCCCCGCCAATTTGACAAAAACATCATCCAAGTGCTGGCGATTTTGTGCATTTATCGGAGATAAAAAGAGGTGGGCTTGCGTCAATGTGCGCAAGCGATAATCAATCCCTGCATCAACATTCATAACATCGCAATATTTTTTGATTTGCTCAATGGCTGGCAAAAAGCGCGCGCGCTGTAACCCATTACGATATAAGTTATCGGGGATAATATTGGACGTGGCGACCAGTGTGATCCCGCGAGCAAACAAGCCTTCCAGCAAGGTACCTAAAATCATTGCATCCGTAATATCAGAGACAAAAAACTCATCGAAACACAATACATCCGTTTGTTTTTTAAACTCATCAGCAATGATATCCAGCGGATTTTCTTGCCCCTGTAATGCCATCAAATCTTCCTGCACTTTCTTCATAAAACGATGAAAATGCAGCCGCAGTTTACGATCACCCGGCAAACTCTCATAAAACATGTCCATTAGCCATGTTTTCCCGCGCCCCACGCCGCCCCACATATATAAGCCGTGGACAGGCTCTATTGATTTATTGGACGCGTTTTTTCCTAATAAACGGCTAAAAAAACCGCTTGGTTTTTCATTCGGTGTGACTAATGTGGAATTAGTAAGCTGATGATAAATTTTATCTAAACGTTCTACGGCAAGCTTCTGTACGTCATCAGGCTGATAATTGCCATCCGCGAGCGCTTGTTGATAACGCATTGTAGGGGTCATCGGTGACATTAACTGAGTAATCCTTAAAAAATTTTCGGTTTTTTTACCGTTATTTGATATACACTGCCTTTATTATAACCAGATTCAGTTATCATTTAACTTTCGGTTAACGAATCATCATAGAGTAAGGAAATTCACTTTAAGATTCCACTCTTAAAGTTGTTAACTGTTTATAATAACTCGATTCAAGCGTTGTGGGTTTTCTCATCACTTAACCGCTAAATTACAATATGTTGAGATGCTTTACTTGACGCCTACATGCAACTTGAATTATTTAAGGTATAGTAACGGTAACGACGCTTAATTTCTGCGAACATTGAAGTAATGAAGGAGTCAGCATGACCTGGGAGTATGCATTAATCGGATTGATTGTCGGTTTTATCATCGGTGCATTAGTTGTCCGCTATGGTAATCCAAAACTTCGCCAACAAAAAACAGCGCAAGCTGAGCTAGACAAAAAAAGTACTGAGCTAGAAGAGTACCGTAAAGAATTAGTCAGCCACTTTGCTCGTAGCGCAGAATTATTGGATAAAATGGCGCGTGACTACCGTCAGCTTTATCAACATATGGCACAAAGTTCATCTGAATTAATGCCAGATATGCCAGCACAAGATAACCCATTTAACTATCGCTTGACCGAATCCGAAGCGGATAACGATCAAGCGCCAGTGAAAATGCCACCAAGAGATTACTCTGACGGTGCATCGGGCTTATTCCGCCCGATTGAAGAGAAAGAAAAATAGTTTCTGATTGTATATCACCAGTAAGTCCCGCTTACTGGTGATTTCTTATTGTATTCGCTTTAATCCCCAACTCTATTCGCATCATCCACTGCAAAGTATTCATTTAATAATCCTGAACAACATTTCCATCTAAATTAAATTTAATGATTTATTTAGCAACCGTATAGAAGTTAAAGTTTTACTTAAGTTGCATGTAAATAGATGTAAAAGAGTGGTTAATTGCTATCTGTAAGTGGAACTTTTGCGCATAATCTGTGGTCATAGTCATCAGTAAAATTGAATCTTATACCAACCAAATAGAAGCTCATTGTGTTTGCCAAACGAAAGGCTCACAGTGAATTAAACCTTTATTCTTGAGAGAATTGACTGAATTATGAAAAGAAAAAACTTTTTTCTTACCGCTGTAGCAATGAGTTTAGGCTTATCTTTGGCCACTATTCCCACTGTAAGTAGTGCTGCACTCCCTGCGACACTGCCAGCAACGGCGCAAAGCCAAAACATGCCGAGCCTTGCACCAATGCTGGAAAAAGTATTGCCAGCGGTGGTGAATATTCACGTATCGGGAACTCGCGTACAAAACCAACAAATCCCTGAAGAATTAAAATTCTTCTTTGGCCCTAATGCACCTTCACAGCAACAAAGCGTGCGCCCATTTGAAGGCCTTGGTTCAGGGGTTATTATCGATGCCCAGCAAGGTTATATTTTAACCAACAACCATGTTATTGATGGCGCAGATAAAATTCAAATTCAATTAAATGATGGCCGTGAAATTGCCGTCAAATTGATTGGTAAAGACCCGCAAACCGATATCGCGTTACTGAAAATCTCAAATGATAAAGATATCAAAAATTTAACCGCCGTCAGTATTGCTGATTCCGATAAATTGCGTGTGGGTGATTTTGCTGTCGCGGTTGGTAACCCATTCGGATTAGGCCAAACAGCTACTTCGGGGATTATTTCTGCATTAGGTCGTAGTGGCTTGAATCTTGAGGGCTTAGAAAACTTTATTCAAACCGATGCATCCATCAACCGTGGTAACTCTGGTGGTGCCTTAGTGAACTTAAACGGTGAGCTGATTGGCATCAACACCGCTATTTTAGCCCCTGGTGGTGGTAATATCGGTATCGGTTTTGCTATCCCAAGCAATATGGCGAAAAACCTCAGTGAGCAGCTAATTAAGCACGGCGAAGTTAAGCGCGGTATCTTAGGTATTAAAGGGACTGAGATGAATTCAGACATCGCAAAAGCCTTCAATATTGATGCTCAGCGCGGTGCGTTTGTCAGTGAAGTTCTGCCGAAATCATCTGCTGCAAAAGCAGGTATTAAATCAGGTGACGTTCTAGTCTCTGTCGATGGTAAGCGCATTAACAGTTTTGCGGAATTAAGAGCTAAAATTGGTACTAGCCAAATCGGCAAAGAAATCACTATTGGCCTTATCCGTTCAGGCAAACCAATGGATGTAAAAGTTGTTCTTGAAAATGATGAAGGCTCAGCAACACGCGCAGAGAAATTAACTGAATCATTATTAGGCGCAACGATTTCGAATGCGACTATTAGCAATACACGTGGTGTTCAAGTGGACAGCGTCGCACCTAAATCCCCTGCTGCAGCTATTGGCTTAGTCAAAGGTGACTTAATCTTTGGCGTGAACGATCAACGCGTTGAAACTATTGAGCAATTCCGCAAAATCATCGATGGTAAGCCTCCAGTACTGGCAATGAAAGTCTTACGTGATGGTGAAACCTTATATTTATTAATGCGCAATTAATTAATAAACGTAGGTCTTAAAATCAATAAAACAGGTACAGTATCACTCTGCTGTACCTGTTTTTTTATGTTATGCTCACTGCATGTTTAAAAATAACTGAATCTCCAATATCTTATGGTAAAGAAGCTAACCATCTCTGTCCTGCTTGGCCTATTGACTGCATTGATTATCATCATTGCGGTACCTTCTTTGCGCCCACAAGGTTTAGCGGATTTACTGTATGGCAGAACAAATAGCGAGCCTATCAGTTATAACAAAGCTGTGCGTCGTGCAGCTCCAGCCGTGGTTTATGTTTACAGTAGCTCGAAAGGCAGTTTTTCCCAGTCTGGACGTGAACTAAAATCGTTAGGCTCAGGTGTGATTATGAGCCCGAATGGCTATATCATTACCAATAAGCATGTGGTTGATAACCCAGATCAAATCTTAGTAGCACTGCAAGACGGCGCCATTTTTGATGCCTTACTGGTAGGTTCTGATTCACTGACAGACCTTGCTATACTTAAGATTGATGCGGATAACCTCCCTGTAATCCCCATTAATACTCAACGTGTCACCCATGTGGGGGATGTCGTCTTAGCTATTGGCAATCCCTACAATATTGGTCAAACCGTCACCCAAGGCATTATTAGTGCGACAGGCCGTGTGGGTCTAAGCTCGACACGTCGGCAAAACTTCTTACAAACTGATGCTTCAATTAATTCAGGTAACTCTGGTGGAGCCCTAATTAATACCGAAGGTGAGTTAGTCGGGATTAACACCCTTTCTTTCACTGCGGGACAAGGAATTACGTCAGAAGGCCTCAGTTTTGCCATTCCGACTGCGCTTGCAACTAAAATTATGGATAAACTGATCCGTGATGGCCGAGTGATCCGTGGCTATATTGGCATTACCGCGCGTGAGCTTCCACAAATCAGATCAAACAATAATAATATCAACCAGATACAAGGGCTACGTATTTTCCAAGTTGCGCCAAATGGCCCAGCGGCTAAATCGGGTATTGTTCAAGGAGATATCATTTTATCTGTTGATGGAAAACCCGCTATCTCTGCTGCTGAAACTATGGATTTCGTGGCTGAAATTCGCCCCGGCAGTAAAGCCTCTGTGCAAATTTTGCGAGACGGCGAAACGAAAACTATCGATGTCGTTATTGAAGAAAATCCTGAAGGACAAGCTGGTTAATTGCAGGCAAATAAATTTGACGATAAAAAATGCCGTTCAATTGAACGGCATTTTTGTTTCAATTCAATAAACGAGAACGTTAGTCGTCTGAATGAACACGCTGAATATCTGCCCCTAAACCACGTAGCTTGTCTTCAATATGCTCATAACCACGGTCAATGTGGTAAATACGGTCAACCGTTGTAGTGCCTTCTGCAATACAACCTGCAATAACAAGGCTTGCAGATGCACGTAAATCTGTTGCCATCACTTGTGCACTGGTTAGCTTCTCAACGCCATGGCACAACACCGTATTACTTTCGATTTCCGCATGCGCACCCATACGGATAAGCTCAGGGATATGCATAAAACGGTTTTCAAAAATTGTCTCAGTGATAAGCCCTGCACCTTCAGCGACTAAGTTTAGTAAGCTGAACTGTGCTTGCATGTCTGTTGGGAACCCCGGATGTGGTGCCGTACGGATAGTCACCGCTTTAGGGCGTTTACCTTCCATATCTAAGCTAATCCAGTCATCACCGATTTCAATCGTTGCCCCTGCTTCGCGCAATTTTGCTAATACTGCATCCAGTGTATCTGGGCGTGCATTACGGCAAATCACTTTACCGCGAGAAACTGCCGCCGCGATTAAGAATGTGCCTGTTTCAATACGGTCAGGCAGAACTTGGTATGTACCACCACCTAAACGCTCAACCCCTTCAATCACAATACGGTCAGTGCCTGCACCGGTAATTTTTGCACCAAGGGTGTTTAAGAAATTAGCCGTGTCTTCAATTTCTGGTTCGCGCGCCGCATTTTCGATGGTTGTTGTGCCTTCCGCTAATGTGGCAGCTGTCATAATAGAGACCGTTGCCCCTACGCTAACTTTATCCATCACGATGCAGGCCCCTTTCAGGCGACCATCAACGGTGGCTTTCACATAACCATCTTCCAGAACAATATTTGCACCTAACTGTTCTAAACCAGAAATATGTAAATCAACAGGACGAGCACCAATAGCACAACCACCCGGCAGAGAAACTTCGCCATGACCAAAACGTGCCACTAAAGGTGCCAGCGCCCAGATAGAAGCACGCATGGTTTTCACGAGGTCATAAGGGGCGCAGTAAGTGCTTACTGTGCTCGCATCAACAAATACTGAACCATTACGTTTCACTTTCGTGCCAAGCTGATTCAATAATTTAATGGTGGTGTCGATATCCCTCAAATGAGGAACATTCTGTATTTCTACAGGCTCTTCAGCCAATAGAGCAGCGAACAGGATTGGCAGCGCAGCATTTTTCGCGCCAGAAATAGTAACCTCGCCCGATAAACGGGTTGGTCCTTTAACTAAAAACTTATCCATTCAAGTATTCTCGTATGTCGAATTGTACAGGCTGTTCGCTTAGGCTTTGAAATCAAAGGCCACTAAGTTTACGATCGCGCTCCCATTGCGCAGGGGTGTACGCTTTAATTGATAGAGCATGGATGCGGTTATCCGCAATATATTCCATCAATGGCGCATAAATTGCTTGCTGTTGCTTAACACGGCTCATACCGTCAAACATGTCACCGACAGCGATAACCTGAAAGTGGCTACCATCACCTGTAACAATAGCCTCATCCAGAGACAACTTTTCCATCAATACTTGTTTTATTTCGTTGGTTTCCATAGTGACTCTATTATGATTATTTGTGGTTTTTCAATTTTACTCTGACTAATTCTAGTTGAATGTGCCCAATTAGTCACAACTCGAATTGAAAGAGCATAAACGTCTATCCTAAAGGATTAAGCCTAACACTTAAACCAAAGAAAACGCCCCTAACGCACAAATGCACGTAGAGGCGCTTATTTTTACATAACTTGACCGAATTTAGGACTCATCGCCTTAATCCAGAATGATGGTTTTCACCCCATACAACTCAATAAGTGTATTCAAGTTATCACTGGCACCAATAATCTTCAGCGGCAGTTTTTTGGTTTGAAACTCGCCTTTTAAGCGAACTAACATTGCCAGCCCTGTTGAATCCACATGGGTTAAGCCTGAAACATCTATTTTTTCAATCTGTTCCAGCAATGGGGATTTTTTATCCCAAAACGACATCAACGAGTCACGGTCTAATGAGCCCGTCAAATGCAGTGTTGATTGCGTTTTTTCCCATGCCAATGCGTGGCTCATATTAGTTTTTCTCTTCTAACGTAATTGGCGCTTTTGCACTGATTTCTAACTGTTTTGTTAAGCCATCAATGCCTTGTTTACGTAAAATATCGCCCCACTCATTTTGCTTGGTGGTGATCATGCTTACGCCTTCAGCGATCATATCATACGCTTGCCAATAACCCGTTTTGCTGTTTTTACGCCATTGGAAATCTAAGCGTACCGGCGGACGGCCATTGGTGTCGGTGATTGTGACACGAATAGCAACGATATTTTTATCGCCAACAGGTTGTTCTGGCGCAATTTGGTAAGTTTGACCATGGTACATTGCCAGTGCTTGGCCATAAACCTGCTCAAGGTAGTCTTCGAATGCCGCAAAGTAAGCATCACGCTGTGCAGGGGTTGCACCTTTATAGTAAGTCCCTAAAACCAGCGCACCTGCATATTTAATTTGCACATAAGGCAGTAATTCTTCACGAACAATCGTTCTTAGGTATTCAGGATCTTGTTTAATCTTCGGCTGTTCAGATTTCAACCGATTAAAAGTTTTTGCTGCCGCCTCATCCATTAATTTATACGGATTCGTTTGGTCTACCGCCATCGCAAATGGCGCAATAGCCAACATGGCAACCATCATTAAACGTTTAAACATAATTCATTCCTTTAACTATTTTGAGGGAGCTGCGGATTATTTAGATGCAGGCTCAGCACCTTGACTATCGCCACTCTTATACAAGAACTGCCCGATTAAATCTTCCAACACCATTGCAGGTTTAGTGTCTTCAAGGCGTCCACCATTTTTCAAGATAGCAGTCCCTAACTCTTCATCATCAGGACCAATATTCATAGCAATATACTGTTCGCCCAGTAAACCTGATGTCCGAATGGATAAAGAACTTGAATCTGGAATATTGTCATATTCACTTAGTAAATCGATTTTTACTTCAGGTACATAGTTCTTTTTATCGAGGGTGATACTGGCAACACGGCCAACAACCACACCACCAACTTTGATTGGAGAACCTTCTTTCAAGCCACCAATATTTTCAAATGACGCTGAAATTTGATAGGTGGATTGGCTACCAATCGATTTCAAATCGGCGACTTTTAAACATAAAAAGATAATGGCGGCGATCGCCAACAACATAAAACAGCCAACCCATATTTCACTTTTTTTACTTTGCATGACTTAGTTCCCAAACATCAGTGCGGTAAGTACGAAATCCAGTCCTAAAACAGACAATGACGCATGAACAACGGTTCTCGTTGTTGCTTGGCTGATCCCTTCCGAGGTTGGAATTGCATCATAGCCATTAAACAGTGCGATCCATGTTACGGTGAACGCAAACACTAAGCTTTTGATAACACAGTTAACCAGATCTAATCGCCAATCGATTGAAGATTGCATTGATGCCCAGAAAAAGCCTTCATCAATCCCCTTCCAATCCACACCAACCAATGCACCGCCTAAAATACCGACAGCCACAAAAATCAGTGATAACAACGGCATACTAATAAAACCAGCCCAGAAGCGTGGTGCAATAACCCGTCTTAATGGGTCTACCGCCATCATTTCTAAACTCGAAATTTGCTCAGTGGCTTTCATTAAACCAATTTCAGCTGTCAATGCCGAACCCGCACGCCCTGCAAATAACAAGGCCGTCACAACAGGACCAAGCTCCCTTAATAGAGAAAGTGCCACCATCATGCCTAGGCTCGCTTCTGCACTGAATGTGGTGAGGACAAGGTAGCCTTGTAGCCCCAACACCATGCCAATAAATAAGCCCGATACTGCCACAATCAATAAAGACTGTACGCCTACCGCATACAGTTGCTTCATTAGAAGCGGCCACTGTTTGCCAAATTCAGGTTTACCTAATAAGGCGCGAAACAGCATGTAGCCTGCTCGCCCAAAAGCAGAAAAAATATCAATCCATCGACGTCCGAAGGCTGCTATCGCCTTTATTATCATCTTATTTTACCCTAATAAATCGGCCAGATAATCATTGGCAGGAAAACGGAACGGCACAGGACCATCAGCAATACCATCAAGAAATTGGCGCACGCGAGGGTCTTGGTTATCACGCAGCGCTTCACCCGTTCCCTGAGCAATCACATGCTGCTGGGCAACAATATACGCATTATCTGCAATGCTCAAGACCTCTGGCACATCATGAGAAACCACCACACATGTTACGCCAAGCGCCTGATTTAATTCATCAATAAGTTTAACCAAAACCCCCATCGTAATCGGGTCTTGCCCTACAAAAGGCTCATCAAACATGATCAAATCTGGGTCAAGGGCAATGGCGCGTGCTAAAGCTGCACGGCGTGCCATTCCGCCAGAAAGCTCAGATGGCATCAATGCAGCCGCCCCGCGTAACCCGACCGCCTCTAATTTCATCATCACGGTCGTGCGAATTAAAGACTCGGGTAAATTTGTATGTTCACGCAGTGGAAACGCTACGTTATTAAACACATCCATATCAGTGAACAACGCCCCTGATTGGAACAACATGCTCATTTTTTTACGTGCTTGATATAATTTGGAACGTGATAATGACGGGATATTGTCGCCATCAAACCAAATTTCACCTTCATTTGGGCGTAATTGCCCACCAATCAAGCGCAGCAATGTGGTTTTACCAATCCCAGATGGCCCCATTATTGCCGTAATTTTACCACGAGGAACAGTCAGGTTAATATTTTCAAATATTTTCCGATTGCCTCGAGTAAAGGACATGTTCCGTACTTCGATTAAGTTGTCTGTCTGTGCTTGCATTGTTAAATAACTCGTTATACATCATGCCTGAATATCATGTTTACCCGCTCAGATATTACCGAAAGATAAACTGAAAATCGTCTAATATCACAACGAAATAGAATTTATAGTATTATAGCGCCGAAAATGTGACTTTTAGTGTTACAACTGTGTTTTTGTATAAATAACACCAACCAAAACTGATTAAATTAATTTATAGTCAGTAAAAATTGCCTGCAATAACAGCAGATAGCTCTTAGAATGTGGCGTTTAATTAATGGTGAGGATACGCGAATTTACCCGCCTATTTTTGGTTCAAGATGCTAAAGAAAGCAGATTTTACCTCTCCAATTGTACTTTGGATCACCGTAAAATAACAATTAGGTACGAAACTATCATTAAAGATAGCTTAACAGACAAAATACTTACTGATACTAAGTATTCGTTATACAATTCATTTTTGCTTATCCGATTCACTTAAAAGCTACGCATGGAACGAGAAATGTCAAACTTCGATTTTCAGAAAGTAGGTAAAGAAGTTCTCCATATCGAACACGAAGGCTTAAAAAACCTAGAACAATATATTAATGCTGACTTTAACCGCGCTTGCCAATTGATTTTTGGTTGTGAAGGTAAAGTTGTCGTGATGGGAATGGGAAAATCTGGGCACATCGGCCGTAAAATTGCAGCGACATTAGCCAGTACGGGTACCCCCTCCTTTTTTGTTCACCCAGGCGAAGCTAGCCATGGTGATTTAGGGATGATAACGAATAAAGATGTAGTACTCGCCATTTCAAACTCAGGGGAGTCTGGTGAAATTTTAGCGTTACTGCCTGTTTTAAAGCGTATTAAGGTTCCCTTAATCTGTATGACAAACAACCCTGATAGTAATATGGGGAAATATGCAGATGTCCATTTGTGCATTAAGGTGCCACAGGAAGCCTGCCCATTAGGGCTCGCACCAACAACCAGTACCACGGCAACCTTAGTGATGGGCGATGCCTTAGCTATTGCATTGTTAACTGCTCGTGGGTTTACTGCAGATGATTTCGCACTTTCTCACCCAGGCGGCGCACTTGGGCGCAAACTTTTACTCTTAGTTCGTGATTTAATGAATACGGGTGAGGATATCCCCCATATTCCTAAAAGCGCGTCTTTGCGTGAAGCTTTAGTCGAAATTACCCGTAAAAAACTGGGTATGACTGTGGTTTGTGATGACGAGATGAATATTGAGGGTATCTTCACGGATGGTGATTTACGCCGTATCTTTGATATGGGAATTGACCTGAATAACGCGAAAATTGCGGATCTCATGACCCCTGGTGGCATTCGAGTCTCCCCAAGTATGTTAGCCGTTGAAGCGCTCAATTTAATGCAATCAAAACACGTAACCTCATTGTTAGTTGCACAAGACAATAAATTAGTGGGTGTTTTACACATGCACGACCTGCTCCAAGCAGGTGTTGTATAATATAAGGAAATACCATGAGTTCTCAAAACTTGAACACCTGCTACGGCCCCGTTGCCACTTCCGTCATCGAAAAAGCCGCTAAAATTAAGCTGCTCATTTGCGATGTCGATGGCGTGATGTCCGATGGTTTGGTGTATATGGGGAATAATGGTGAAGAGCTCAAAGCCTTTAATGTGCGTGATGGATATGGTATTCGTTGCCTATTAACGTCCGATATTGAAGTCGCCATTATTACTGGCAGAAAAGCCAAGCTCCTCGAAGATAGAGCGCAAACTTTAGGCATTACATATCTTTACCAAGGCCAAAGCGATAAGCTTTTGGCGTATCGTGAACTGTTAGATACACTACAACTAGCAGAAGACGAAGTGGCTTATATTGGCGACGACCTCATCGACTGGCCTGTTATGGCACGAGTCGGGTTATCTGTCGCTGTTGCGGATGCGCATCCGCTGCTCCTACCGAAGGCAAACTACGTAACACGCATCGGTGGTGGTAAGGGCGCAGTACGTGAACTTTGTGACCTGATCCTTCTTTCCCAAGGTAAATTGGAAGAAGCGAAAGGCTTATCGATATAACGAATAGATTGAATTCATGAGCAATGCGAAGAAGTGGTTAATCATTATTTTGTCCTTGGTTGCGTTAGGGCTTATTGGCTGGAATTTAGCAGGCAATGACGCATCTGACTCACAGGAGAAAGTAATCAATGATGGGCAACCTAATTATCAAACTGATGATTCAGTGACTTACGTCTATAACCCAACAGGAAATCTAGCGTATAAACTCGTTTCAGATAAAATTGATAATTATACTGAAGGGAAAATCACGTGGTTTTCGAAACCCGTTTTAACTACTTATAACGAAGCTGGCGTGCCTACATGGACAGTCACAGCCTTCAAAGCAAGGTTAACAAACGACAGGGTGCTTTACCTGTACAGTGATGTCCAAGTCGATAGTTTAACAAAAGAGTCGCAGATACAACGAATTACAACTGAAAGTGCAGTTGTCAATTTGACAACACAAGACGTTTCATCCGACGATAAAGTGACCATTATTGGGCACGGTCTTAATTCTACTGGTTTGAAAATGAAGGGAAATCTTCGTACTAGAACCGCAGAATTAATCGAGGATGTGAAAACTCATTATGTGTTACAACCGGAAGAGCATCAAAATGAATCAAGTAACTAAGAAGCGTTTTATTCAAGGAGCGGTTGCCAGTGCAATTTTGGCTCTTAGCCTCCCAGCGATGGCATTAAAAAGTGACACCCAGCAGCCGATGACGATTAACTCGGTCAAACAATCTCTTGATTTAGAAAAGAACGTCACCACATTTACCGATGACGTTGTGATTAAACAAGGCTCTATTGATATTCGTGCTAACAAAGTGGTTGTAACACGTCCAAGCAGCGACTCGGATAAAATTGTGATCGAAGCTTTCGGTAATCCTGTGACGTTTTACCAGTTGCAAGATGACGGTAAGCCAATCAAAGGCCATGCAAACAAAGCGCGCTATGAAGTGGATAAACAGCTCGTCACTTTAACGGGCGGTGCGTATTTAGAGCAGCTAGACAGCAATATCAAAGGCGACAAAATCACCTATGTTGTACCAACACAGCAAATGGAAGCCTTTAGTGATAAAGGCAAGCGCGTGACTACCGTGATTTTGCCTGCGCAATTGCAAGAAAAAGGCCCAGCAGCAAACAATTCATCAGCAACTACGGGTAAGAGTAAATAATCGTTATGGCGACACTAACCGCAGAGAATCTGGCTAAATCCTATAAAAAACGCAAGGTTGTTGAAGATGTCAGCCTTGAAGTTAAATCAGGCGAAATTGTTGGCCTGTTAGGGCCAAATGGTGCCGGTAAAACCACCACCTTTTATATGGTTGTGGGTATTGTTCAGCGGGATGCGGGCAAAATTTTAATTGATGGTGAAGATATCAGCTTACTGCCACTGCATGAACGTGCACGTCGCGGTATTGGCTACCTACCTCAAGAAGCCTCTATTTTCCGTCGCCTTAGCGTTTATGATAACCTGATGGCGGTACTTGAAATCCGCGAAGATTTAACGTCTCAACAACGTAAAGAGCGTGCTGAAGAGTTAATGGAAGAGTTTAGCATCACACATCTTCGCGACAGCATGGGGCAATCCCTTTCAGGTGGTGAACGCCGCCGTGTTGAGATTGCTAGAGCGCTGGCCGCTAATCCAAAATTCATTTTATTAGATGAACCCTTTGCGGGGGTTGACCCAATCTCTGTCTTGGATATTAAAAAAATCATCCAGCATTTACGTGACTATGGCCTTGGCGTATTGATTACCGACCATAATGTTCGTGAGACGCTAGATGTGTGTGAAAGAGCCTATATTGTGAGCCAAGGCCACCTTATCGCCCATGGCACACCAACGATGATCTTGGAAAATGAACAAGTGAAACGTGTATACTTAGGTGAAGGTTTCCGGTTATAAACCGTGATATCGAGTTTCGTTGTTAGGGAGAAAAAAACACTTTCATGAAGCAAAGTTTGCAGCTCAGAGTCAGTCAACAACTTGCAATGACCCCTCAATTGCAGCAGGCAATCCGTCTGTTGCAACTTTCTACACTTGAGCTTCAACAAGAAATTCAACTTGCGTTGGAAACCAACCCGCTTCTTGAACAAGAAGAACTCGGTTCTGAAAGTGACTCAATTGATTCTCTCGATACCACTGACAGCAGCGAACTCGATACAAAAGATGCTTTAGAAAACAATGATATGCCTGAGGAACTTCCTCTTGATGCCGATTGGGATGAAATCTACACGGCAGGAACACCATCAGGCACCAGCAATGATTACAGCTTCGATGAGCTGCCTGTTTACCAAGGTGAAACCACACAAACGCTGCAAGATTATCTAACGTGGCAATCCGATCTCACCCCGTTTACAGATACAGACCGTGCGATTGCCACCGCAATTATTGATTCTATAGATGATTCCGGCTATCTCACTACATCAATCTCTGATATACATGAAGGGATTGATAACCCTGAAATTACCCTAGAAGAAGTCATTGCAGTGCTAAAGCGTATTCAGCACTTTGACCCGCTTGGTGTTGCTGCACAAGATTTAAAAGAATGTTTATTGATTCAGCTTTCGCTCTACCCAAAAGAAACGGGTGGGTTACAAGAAGCTAAGATAATCATCAGCAACCACATTGATTTGCTTGCTAATCGTGATTTTAGGCAGCTCGGCAAATTAACGCGCTTAAAGGAAGATGCACTGAAAACGGCTATCGATTTGATTTTAACCTTAAATCCAAAGCCAGGGCAGTCTATCAATACAGGCGAATCGGAATATGTTATTCCAGATGTTTTAGTGAAAAAGATAGCTGGGCACTGGCAAGTTGAGCTAAATACAGATAGCATTCCTAAACTAAGTATTAACAATCATTATGCTTCGATGGCAAATAGTTCAGCTAGCGATGATGATACACAATACATTCGTAGCCACCTGCAAGATGCAAAATGGTTGATTAAAAGCTTAGAAAGCCGCCATGAAACGCTGTTAAAAGTGGCAACCTGTATCGTTGAACAGCAACAAGAATTCTTTGAGTTAGGTGAGGAGTACATGAAACCGATGATATTGGCAGATATTGCCTATCAAGTGGACATGCATGAATCCACCATCTCTCGAGTGACAACTCAAAAGTTTCTCCACAGCCCACGAGGCATTTTTGAGTTGAAGTATTTTTTCTCAAGCCATGTAAGCACGGACACAGGCGGCGAAGCCTCATCCACTGCAATTCGGGCCTTGGTGAAAAAACTGGTTGCTGCTGAAAACCCAGCAAAACCATTGAGTGACAGTAAATTGACGAGTATGCTGGAAGAACAAGGTATTCAAGTGGCTCGTCGTACTGTTGCTAAGTATCGTGAATCGTTATCTATTCCGCCCTCAAACCAGCGTAAACAACTGGTTTAATTGATAAAATAAGGAAGGTTGTATGGAATTTCAGATTACTGGACACAATATTGAAGTTACTCCAGCACTGCGTGAAACTGTTGAGAAAAAGCTCAGTAAATTAGGGCAATTGTTCGACCGTATTAACAGTATCCAAGTCGTCCTGAAAGTTGAAAAAGTTCAGCAAATTGCTGAAGCAACCGTGCAAGTTAATGGAGCGGAGCTCCATGCATCAGCGGAAGAAAATGACATGTATGCCGCTATCGATTTACTGGTAGACAAACTGTCACGCCAATTAACCAAACATAAAGAAAAACTGAGACAACATTAATACATTGATGCGGCTTACTCGTTAAGCCAATGAATGTTTCAAACCAGATGGTGGCATACACCATCTGGTTTTGTAGTCCTAAGTGAACAATAAAATGAATAGTGATATAGAAATCCAGTTAAACGACGTTTTATCATCAGCCTGTACACGTAATAATATTGTGTGCACCAGTAAAAAAAGAGCCCTAGAAATTATTAGTGAGCTGGCTGCCGTTGAATTGGAATTACCTGAAAATACGGTATTTGAAGCGTTATTAACCAGAGAAAAAGTCGGTACTACAGGCATTGGCGGTGGAATTGCAATTCCTCATGGCAAGCTCGATGAAAGCGAAAGTTCTCGCGCAGTCGGCGTGTTTTTGCATTTAGAAGAACCTATTGCCTTTGATGCGATTGATAATCAGCCTGTTGACCTGCTTTTTGCCTTACTCGTGCCATCAGACCAATGTAAAACGCACTTACACACGTTGTCGCTTATCGCCAAAAAACTGGCTGATAAAACATTCTGTAAGCGTCTACGCTGCGCGCAAAGCGATGATGAGCTTTATCGTATTATTACAGAGTAAGTGATAATTTATGTGTCTTGCTATAGCCTAATGATATTGTTATGGTTTCTATCGTTAGAAATAACAAAACACAGTTTATTAAGACATACATCATTAGGAAACGAAAGGGAGTAAGCTCATGGTGCTGATGATTGTCAGCGGCCGTTCCGGTTCGGGGAAATCCGTTGCCTTACGTGCGCTGGAAGATATGGGTTTCTATTGCGTGGATAACCTACCGGTTGTGTTATTACCGGAGTTAGCAAATTCACTCGCTGATCGTAATATCTCAGCAGCGGTGAGCATTGACGTGCGTAATATGCCCGACAATCCAGAAGTGTTTGAAGAAGCAATTGATAAACTACCTGCAAGCTTCTCTCCACAACTTTTATTTCTGGATGCTGATCGCAACACTCTGATCCGCCGTTACAGTGATACTCGTAGGTTACACCCACTTTCAAGTAAGAACCTTTCTCTTGAAAGTGCCATTGATGAAGAAAATGAGCTTCTTGAGCCACTACGCTCACGGGCAGACTTAGTCATCGATACCTCTGAAATGTCTGTTCATGAGCTAGCAGAAATGCTCAGAACCCGTTTAATGGGTAAACGCGAACGTGAACTGACTATGGTGTTTGAGTCCTTCGGCTTCAAACACGGTATTCCTATTGATGCAGACTATGTTTTTGATGTGCGCTTTTTACCCAATCCACACTGGGACCCAAAACTGCGCCCAATGACAGGCCTTGATCGCCCTGTCGCTGCATTCTTGGATAGGCATACTGAAGTTCATAACTTTATCTACCAAACCCGTAGCTATTTAGAGTTATGGCTGCCGATGTTAGAAACCAACAACCGTAGCTACTTAACTGTCGCAATTGGCTGTACTGGGGGTAAACACCGTTCTGTCTATGTTGCCGAACAACTTGCTGACTATTTCCGTTCCCGTGGCAAAAACGTGCAATCGCGCCACCGGACGCTCGAAAAACGCAAGTAGCTGAAATGACGGTAAAAGCCACAATAACACTGAAAAATCGCCTTGGTATGCATGCCAGACCGGCCATGTTACTTTATGATTTAGTTCAACAATTTAACTCTAAGGTTATTTTGCGCAATAATAGCCAAATTGAGGCTGAGGCTGATAGCGTTATTGCAATGTTGATGTTAGACTCGGAACAAGGCAGTAAAATTGATATTGAGGTTAGTGGCACAGATGAAAATCAGGCATTAGCCGCCATTGTTAACCTGTTCGAGAGTGGGTTTGATGAGCTTGATGAGCTCAAAAAAGAATAACCTACTTCAGCCTAACAATAAAAATATCAATATGCGTATTTTTACAAAGGCAGGCTTGGAGATCGTGATCCTGATCTCTTCCCTTTAAAGCGCATAGCGCCTAATATTTTAATCAAATTTTATTTATAGCGACACCCCCTACCTTCTGGGTGGGGGGTGTTTGCTTTGTACGTCTCTATTGGAGTGTGGTATGACAAAGCCAACAATTATTATCAATGATTTAGATGCTGAACGCTTAGATGCACTGATGGAACAGCCGGCTTACGCAGGTACCCCTGTTGCCGAAGCGCTCAATGATGAACTTGACCGTGCAGACATTCTTAGCCCACAAGAAATCCCTGCTGATGTGGTCACAATGAACAGTACCGTCCGCTTTTTAGACCTCATTAGCAACGAAGAGCGCACGCGTACACTCGTTTACCCTGCTTCGCTAAAAGATAGCGCAGAACAGTTATCTGTTATGGCGCCTATCGGTGCAGCGCTATTAGGCATGCACACGGGTGACGAAATTAGTTGGGAACTGCCAAACGGTGTGCAAACACGTGTTCGTGTTCTTGAAATCGTCTATCAGCCTGAAGCGGCTGGCGAATTTCACCGTTAATTTCGACTTGCTGAATTAAGGATGGCTTAGCGAAAAAAGTTTTATTGAGAAACTCAGGCAAGTCTTCTGGCATATTCAGGCACTCATTGAGTGCCTTTTTTGTACCTAGTTATCTTGATAGATGAAGCTACGGTTTTTTCGTTATACGCAATAGCCTTTTGTGTTGCCACTGACGAAAAAATTTATCCAATAAAAAGAGCCTAATCGCCTTTATCGCTAATAACCCACCCCAAATAGACATCACCCAAATTGGCCAATGACGTTCTGGGGTATAAACAAAGTTAACGATATACAATACAGAGCACACCGCAATCGCAATGATGATGTTTTTGAGTAGCTTAGCCTCATCATTAACCCGCTTTTTCGCCTCTTCTATGCGGCTATCCAGCTCACTACTTTCGAGTAAAGGCTCAGAAGTTAGCTCTGATGCACTCACATTAAAAACGGATGCGAGCGCACTCAGTGTTTCTAAACTTGGCACTTCATTATTTTCAATGCGTTGAATCGTTCTTGTACTTAGCGATGACAATTGAGCAAGTTGCTCTTGCGACCAAGCTCTTGCCAATCTGAGCTGTTTGACTTTGTTTTCCATAATAACCTACCTTAGACCTCGCAATCTTCGTGTATGGCTATACTGTCAACTCAATAGAGTTTTGACCACGACGCCTTAGCGACAGAGAAACGACAATAACATGACAGTTTATAAATCAATAAATTAGATAATATTATCATCAAGTAAAAACGCCTAATAAAATATATTAGGCGCTTAAAGTTGTTCGTTTGACAGGGAAAGCGTTACTCCCCCGCAATACTCATTTCAGGGATCAACACAGACCCACACTGAATATTACTACGAGTTTCAATATCATCAGCAATAGTGACCATATTGGCCCACATATCTTTTAGATTGCCTGCGATAGTAATTTCGCTAACAGGGTATTGGATTTCGCCATTTTCAACCCAAAAGCCTGATGCACCACGAGAGTAATCCCCCGTAATACCGCTTACACCTTGGCCCATTAACTCAGTAACAACTAAACCAGTTCCCATTTGTTTGAGCAATGCATCAAAAGAAAGCCCTTGCCCAGCGATACGCCAGTTATGAATTCCCCCCGCGTGGCCTGTGCTCTGTAAGCCCAGTTTGCGAGCAGAATAGCTGGTCATTAGCCACGTTTGCAGAACGCCATCTTCTACGATATTACGCTCAGTTGTGCGTACACCTTCGCTATCGAAAGGAGAAGAGGCTAAACCGCCGATTAAATGCGGCTGCTCATTAATGGTTAACCAGCTTGGTAAAATTTGTTTGCCGAGGCTGTCTAATAAAAATGACGATTTACGGTAAATGCTGCTGCCGCTGATCGCCCCAACAAGGTGACCAAACAGCCCTGTCGCGACTTCTGAGGCAAAAATCACGGGAGCTTTCATGGTTGGCAGTTTTCTTGGGGATAAACGCGCTAGCGTACGGCGTGCACATTCTTGACCAACCCACTCAGGGGATTTCAATGCATCCACACTGCGACCAATGGTGTAAGCGTAGTCACGTTCCATATCGCCATTGTGTTCTGCAATCACACAGCTCGACATAGAATAGCGGCTTGAGCAATAGCTTTGCAGCATGCCATGGGAGTTACCAAACACACGCACGCCGTAGTGGCCATTAAAGCTACCGCCTTCGGTGTTTACAATACGCGAGTCCGCATTTAACGCTGACATTTCTGCAATAGACGCTAAGCGAATGGCTTCTTCAGGGGACAGCGCTGTCGCTTGGAATAATTTAAGATCAGGCGCTTCAAACGCCAGTAATGATTTTTCCGCAGGGCCCGCACACGGGTCTTCAGAGGTATAATTCGCAATATCGATAGCAGCTTGAACAGTGCGCTCAATGGCTTCTGGGCTTAAATCTGTTGAAGATGCGCTACCTTTACGCTGTTGGTGGTAAACAGTGATACCTAACGCGCCATCACTGTTAAATTCCACATTTTCAACTTCACCTTGACGGGTGCTGACGCTGATCCCCGTGCTTTTATTCACCGCCACTTCCGCGGCATCACAACGTGATTTGGCAAATTCTAATGCGTGCGCAACTGCATCTTCGAGTTTTTTACGTTGTTCTGTGACTTGTTCGGTTACACTCATGCATTCAATCCAATAATGTGGGGAAAATGTTTTTCTGCCCTAACATGCAAATGCTAGGTAGTCATAAAGGGGTTTTCCCAGTTACAATAGATAATAGTCAAATGTTAACACTCACAACGCAGTAAATCATATTAATTACGCGTAATTTCACTACTGTGTTTGGAAAAAGGAAAATCGATATGGCCAAACAGCCTGATGACTGGCTGGATGACATCCCAGCGCCGCAAGACGAAGAAGACGAGGAGATCATTTGGGTCAGCAAAAGCGAAATTAAACGCGATGCTGAGATCCTCAAAAAACTGGGGGCTGAACTCGTTGATTTAAGTAAAAGCGAGCTTGAACGTATTCCATTGGACACTCAACTACTTGAGGCCATTGAGCTTGCTCAGAAAATCAAACGTGAAGGTCGCCGTCGACAATTACAGCTTATCGGTAAATTATTGCGTTCACGTGAAGTGGAACCGATTACCGAAGCCCTTGATAAACTGAAAAACCGCCATAACCAGCAAATCGTCATTCTGCATAAATTGGAAGATTTACGCACCCGTTTACTGGAAGGGGGTGATGATGTGATTGAAGAAGTGGTTACGTTGTTCCCAACAACAGACAGACAACAGCTGCGCGCCCTTGTGCGTAATGCGAAAAAAGAACGTGAAGGCAACAAGCCGCCAAAAGCGTATCGTCAAATATTCCAATATTTGAAAGACCAGTCTGAAATCGCCTAATCGTTTTCCCCTACGCCTATTTTGGGGCGCTAGGGGAAAATCCTAAAAAGCATCCCTTCCATTGATACCCCGTGTAAAGCGGCGTACTATTCGCCTGTTAGTCATACTCTGACCCGTATTATCGCGGCTGCTGAACCCCGATAAATTATGAGGAAGATATGGATAATACTCGAAATAGAGCATGGCGCAGAGCCCAAGCTCGTACCAATAAATCACGTGATCAACTGAACGCTCGCCTTGTCGACTGTTATGCGCCAGAAAAAAACTGGAAGCAAATGTATGGGCGCAGTGAAAAAATGATCCGCGCAGCTCAACTTGGCATGGCCTACCCGCAAGTAAGCAGTGCCAAACTGGTGCGTAATAGCCTTGATGAGGCACAAAACGATCAGTGAATATTTTATTCATTTGCAGTAAAAATCAATGGCGTAGCCCAACCGCTGAACAGATCTGGCGCAATCATGCAAGCTGGGTCACCCGTTCAGCGGGAACAAGCCGCCACGCGAAACGCCCCATCAATGCCGATTTAATCCGTTGGGCGGATGTGATTTTTGTGATGGAACAAAAACATAAAAACCACCTTAAAGCCGATTTTGCACGGCTACTAGAGCACAAACCCCTTCATGTTTTGGACATTCCTGATGATTATCAGTATATGGACCCTGAACTGATCGCCCTATTGGAAGATTGTGTTCCTGGTTATCTTTCTCTTTGAGAAAAATTCAAACATGACTCTCAAACGCTAAGTGGTTTAATCTATATTTCATCCCTTCAGAAATAATAAAAGCAAAAGGATAGTAACAAAAATGAAAAAATGGTTATCCTCAATCTTTGGACAGAAACAATCTGGTTACCCAGTTGTATGGGATGCAAGTAAAATATCGATTTACCAACAGTTAAGCTCATGGCAAGAAGAACTGACTCCATTGCCCGAATCACTCTCAGAGCTCCCAGATTCAACAGACAATGATGATACTGAAATTCGTTGGGCGAATGGCGCAGAAGATGGTGTATTAGGACATCATGGTTCAGGGCAAAGTGAAACGGATATTGACACGCTATACTTGCTTTTGAAACCTGCGGTTGAAAAAGGGGATAAAACCTCTGTTCTCCAGTTTTATCAGTATGCGGCACAAAATACGCCTATTTCATATATTGATGATTTTCTTGAACTGATTGTTAAACAACAAGATATCTCAGCCATAAAATTAGCCGAGTTTACTGATTGGTTGCTATACCATAGCCCTGACCGAAATATCGTTAAACTCGCAATGGCATTAACGATTTTCTTCCCAAGCCTCGAACGGTTAAATACCTTGTACTGCCTCGCCGCCCACGATGAGTTGACGCTTTATGCCATTTTCCCTGTACATGCCATGATTGAATCACCAGATGAATATGAAGCTATGTGGCTAAAAATGGCGAAACGAGTTGAAGGTTGGGGGCGTGTGCAGCTCATAGAGCGGATGCCAACCCCCTTAAACGAAGAAACCCGTCAGTGGATGCTTTTAACAGGCTATAAAAATGACGTAATGCCAGAGTACACCGCTTGGAACTGTGCAACCCATGCTCACCTTAGTGATGCACTTGAAATGCGAGTAGATAGCACATTATTAGCCGCAGCAACCGATATTCTTCAAGCACTGCTAAATGGAGGTCCTGCACGTGATATTCATGACTACGAGGATGCATCTCGTTGCTGCTTTAACTATTTGAAGCAAGTATCGCAGCACGACTATTTATTAGCTTATTACTTTACTGTGCAGCATATACATGAGTTTTTCAGCGAAAACCAAGAACACTATGATAATAGTAATGAGATTATTGCATTGTCTAAATCTATTCTCGATAGTCCCGATTGGAAAAACCTCATCAAACAAGGCCTAGATAGCTCAGATTGTGCCGTTTTTAGCGAAGCTATTTATGTTGCGAAATCACGAGGGCAAGAGGTGTTTTCATTTCTCTATGAAAAACAATTAGCCAATGTAGAAAGTGATTTATGGTTTGAGTTGATGAAGACCGAGGATAACGAGCAAGCCGAGCGAGTCATTAAACTTGCTGAACAGCAATTAGATTTAAATAAAATATCATCTGGTCCAGAAGATATTCTTGGTATTGGTCCTAAGTATCAACAACATGGCAAACTGGATTTTCTACTCCAAGAATTACACCGATTCCCCGGACAAGGCTTACCACTCATTCAATGTGCATTGCAAAGCCCTGTTGTACGTAACCGTAATATGGCACTAAAAGCACTATTTAGCTGGGAACGAAAGACTTGGCCTATTGATTTAGAAGCATTTTTAACTTGTTGCCACGATAATGAGCCGAATAAGGAAACTAAACAATTATTCGATTCATTATTAAAAGGCCAACCATTCGATAATAATTAATGAGATAATTGGGCAGGCGTCCCCAACCTGCCCTCACATCCTTAACCAAACTGCTGTTTAATTACCTCAAGCAAGGTGGGAAACGCCGTATAGCCTTCTCTGTCGAGGAAATGCCCTGCATTCTCTTCTAAAATAACCTGCGTATTTAACGCTTCTGCCAGCGCTTTTGATGACGATGGTGAGACAATCTCATCATTGGTGGATATGATTGAAATACGCTTATCGGCGATGTCAATTAATGCAGTATGGTCGAGTGGACTTAAGGTATGACTACGCAGCTCAGGTAGCGTCTGTTGCTCTTCATCAAAACCAGACACTAAAATATACCCCTTAACAGCTTGCTGCTTATTTTGTAAAAAACGCAATGCGGTAACGCAGCCAAGACTATGACCAATCAGAACGGACTCTTCATCAATATCAAAAGGAAGCTGTTGCAAGCGCTGCTGCCATTTTTCTGGATCTGGGGATAAAGCATCTGGCATTTCTGGCACGTCCACTTGCGCACCAAGGGCTTCAAGCTGGCTTTTTAGCCACGGAAACCAGTTTTTTTCGGGAGAAGCTGTATAGCCATGGATAATAACGAATTTTTGATTTTTTAGTGGCTGTAACGCCGAAGTGAAGTGGCTCATCCTAGAATTCCTATCAACTCAGTTGTCTTGCTTAGACTGTACCATGAGTGATAGGGTGATCAGTTAGAGCTTTTTGTTATATCTAACGCAAAAACAAATTCTTCTTCCCACATGTCTTGTGCATCATTCATCACATCAATAACATCGGCAAATTCGATGCGTTGTTCTGCACTCATATGGCTAAAAATAATGGTTACGGGAAGCTCAATGCCTGCGGAAACCATGTCCCACAAAGCATCGAGATTATGGCCAAACCAATCTGGAAGCGAAAATTGCTGAGCAAATTGCTGATAAAAATCATTCAATGTGTTTATCTGGCGAAAATCAAAGATCACCTGTTTGCTCATCGCTACGTTTCCTTTAATTGACTTGTTTAAAGCTCTTATAATGGTCGTGAGTTACAAAAATCATCCCATCTGAAGAGTATAGCAAACGATCGGCCCCACGGTGCCCACAACGGTAGTTGATATCCGCTTCAAACCATTGGCGATTATCTGCGATAGGCAACGATTTTTCACGATTCGAAAAACGATCGCCCCCAATAGCCCGCTTTGGTAACACATCGCAAAGGTTGCCTTTTTTGGCATCCCAACCGGCTTGCCTCGCCTCTTTTTTCGTTATGTAAAATGCAGGAAGTTTTTGGTATTTCTGCATATAACTAACGACATTCTGTTGCTCAGTCAGTTGGTCAATGGTTTTTGACTGGGCATTTTCTTGAGTGATTGTTTGTTCAGAAGCCGCAGGTTTGTCTGCCTGTGGTTTATCTTGAACATCGCCACCGCGAAAATACAGGCTCAGCACAATCAAAATAGCCATCAATACTAGTGATATGACTCTTTTATTCATTTAGTACCTTCATTATGACAATAACGGCAACCCATGCTTTCGCAAAGGCTGCCGTTTAACTCGCTATTGCGTGGAAGATCGCAAAATTATGCAGTACCGCCTACCGTCATTTTGTCCAATTTCAACGTTGGCTGACCAACGCCTACAGGCACGCTTTGGCCTTCTTTACCACATACACCCACGCCTTTGTCTAATGCAAGGTCATTACCCACCATGGAAATTTGCTGCATCGCCTCAACACCAGAGCCAATCAGTGTTGCCCCTTTCACTGGCGATGTGATTTTCCCATTTTCAATCAAGTAGGCTTCAGAGGTTGAAAATACAAATTTACCCGAGGTGATATCAACCTGACCACCACCAAAGTTTGGTGCGTAAATGCCTTTATCGACGCTAGCAATGATTTCTTCTGGTGTTGAAGAGCCTGCAAGCATGTAAGTGTTCGTCATACGCGGCATTGGCAGGTGCGCATAAGATTCACGACGTGCATTACCTGTCGGGGAAACTCCCATCAGGCGTGCATTCAGTTTATCTTGAATATAATTACGCAAAATACCATTTTCTATTAGAACGTTATATTGCCCCGGTACCCCTTCATCATCGACAGCAAGGGAGCCACGACGACCTGCGATCGTCCCATCATCCACCACGGTACACAGTGGTGAAGCTACCTGCTCGCCCATTTGCCCAGAGAATACAGATGTACCACGGCGGTTGAAATCACCTTCAAGGCCATGACCAACGGCTTCGTGCAACAATACGCCCGGCCAACCCGCACCTAATACTACAGGCATCATACCCGCAGGGGCAGCAATGGCAGATAAATTCACCAGCGCCATACGTACAGCTTCGCGGGCATACTGCTCAGCCACGATTTGACCTTGGTGAATTTCTAAGAAATATTCATAACCATAACGACCACCGCCGCCACTGGCACCGCGTTCACGTTTGCCGTCATGTTCAACTAATACACTCACGGAAAGGCGTACTAACGGGCGAATATCTGCTGCTAATGTGCCGTCGGTTGCAGCAACTAGCACTTGCTCGTAAACCCCCGTTAAACTTGCGTTCACTTCGATAACACGCGGGTCTTCGGCGCGCGCGACTTGGTCGACACGGTGCAATAAATCAATTTTTTGTTCGCGAGATAAGCTCTGTAACGGGTCGGCTACAGAATACAATTTTTTGTACTCAACATTGCTTAAGACACGTGATTTACCAGAGCCTTGTTCGTTCACAATGCTTCGTGCTGCGGTCGCGCTTTGCACTAGCGCTTGCAGTGAAATTTGGTCTGCATAAGCAAACCCTGTTTTTTCACCACATACCGCTCTTACACCAACACCTTGGTCAATATTGTAAGAGCCATCTTTGATTATTCTATCTTCAAGCACCCAAGATTCATGGAAACTTGATTGGAAAAACAGATCCGCGTAATCCAGATGGCGCTCAGATAATAACCCTAAAATGTCATACAGATTTTCTTGCCCAAGGCGGTTGGCGGCCAGCAAATGTTCGCTGACAGAAGCTAAACTCATATTCGTTACTCTTTGGTTGCGTCTTTTTTAATCAGAGAGGTCAGTTGCGGTCTGAAGCGGTTATGTTTTACCACTCGAATTTGCTCACGCATGACACTCAAGCTGTCTGTTTTGATATTCAATACTGTCGATGCCACTGCATCCACATTCTTTTTCATCACTTTACCCCAGCCATCAACAGCAAGGCTATGGCCCCACGTGCGGCGGGTTCCATGCACACCCACTTGAGCAGGTGCCAAAATATAGCATTGGTTTTCAATCGCACGGGCACGCAGTAATGGCTCCCAGTGCGCCTGACCAGTGTAGCGGGTAAATGCGGCTGGAACAGAGATAATTTCTGCGCCTTGTTCTCTCAGTGCTTGGAATAAGCCAGGAAAACGCAAATCATAGCAAATCGTCATCCCTAAGCGACCAACTGGGGTATCCACCACAGTGATATGTTCACCACGTTGATAAATGACTGATTCGTTATAATTTCCTTGCTCGTCTTCAATATTCACATCAAACATATGAATTTTATCATAGCGAGCTTTGATATTACCTTCGGAATCAAATAATAAGCTGCTGCTTGTAATACGTTCAGGATCTTCACGGCTGATCATCGGCATCGACCCAACGAGGATCCACACATTATACCGTTTCGCCATAGCGCTAATAGCGTCTTGCAGAGGGCCTTTCCCTTGGGTCTCAGCTTGTTTACGGTAAGTCGCCGCATCGGCAAAGAGCAATGCATTTTCAGGTGTCAAAACTAACTGAACAGTCTCTGGCAACTGTTTGATTTGCTGCTCTATTTGCGCCAAATTGTGCTTAGTATTATTTCCGCTACATAACTGCAAAAGTGCAACGTTACCATTTTTCATTACTCTTGAGTCTCCTTTAGTTGACGTAATACTTCATCAATTTTTGGCTCGTCCAAGCTACCTGTTACGCGATAACGAATCACAGAAACTTTACTCCATAATGGACCGAGCACTTTTGTTGCCGCGAATACCGCAGCACCAGCAAATGGGTTGACGACAAACGCGGTTGCTACTCCTACTGTAGCAGAAATTTCAGGTGTAATGACCGCTTCTAAGTTAATTTGACGTTTAACAAGGTCAACCTCACCATTTAAAGCAATATCCGCAACTAAGCCGTCCACAACCGTGTTTTTAGATGTCATCACACCGTTATGCAAAGTCGCATCACCTTTAATTGAGTCAAAATCGAAATCGTTGTTAAATGTATCGCGAAAATCGAACTGTAGCTTACGCAACAAGGCATCGAAACTGACTAAGCGCAGGATCTGCCCTGCACGCCCACCGCCCATTTTTGCGATGGCCCCTTTACCCAGTTTCGCCGATAGCTTGCCGTTTAATGAAGCAATGTCTGGTGACCAAGGTAGATTGGCCCAGTCTAAATTAAATTCTATCGTATACGGGGACTCAATAATGGGCACCAACATACCGAAATAAGCCGCGCTTTCATCGAAAGCTTCCCCCGTTAAGGAACCCGCCACTTCAGTTTTATTGCCGTTACCACTGTGCCAGATAGCATCCAATTTTAGCTGCATGGCACTATTGTTTAACGTGCCGTCGATCAGTTGCAGTGAGTCGCCTTTCGGAATGATATTTGCGCTAATCTCACCCAGTTTTTGTCCTGCAATCCAACACTCTTTACAGGTTATATTTAATTGCGGCCATTGGCTGAAGTCAACGCGCTCAGAGCCTGTTGTGCTGTCCGCCGTTGAACTTGGGTTGTAATACAAGTAATCAACCGCCACTTTCCAAGGCTGTTTTGCATAGATTTGTAGCGAGCCTTTTAGGTTTTCGCTATCCACACTAACCACTTGCTCATCACGTTGTAAATCATAGGAAAAGTTTAAATCTTTCCAGTACTGCCCGCCCAAATAAATGGAGGCGAGTTTAACCTCAAGCACTTCAGGAAGGCGAATATTGGCTCCACCTTGGCGGCTATTTGATGAAACGAGCAACCCTGCGAGTTTGTCCCAATCCATGGCCTTAACGGGAGGAAGTGAAACAACCATCGCGGCATTTTTCGGTAATTCTGGAACTTGATTTTGCCATGGGGCAACATGCGCTTTAAGTAACCTTAATGGTTTATCGCTTAAGTTCCATTGGGTATTAAAGCCAAGGCGCTTGCCAATATCACCACCGATAGTCAGTTGCTCAGTATCGCCTTTCGCTTGAACGTTAATTTGCCCCAACTCTGCTAACAATTCACTGTTTAGGGCTGGTAACTGGCTTTTTAGCTGCTTAAGGCCTGCGGTAACATCAATTTGTAAGCCCACTTTTGCTTTCGCTGAGTCAGGTAAGTTAATCGAGACATGGCCTTTCCAATCACTGGTACCCGATACTTTCTGTTTGATTTCATCGGGGAGCATCGCCAGTTTATTCAGCGCCCAATTTCCTGCGATATTCACATCAACCTGATAATCTTTCGAACCAGTCAGCGTCGTAAAATCAACCGAGATAGGTTGCCCAAACCACTGCCCCTGTAACTTATCACCGACCAAGTCGCCATTATTAAAGCTAAAACTGCCCGTTAAAGACGAGATAGTGCTATCAATTGGCTGAATGAATAAATCATTTTTATTAAGGTTAACCTTCCCTTTTGCGACAACATCTTTCCCCGCACTTAACGGAATAGATAAACCAAGCTGCCCATTCACGGTGCCGCCAATTTGTAGCTCTTCCAAGGTGTCACCGATGGAATGCTTCATCGGTGTGTGTACAAAATATTGCTGAATTTGCTTTCCTGTGCCACTAATATCCGCATCGATATACAGCATCTCCTCGGTGTAATCACGGATAATCGCATCAAGGTTGGTTGCCGTGGCATCAGCCAGTTTGACCATTGGTGCATGCATGTACAGGCCTGCCCGCCGAAAATCTAAATCCATGTCCAAGTTGAGTAACGCCGGCCATTCGCTGTCATATTCGAAAGTGGCATCTTGCAGTGGCACATACACTTGGAATTGGCCATCATTATGGTCATACGGGAAATTGGCAGGGTCGCCTTTATACACCAATGTAGCGTTGTCAACTTTCCCTGCAATAATCGCTTTTGTCAGGTAGTCAGCAACATCTTGGCCCATTAATTTTTGCGGAAAATAACGCCATGCATCCCCGGCATCATCCAGTCGAATACCTGCCAAAATGGCTAAATCGGCATAGTTGCCTTTTTTGGCTTTGGCATAGCGAAATTCACCGTTCGCCCATAGAGATGTGGCTTGCACATCTAAGGCAGGGCTCCAAAGTTTAAATTCACTGTCGTTATCCGCCCAATACAGCTGCCCTTTTGCAGTGGAAATATTAAACGGCGCTTTAAATTCATCACGATAGTCAACTTTGCTGTCTTGCAGGTTGAAAGAGATACCACCACTTTGCATTCCCCCAATTAATACACCAGAGAAATGATCCACAGAAGGAAGCTCCTTCCATTTTTGCCAACTGACATCTTGCCAATCGACGCTAACTTGGAGAGATTCAGGCTTATTTTGTGTCGCATCTAGGGCAAATTCACTCACCACACCCGTGGGCTTGCGATGCTGCCAATCTTGCACCATATCTGGCGTAAGAAATGAAAATGTCGGCAAGACTTCACTTAAGCGCTCAAGCTCGATATTTTTTGCTCGAACACGCCAATGGTCGTTATCTTGGTATTTTTTCGATGCAGGCAGATACAGCACCGATACACTACCTTGCGGCCAAATAAATTCATTGGTTTTTAATGTATCAAGTTCAGGAATATTAAATAGCCAGCCATTTCCCTGCCTTTTCATGCGTAGCAGTAAATCATTAACTTGCAGATTTTGGGTTAGCTCGCCCTCCCCCCAGTTAGCTTCCCCTTGGCGCAACTGGATCAACCCACTTTCAATACGATTGTCTTTTAAACTGATCCATGAGGACAAACTAAAGTTAGCATCACGCAATGAGGTATTGTCACGTAGCCAGCGGCTTAGCCAAGGCTGCATATCAATATTGTCCGCTTGAAGGTAAAAAATACCATCACTCAGCACACCATTTTTATCTGACACATCCAGTTTAACTTGCAGATAGCCATGCTGTTTATTGATGGTTTCAAGGCTAACAAAGCCTTGCGCACGGTGACGTTCATTTTCATTTAGCCAAGAAAGTTCTGGCAGAATTAACGTGGTTTTTTGCTCTGAGGGGGTAAGGAAAGTCAGTTGACTATCTTTTAACGTAAAATGGTCAAATTGACGTAAAAACAAATCTTCAACGCCATCTAATGACTCACCTTCGCCAGAGCCTTCAAACGAGAAAGGGACTTTGTAATCAACATTCAGCTGGTAGAAAGTCAGGTCGCGAAAGCGCCAGCGTAGGGAAAACAATGAGTTCCAGATATCGAGTTCAAGATGAATTTGCTTAGCGCTAACATCCGTTGTGTCACTTTGCAACGTGACATCGGATAGCGTAAGAACGGGGCCAAAATAGCGCCATGCCCCTTCCATCTCGCCTATCTGAACCGAAACATCTGCCTTTTTTTCGATATAAGCAATAAGATCGGGGCGATAGCTATCAATATTCGGTAGAAGGAAACGCAGCCCTGTCAGCACCAGCGCGCACAGCAATAAAATAACCGCAGTGGTCACCAGTACTACACGTGGCAGTCGTTTCACTCACTTCTCCTTTAAGCAAACAGCTACATCATCACAACATCAAAGCGTTCTTGACTGTATAACGGCTCAGTCTGAACTTTCACTTGCTTCCCAACGAAGATTTCCACTTCCGCCAGTGCATGTGATTCATCCCCTTTAAGCACATCTACCACGGCTTGGGATGCGTACACCAAGAAGCGATCAGCGTCGATCGTGCGGTGAACCCTCACGATTTCACGTAAAATTTCATAACATACCGTTTCCACTGATTTCACCGTACCACGGCCTTGGCAAGTTGGGCAGTCATCACACAGTACGTGTTCAAGGCTTTCCCTTGTCCGCTTACGGGTCATTTCCACTAAGCCAAGCTGTGAAAAACCATTAATCGTGGTTTTGACTTTATCTTTGCTAAGTGCTTGTTCCAATGAGGCTAATACACGGCGACGGTGCTCAGCATCAGTCATATCAATAAAGTCGATGATGATGATCCCGCCTAAATTGCGCAAACGTAGCTGGCGTGCAATCGCTTGAGTTGCTTCAATATTGGTATTGAAAATAGTTTCTTCTAGATTACGATGGCCAACAAACGCCCCCGTATTGATGTCGATGGTGGTCATGGCTTCAGTTTGGTCGATAATCAGGTAGCCACCTGATTTTAATTCAACTTTTCTGTCCATCGCCCGTTGAATTTCATTTTCAACATCAAATAAATCAAAAATGGGCTGATTGCCTTGGTATAACTCCAGTTTTGCCGTCATTTCCGGCACATACTCTTCGATAAATTCTTGTAATTGAGTATAGGTCAAACGGGAATCAACGCGAATTCTGTCGAGATGAGCGCCTGCAAAATCACGGATAATGCGAAAAGCGAGCGCTAATTCACCATAAATTTTAGTGCGAGTCACATTACGTTTTTTCCGTTCAATGACTTTCGCCCAAAGACGTTTTAAGAAAGCAGCATCTTGCTTAACGTCATCTTCACCCACACCTTCCGCTGCGGTACGAATAATAAAGCCACCGTTTTCGTCACAATATTGGGCAACACACTGTTTTAAGCGTTCACGTTCTTCTTCACTTTCAATACGTTGAGAAACTCCGACATGGGAAGCCCCCGGCATGAAAACTAAATAACGTGAAGGTAGCGTAATGTCTGTCGTCAAACGAGCACCTTTGGTGCCCAGCGGGTCTTTCACCACTTGCACAATCAGGTCTTGACCCTGTTTAACCAGCTCAGCAATGTCCCTAACGTGGAAATTTTTTTGCTCATCACCCGCAATGCATTCGGTGTGCGGCATGATATCTGATGCATGCAAAAAAGCGGCTTTATCCAGACCAATATCAACAAAGGCCGCCTGCATTCCGGGTAGAACGCGGCTCACGCGGCCTTTGTAAATATTCCCTACGAGTCCTCTTTTTGCTTCTCGCTCAACATGTATTTCTTGTAAGATCCCACCATCAATATAAGCTACGCGCGTTTCAGATGGTGTAATGTTCACTAATAGTTCCGCTGTCATGACTTCCCCTTACCATCACCTAACGCTAAAAATCGTTGAATTAATTCATTTGTTTCGACCAAAGGCAAACCCACTACGCCGTGGTAACTGCCATTAATTTTCCGAATAAAACGCCCACCAAGACCTTGAATTGCATAGGCACCTGCTTTATCCATGGGTTCACCTGACTGTATATAATCCTGTATTTCAAGTAAAGATAACCCGCTGAATGTCACATCTGTCACAATCAATTCGTGTAATGTCTGTTGGCGATTAGAAAGGGCAATAGCAGTCATCACTTGATGAGTTTTACCCGCTAGCGCACTGAGCATCTCTTGGGCATGTTGATTATCACGGGGTTTTTCAAGGATCCGCCCTTCCAGAACGACAATCGTATCCGCCCCTAAGACAGGCTTATCTTCGGGTGCCATGGCAACACCAGCTAAGGATTTATCACGCGCAAGACGCTGCACATAGCCTTCAGGCGTCTCACCCGGTTGCCACTGTTCCTCTACCTCTGGACGTAAAATTTCAAAAGAGTAGTCAAGATATTGCACCAATTCGCGTCGACGAGGTGAGCCTGATGCCAGATAGATTAAATTCATAAAACATATTTCCCGTCAGAAACGACAGCTAAACCCTTAACACACTGAAAACTGTCGACGAATTTTTCGTAAAAGCAAAAATAACCATGGCCACAGGATACCATTGACGAGGCTATTCCAGAATACTTGCGGATGGAATAATACCTGAGATGATAAAAATTCAGCCCAGAATACCGCCAAATCTTGAATAACGGTCAATAACATAATCACCAGCGCTTGCTGCCATAGCGCCATATTACGTAATAATTGGTGTTTATAGGCGACGAGATAACAAATAATACTGAAAGAAAGAGCATGAACGCCCAGAGCTGAGCCTTGAATGGAATCAACAATAATACCTAAAATAAAGCTGGTGCCGACGCTCACGCGATGTGGCAGCGCCATCACCCAATACGCTAAAATCAGCAGCAGCCATGATGGCCGATAAAAGTTAAGCTGTTCCGGCCACGGCATGACTTGCAAAATCAGCGCAATAATAAAGGACAGCCAAATAATCGCTCGCCCATTACCACGGTATTCATCCATTTAATTCATTCCTCCTACCCATAACCATAATAACGTTTCCTTTACCTATGGTTGCGGTGCCATTGATGGTGGCAGTGGTGGCCCTTGAATTTCACTTGGATTCGGTAAAACTTGCGGGAGCACTTTCATTAAGCGTTCATTCGCTGCACGGTAGACTTCTGAAGGCTGTAATGGTGTTTTCGGATCGCTATCATTACCCCACAAAAGAAGCAGATAACGTAAACGTTGCAGCTCCGCGCTTGGTCTCGCACTGATAATGGTATACGCACGCTGTGTATCATGTTTAACCGCTGAGACGACCCCAACAGGGTAACCTTCAGGGAAGCGTCCACCGAGGCCAGAGGTAACGAGCACATCTCCAACACGGATATCCGTATTTTCAGGCAATGGTTCAAGCTGTAAATCATCCGCACACCCTGAGCCGGCAGCAATAACACGCACATCATTGCGCAGCACCTGTACAGGAAGGGCATGTGTGGTATCGCAAATTAATAACACACGGCTATTAAAGTTGCTCACACCCACCACTTGACCGACAACGCCTTTATCACTAATAACGGGTTGCCCTTCATAAACACCTTCGTTACTGCCTTTATCAATCACAACTTGGTCACGATAAGGCGTGTTCGCACCAGAGATAACTTGCGTCACCATCATGTGTTCATCTTGGCGTAACGGAGAGCCGAGCAGTTCCCTTAAGCGTGCATTTTCTTGCTTAAGCTGCTCCAGTAACAGGTTATCGGCTTTTTTCAGTAACAACTCTTGGCGCAATGCTTTGTTTTCAAATTGCAGCTGTTCCCGAGAAGAGAAACTTTCTGAAATGTTATCCAGAAACTGGCGTGGACCATTAGCTAAAAAATAGAATGGGCTTACCGCCGTGTCTAAATAGTTACGGATTTTATTGAAGGGCTCGAATCGATGGTCAATCACCACCAGCACAAGTGCAATGATTACCGCAAAAAAGATGCGTAACTGTAGGGATGGACCTCGCCTAAAAATGGGCTTCATGTGCGGCTATGTTTCGCTAATGTCAGAGGATCAAAAATAGTCAAAGCAGCTAGGTATCGACCTAACTGCTTATAGTTGGCCATTTAGTCTTCGCTAAACAGGTCACCACCGTGCATATCAATCATTTCTAACGCTTTACCGCCACCACGGGCGACGCAGGTTAGTGGATCTTCTGCAACGATAACTGGAATACCAGTCTCTTCCATTAATAAGCGATCTAAATTACGAAGAAGTGCACCACCACCCGTTAAGACCATTCCGCGTTCTGAAATGTCAGACGCTAATTCAGGCGGACACTGTTCCAGCGCAAGCATAACCGCGCTAACGATACCCGTTAACGGCTCTTGTAATGCTTCTAAGATTTCATTGGAATTCATTTTGAAACCACGTGGAACCCCTTCAGCAAGGTTACGACCACGGACTTCAATTTCAAACACTTCATCAGTAGGGAATGCAGAACCAATACCGTGTTTAATACGCTCAGCCGTTGCTTCACCAATCAGTGAACCATAATTACGACGAACATAGTTAATGATGGATTCATCAAAACGGTCACCACCGATACGAACAGAGGATGAATACACGACACCGTTTAATGAGATAACAGCAACTTCAGTTGTACCACCACCGATATCAACCACCATCGAACCGGTTGCTTCAGATACAGGGAGGCCTGCACCGATAGCGGCAGCCATAGGCTCTTCAATTAAGAAGACTTCACGCGCACCTGCACTTAAGGCAGATTCACGAATGGCTTTACGTTCAACTTGCGTTGCACCGACTGGCACACAAACCAACACACGCGGGCTTGGACGCAAGAAGCTGTTGCTATGAACTTGTTTAATGAAGTGTTGTAACATTTTTTCAGTCAAGAAAAAGTCAGCGATTACGCCGTCTTTCATTGGTCTGATTGCAGAAATATTACCTGGTGTACGTCCCAGCATCTGTTTAGCTTCACCACCGACTGCTGCCACGCTTTTCGGCGAACCTGCGCGGTCTTGACGGATGGCTACTACAGAGGGTTCATTTAATTTGACGCCCTGTCCTTTGACATAAATGAGGGTATTGGCCGTACCCAAGTCAATAGACAAGTCATTAGAAAACATGCCACGAAATTTTTTAAACATAACGAAAGAGTTATCCTGCAAGCTGGGGACGAATGTAAACCCGTCTACTCTACCAACCACTTGAAGCGGTCTCAAGACGTTAATGAGCTGCTTCTATAAATATGGTCAATTCATCTATTTTTCACGTACCGTACTGTACATGCTTCTTATCTAAACGAAGCAGATAAAAACCTCAAAAATAGATATTAATTTCACTTTTTCCATCACTAGATAGAATTACGTAAAAATAACCCCTACTCTTTGGCTGTTATATACTCCATTGTTTGTATTCCCAGTGTGACAAGTAATTGTGACTACAAGTTCAAATAATATTTATATCTTTTTATTATTGCTACGCACTGGTTATTTTCACTACAAATCAGATGAATTTCACGAGTGTTCGCTCTACTATCTACCAAAAATGAGGCAAATTTGTATTAGTACGCAAAATGAATTCGTCGCGATGCGTTATTTTGCATGATAAAAGCCTATTTATGCCAGAAAAAAATGATTTTTTACAAAATAATTACATTATTAATAGCTTAAGAACCCTCATTACGTCAATGAAATACCCTTAATTTTTCGGCATTTTAAATGACATATTTAATCATTTCACTAGGAGTGAACGATGAAAGCTCTCGTCCTAAACAAATCCGATGAAAAAATCACCGCTGATATCCAATCTCTGACAACGGAAATGCTACCTGCCGGGGATATTATAGTCGATATTCACTGGTCCACACTAAATTATAAAGATGCCCTCGCCATCAACGGAAAAGCGGGTGTTGTCAGACAATATCCGATGGTTCCAGGGATTGATTTTTCTGGGGTTATTCACCACAGTGAAGACCCGCGTTTTCAAGTTGGGCAACATGTATTATTGACGGGATGGGGGGTTGGTGAAACCCATTGGGGCGGCTTAGCATCCCAAGCCCGTGTTCCCGCGAATTATTTAACCCCACTTCCTGAACAACTCTCTTTAAAACAGGCGATGGTTATCGGCACGGCAGGTTTTACCGCCATGCTCTGTGTGAATGCTTTAGAGGATGCAGGTATTACGCCTGATAAAGGTGAAATTGTTGTCAGCGGAGCAAGTGGTGGTGTCGGAAGTACCGCGGTTCAATTGCTATCTATATTAGGCTATGACGTAGTCGCGATTTCGGGTCGCGAAGAAAATAACGCCTATTTGCAGAAGTTAGGCGCAAAACGCGTCCTACCGCGCAGTGATTTTACTCATCCGGCAAAACCTTTAGACAAACAGCTTTGGGCAGGTGCTATCGATACCGTTGGCGGGGAGTTGCTCGCAAACTTGCTGGCACAAACTCATTATAACGGCGCTGTCGCCGCGTGCGGATTAGCGGGTGGCTTTAACCTACCGGCCAGTGTGATGCCATTCATTTTGCGTAATGTGCGCCTACAAGGGGTCGACTCTGTCTATTTCCCTGCAGCAAAACGCGCAAAAGTGTGGGAACGCCTTGCACAATTGCTGCCAGCGTCTTTCTATGAGCAAGTGTGCTCTGAAATTAAATTGGAAGATGCCGCTGAATATGCAAGAAAACTATTAAAAAATGAGGTCACTGGGCGTACCCTAGTTAATCTTTGCGAAAAATAACCGAATATGTGCGGCCATCTGTTAAAAATACGGATTACCGCACATTTCACAAAATAAATTCGGGTAATTTCTCTGATAAGACCAGTATTTTGCTGCTATATGCCACGAAATAATTATAATAGCGTCCTTTGTCAGTAGAAATTCCATTTATTTTTATGATAAAAGATGACAAACGCGCAACATCGCGTTATGTTGTCGGACTATTGATATATCGTCGGAGTTAGCAGCATAATGGCAGAAGATATTCACATTTTACTCTTGAACGGGCCGAACCTAAACCTGCTAGGTACACGGGAGCCAGACAAGTACGGCAACCAAACTCTTGCTGATATCGTCGCTAAATTAGGCGTTGAAGCAGGCCAGTTAGGTGTAAAATTGAGTCATTTTCAATCAAATGCGGAACATGAACTCATCGATAGAATTCATGCTGCACGCCATGATGTTGATTTTATTCTCATTAATCCGGCTGCATTCACACATACTAGCGTAGCTCTACGTGATGCATTACTGGCTGTGTGTCTCCCGTTTATCGAGATCCACCTGTCGAATGTGCATGCGAGAGAACCATTTCGCCAACATTCTTATTTCTCCGATATGGCTGTCGGTGTAATTTGTGGTCTAGGCGCTGACGGCTACAGCTTTGCTTTACAAGCTGCAGTTAACCGTGTGCGTCTAATTAATTCAATCCAAATATAAGAGTACGGAATCATATCCATGGATATTCGTAAAATTAAAAAGTTGATCGAGCTAGTCGAAGAGTCTGGCATTTCTGAACTGGAAATTTCTGAAGGTGAAGAGTCAGTACGTATTAGCCGTGTCGCTCCTGCTTCTCAGGTTATGGCTGCACCTCAACAATTTTACTCAGCACCTGTTGCACAACAACCTGCACTGGCAAACGCTGTTGCACCATCTGAAGCGATGGCTACACCAGCGGCTCCTGCAACCGTTGCAGGGCACCAAGTTCGCTCACCAATGGTAGGAACCTTCTACCGCGCACCAAGCCCAGAAGCGAAATCATTCGTTGAAGTTGGCCAAACTGTTAGCGTTGGTGACCCACTTTGCATCGTTGAAGCGATGAAAATGATGAACCAAATCGAAGCAGACAAAGCAGGCGTTGTTAAAGCCATTCTGTTGCAAAACGGTGATGCAGTAGAATTTGACGAGCCATTAGTTGTCATCGAATAACGAGGCGTCTCCATGCTGGAAAAAATTGTCATCGCAAACCGCGGAGAAATCGCACTACGTATCTTGCGTGCCTGTAAAGAATTAGGCATTAAAGCTGTAGCGGTTCACTCCACGGCTGATAGCGATCTAAAACACGTGTTGCTGGCTGATGAAACCATTTGTATCGGCCCAGCAGCCTCTGCAAAAAGCTACTTAAATATCCCTGCGATTATCTCCGCAGCAGAAATTTCAGGCGCACAAGCGATTCACCCAGGATATGGTTTCTTGGCTGAAAACGCTGATTTTGCAGAACAAGTTGAAAACTCAGGCTTTATTTTTATCGGTCCAAAAGCTGAAACCATCCGCCTAATGGGTGACAAGGTTTCTGCGATTAGTGCGATGAAAAAAGCGGGAGTTCCGTGCGTTCCGGGTTCTGATGGCCCATTAGGTAACGACACTGAAAAAAATAAAACCATCGCAAAACGTATCGGTTTCCCTGTGATCATCAAAGCCTCTGGTGGTGGCGGTGGTCGTGGTATGCGTGTGGTTCGCAACGAAAAAGATTTGGAATCTTCCATTAATCTGACGCGTGCAGAAGCGAAAGCGGCTTTCAATAACGATATGGTTTACATGGAGAAATACCTTGAAAACCCACGTCATATTGAAATCCAAGTCATGGCTGATGGCCAAGGCAACGCGGTTTATTTAGCAGAACGTGACTGTTCAATGCAACGTCGCCACCAAAAAGTGGTTGAAGAAGCACCAGCACCGGGGATCACCCCTGAAATTCGCCGTAACATCGGTGAACGCTGTGCCAATGCCTGTATTGAAATCGGTTACCGTGGTGCGGGTACCTTTGAATTCCTGTTCGAAAACGGTGAATTCTACTTTATCGAAATGAATACCCGTATTCAGGTTGAGCACCCAGTGACTGAAATGATCACCGGTGTTGACTTAATCAAAGAGCAATTACGCATTGCCTCTGGTTTACCATTATCTGTGAAACAGGAAGATATCGTGGTTCACGGTCACGCTGTTGAGTGTCGTATCAACGCAGAAGACCCGAAAACCTTTATTCCTAGCCCAGGTAAAATCACACGTTTCCACTCTCCAGGTGGCTTCGGTGTGCGTTGGGAATCTCATATCTACGCAGGCTACACTGTACCTCCGTACTATGACTCAATGATTGGTAAGCTGATCACCTATGGTGAAACTCGTGAAATTGCGATCTCTCGTATGAAAAACGCATTGAATGAGTTAATCGTTGATGGCATCAAAACCAACATCGAGCTGCACCAAATGATCATGAACGATGAAAACTTCCAAAAAGGTGGAACCAACATCCACTATTTAGAGAAAAAATTGGGCATTTCTGAGTAGTCTTGAAATTGTCTGTTTGACTCATCGTCAATAAATGCCGCAACGCCCTGCTTTGCGGCATTTTTTTGTACTAAACACCTTTTCTCTCACTTTTCTTATGCCTTTTCTTACACTCTACCTACGGATTATCGTACAATCCCTGATTATTTTTTATGTGAGTGAGGAGGAATAACGGATGGACAAACGTTTTCTTCAATCCAATAAGGAAGCGCGCTGGTCTCTCTATTTGACCATCGCATACATGATAGGCTGGATAATTAGTGCCTATCTACCTGATAATACGCGAGGTATCACTGGCCTACCATTATGGTTTGAGTGGTCATGCCTTATTGTACCCGTCATCTTTATTTTGCTCTGCATTATGATGGTTAAAATCATTTTTAAAGATATTCCTCTGGAGGAGAAGGATGCAGATTGAAGTTCTTCTACCTTTAATTGGTTACCTAGCGCTGGTTTTTCTGTTATCCGTCTACGCATACAAGAAACGGACGAAAGGGGAATTCCTCAATGAATACTTTTTAGGTAACCGTTCAATGGGCGGGTTCGTCCTTGCCATGACCATTACTGCAACCTACATCAGTGCAAGTTCATTTATTGGTGGGCCCGGTGCTGCATATAAATATGGCCTAGGCTGGGTGCTACTTGCCATGATCCAGCTGCCTGCTATTTGGCTGTCTCTGGGAGTATTAGGCAAAAAATTCGCTATCTTGGCGCGCCGTTATAATGCGGTGACCCTCAACGATATGCTGTATGCTCGCTACCAGAGTCGGTTTTTAGTGTGGTTCGCCAGTGTTAGCCTACTTATCGCCTTCTTTGGCGCGATGACCGTGCAATTCATTGGCGGGGCAAGACTGCTCGAAACCGCTGCGGGTATACCCTATACGTATGGGCTAATTATCTTCGGTGTCTCCATCGCACTGTATACCGCAATTGGCGGGTTTAGAGCGAGTGTCCTAAACGATGCCTTGCAAGGGCTGGTCATGCTGCTAGGAACAGTGATTTTACTCGTTGCCATTATTTATCACGCCGGTGGTTTACCCACTGCAATTGAAAAAATGCAGGCCATTGACCCGAAATTAGTCTCCCCTGAAGGCGCTGACGATATCCTAAGTGGGCCATTCTTAGCCTCATTCTGGATTTTGGTCTGTTTTGGTGTGATTGGTTTACCGCACACTGCGGTACGTTGTATTTCCTACAAAGACAGTAAAGCAGTTCACCGCGGTATCATTTTAGGCACCATCGTGATGGCTGTATTGATGTTTGGAATGCATTTCGCAGGCGCATTGGGCCGAGCAATCTTACCTGACCTAACCATCCCTGACCAAGTTATCCCTACCTTGATGGTACAAGTGCTACCGCCTTTTGCCGCTGGCATTTTCTTGGCGGCACCTATGGCAGCAATTATGTCCACTATCAATGCTCAGTTACTGCAATCTTCAGCGACCATCGTCAAAGATATTTACCTGAATGCGGCACCTGAACAAATAAAAAATGAGAAGAAGCTCGCACGAATTTCTAGCTTTTCTACCCTGATCCTAGGTGCATTACTTCTTATTGCCGCGTGGAACCCGCCACAAATGATCATCTGGCTAAATCTACTCGCCTTCGGAGGATTAGAAGCGGTTTTCTTGTGGCCATTAGTACTTGGTCTGTACTGGGAAAAAGCCAATGGAACGGGCGCGATAAGTGGCATGGTTGTCGGGGGAGTTTGCTATGCAATCTTAGCAAGCTTCAAAATCGAAATTATGGATTTCCACGCCATCGTGCCATCACTGATTTTTAGCTTAATTGCGTTTCTTGTTGGTAATCTTTTTGGCAAAAATCCAGTACAATTGGCGACAAATTAATTTAGAGACCTATTTTTTGGTATGTCTCGCAACATGACATTCATGCTCTGAATAACTTGGGTTATCTGCCCCTACAATGGGATAACCCAAACTATAACGAGCATTTAAGGAACACTATGCCTTGGATCCAAATCAAAATTAACTCCACAGCTCAACACGCAGAAGCACTGGGTGATGAATTGATCGAAACGGGTGCTGTCTCTGTGACATTTCAAGACAGCCACGATACCCCTGTTTTCGAGCCCTTACCGGGGGAAACACGCCTGTGGGGTGATACCGATGTGATTGGCTTATTTGACGCAGAAACGGAGATGAAATTCGTTGTTGCTCAATTAGAAAATAGCCCTCTGCTGGGTGCTGGTTTTGCCCATAAAATCGAACAGTTAGAAGATAAGGATTGGGAAAGAGAGTGGATGGATAACTTCCATCCAATGCGCTTTGGTGAGCGCCTATGGATCTGCCCAAGCTGGCGAGATGTTCCCGATCCAACTGCGGTTAACGTGATGCTGGATCCGGGCTTAGCATTTGGGACGGGTACACACCCAACGACGTCACTGTGCTTACAATGGCTTGATAGCCTTGATTTAGAAGGTAAAACCGTGATCGACTTTGGTTGTGGATCTGGGATTTTAGCGATCGCCGCTCTCAAGCTCGGTGCCGCTCATGCCATTGGGATCGATATTGATCCTCAAGCGATTACGGCAAGCCGCGATAATGCAGAGCGTAACGGGGTTTCAGAGCGTTTATCTCTCTACTTATCGAAAGACCAACCTCAAGACCTCCAAGCCGATGTGGTTGTTGCTAACATCCTTGCTGGGCCATTGCGTGAATTAGCGCCAATGATTAGCGTACTGCCACGTGCAGGTGGATTACTCGGACTTTCAGGTGTTCTCGCAACACAAGCAGAAGGTGTCGCTGATGCTTACCGCGAATCCTTTGAAATCGACCCAGTTGCTGAGAAAGAAGAATGGTGCCGCATCACAGGTGTCAAGCATTTTTAGCAGAAATATTATAAAAATCAGAGAATAATTTCTTTGAAAATAACGCCAGAATAGATTATCTTATAGCTCAAATATTGCTCAATTGCTGGCGATAATCTGTTCTGCACGAGATTTGAACAGTGCAACAGTTATTTTAATAAATAGTTACGTAACCACTTTAACTATTTGTTAAATATAACTAATTTTAAAATTGCAAAAATGCAAGATAAAAAAATTAGTGATAAATAACCGTTTGCTCAAAGTTTGTCCTTTCATATCTCGTAAAAAATGCGTAATATACGCGCCCTTGCAGTCACAGTATGGCCCCCATTTAGATATGCGAATCGGACAATATCAGTTGAGAAACTGTCTTATTGCTGCCCCCATGGCAGGCATTACAGATAAACCGTTTAGGTCGCTCTGTTATGACATGGGTGCTGGAATGACAGTATCGGAGATGCTTTCTTCTAATCCTCAAGTTTGGAAGACTGACAAATCTAGACTCAGAATGGTTCATCGCGATGAACTTGGGGTTCGTTCTGTTCAAATAGCTGGCAATGATCCCGATGAAATGGCTGCCGCGGCTCAAATCAACGTTGAGAGTGGCGCTCAAATCATCGATATCAACATGGGCTGTCCAGCTAAAAAAGTGAATCGTAAGCTTGCAGGTTCGGCACTGTTACGTTATCCAGACATCGTGAAATCGATTCTTGAAGGCGTTGTTAAAGCAGTGGATGTTCCCGTTACTCTTAAGATCCGCACAGGCTGGTCACCTGAAGAGCGAAACTGCATAGAGATTGCCAAATTGGCCGAAGATTGTGGCATTCAAGCCCTCACTATTCACGGCAGAACTAGAGCCTGTCTGTTTAATGGGGAAGCTGAATATGACAACATTCGGGCAGTTAAGCAGACTGTTACCATTCCGGTTATTGCCAATGGCGACATTACTGACCCGCTTAAAGCCAGAGCAGTTCTAGACTACACAGGGGCGGATGCCTTGATGGTAGGCAGAGCGGCTCAGGGAAGACCCTGGATCTTTCGGGAAATCCAGCATTATCTGGACACAGGTGAGATTTTGCCACCAATGCCTATGGCAGAGGTACAACGCATTATGCTCGCGCACGTACAGGAATTGCACGACTTTTATGGTCAAGGCAAAGGAGCCCGTATCGCGCGCAAACATGTTTCTTGGTACTTAAAAGAACATGCACCTGATGACCAGTTTCGGCGCTCATTCAACGCCATTGAGGATGCCAGCGAACAGCTGGAGGTGTTGGAAGCATTTTTTGAAAATTTTTGCGTAAATAAAGATAAGAGCTGACAGAACTATGTTCGAACAACGCGTAAATTCTGACGTACTAACCGTTGCTACTGTAAATTCACAAGATCAAGTAACTCAAAAACCGTTACGTGACTCAGTTAAGCAAGCACTGAAGAACTATTTTGCTCAATTAAACAATCAAGATGTTAATGATTTATATGAGCTGGTATTGGCTGAAGTAGAACAGCCTTTGTTGGACATGGTTATGCAATATACCCGTGGAAACCAGACCCGTGCTGCCCTGATGATGGGTATCAACCGCGGAACTCTGCGTAAGAAACTGAAAAAATACGGCATGAACTAATCCTAGTCGGTTAATGCAGTGTTTTTGTGAGCCCTCGCTGTGAGCAGTGAGGGCTTTTTATTGTCTTAGATTTCGTAAAATTAAGCCATTTGTGGATTTAAATTAAACTGCTGAACCGCCTGCTGCAACTCCTGCGTTTGCTCTGCTAATGAGCTGGCAGCGGTTGCCACTTGTTCAACTAAAGAAGCATTTTGCTGTGTGACACTGTCCATCTGTGTAATCGCTACACCAACCTGTGCAATGCCTTTGCTTTGTTCCTCAGAAGCCACCGTTATCTGCTTCATAATCGCAGTCACTTCATTGATGCCTTGCAGGATGTTTTCCATGGTTTTACCCATTTCATTGACTAACCCTGTCCCTTTTTTAACACAGTCCCCTGAATCAGCAATCAAACGTTCGATTTCCATTGCGGCATCCGCACTGTGACTCGCTAACTTACGAACTTCAGCCGCTACGACCATAAAACCACGGCCATGCACACCCGCCCTTGCTGCCTCAATTGAGGCATTTAGCGCTAATATATTAGTTTGAAAACTAATATCGTTAATCATATTGATAATATCTGCGATTTTTTGTGAGCTTTGGGATATCTCATTCATTGTCACCACAACGGAATCAACGAGAGTATTTCCTTTATTTGCCACGACAAACGCTTCACTCGCTAATTGGTTCGCTTGAAGGGTATTTTCCATATTCAGCTGCACCGCAGCGGTAATTTGTTCCATACTTGCCGCCGTTTCTTCTAATGCCGCCGCTTGCTCCTCCGTTCTCGATGAAAGGTCGCTGTTACCATTGGATATTTCGCTCGCACCAAGATAAATATTTTCACTGCCCTGCCGTATCATGCTAACTGACCCACGTAAGCTTGTCTGCATCTCTTCAAGCAACGGAAATAACTTACCAACACAATTATTTCCAAAAGGTTGAATCGTTTGGCTAAGGTCGCCTTTCGCTATCCGCGAAAAGGATTGCCTTAATAAATCCAAGGGCTTTTGCATCATCGCAGCAAGGTAGCGATCGGTGAAAATCAACGTTAGAACACCGAGTACTGTCGCGACAATCATCACGACACGCGTAATATCCATTTGGTTGTCGACATGACTGCGTGTTGCACTGATCATCTCTTCTGCTTCTTGATTAAACTTTTGGATTGATGCCCCAAATGTTCTGCTCAATGCGGGAGTCACGTTATGCGCATGAGTAAGGTATTCCTGTGAGTTATCTCCCATCCCAAAAACTAACTGTGGCTTAACGCCCTCATCCAGTAGTGCTTGCCAGCTACCAATTACTTGCTCAGAAATTTCAGTGTTCATTGGCCCCGGCGAAATCGCTTTCATCTGCTCGAGATAGCTTGCCATGTTCTCCAACGCATCCTTAACAGGCGCATAATCAATGGCTTTTCCCTCATTTTTACTTTCCATTACTCGCGTTAACCGAGTCACAAAACGAAAATATTGGTCATTACCTTGGCTCAGTATCGTCATTTGTTTGACAAGTTGCCGGTCAATATCATTACCATCTGCGATACGGGATAGTGACCAACCGCTGTATAAACTGGTTCCCCCTAAGATCACACATAAAATACCTAGCAATACGAGCATGACAGCACGAATTGAGTAGTTTCGAAGTTTCTGCATACAATTTCTCTTTTGGTGGGATAAAATGACGATATTTAACTTTATCGGCGATAAAGAGAAAAAAATTAGCCACTGAAACGGCTTAGTTAATAGACAAAAAGCAATTAAACAAGTAAAAACACTTATAATTCAACAGGGTTATTATTTAGTTTTAAGATAATTAATTTTACATACGGTATAAATTAATTTTATAAATTTGATAAAGATCGCTAAATACAGTTTCTTAACCCTAAGCTTATGCACCAGCTTTTATCTTTGCCCAATACTGTTCTTATACTCAATTCCCGCTACATAATCGATTTCATCATTAATCATGTCGATATCAATTCACAGTTTATTCTCACTTAAATCAAATAATTATCTATCTCATAAATTGACTTAAATATATTGATCTTGAAATTACTTTTAATATAATAATATTGATTATCATTTGCATTATCATTTGCATTATCATTACAAAAGGCAAGCCTACTCCAATGAAAACTATCTCCCCCGTTGGAAACAATAGGGTTAAACTTAAGCCAAATATTATTTGTTTTACTATTTTATCTATTCTTTCTTTTACAACTTATGCAGCCAACACAGAACCCAAATCGTCACAACCCCAAGGTGATGATGATACGATTGAGCTACAAGATAGCTACGCTCGGCCAGATTATGTTGAAATTGAACGTTTGCGAGATACCAAGCAAATTATTGTTATTACAAAAGAAGATATTCAGGGAAAAGGGAACCGCACCATTTCTGATGTGCTTAAATCCGTTCCTGGTATTAGCGTAGATACCTCTGGGCAAGGAAATATTGACCTGCGTGGACAAGGCGCAGAAACCTCACAGCGTAATCTGCAAGTGTTACTTGATGGCGCCCCGATTACGACCCTTGCGAATCATCCTTATACTACTAACTACGATATCATCCCTGTTGAACAGCTTGAGCGGATTGAAATTATTCCGGGAGGTGGAAGCGTTATTTATGGTTCAGGCACTGCGGGTGGCGTTATTAACATTACCTCTAACTTAAGAAGTATGGCCGATCCTAAAACCAGCGTTTTATCTGAATGGAACTCAGAAGGATACCGCTTAAATGCCAACTTAGGTGCTCGGGTTAATGATAAATTCTCCTTGTTGGGGACAGCCAGTAAACTCAACCGTGACCTCTACTATAAAGATACTTACCGTAACTCAGAATATTACTCGTTAGGTGGGAGATGGGATCTCACGCCAGATCAAAGTCTTATGTTACGTGGAAGCCATCTCACGGAAAGCTCACAGTACGTTAAAACGCTGACTTCACGTAATATCAAAAAATACGGTAAAGACTACGTTCCACCAGATAAAACCGTCACTGTAGGTATTGATGAAAATGGTCAGTTGATTAAAAAAACCATTAGTGGTTATTTAATTGGCGACCGCGAGGTCGATAGCTATAACCTTAGCTATCAAAATGCATTTACCGATAAGCTAAATTTTGCCACTGATGTTTTCTATACCGATGGTTTTTATACCAATAATGCCAATTGGGAACAAAAAGTTGATCAAAAAAGCTACGGCACAAAAATAAAATTAGATATTGGTTATCTTGATAATAGCAATTTACTTCTTGGTGTTGATTATTCGCAACAAAAAGCCTCAATTCATTATATTGGTAGCTATAAAAAAGATAAGAAAGGCCGCTATTATGGAGTTCCTCATAATTTCGATTACGATAAAACAACAAAAGCCATTTATGCACTTAACAGTTTGAAATCAGAGCAGTTTGTATTTACGCAAGGTTTAAGACGTGAATTGTCTGAATGGTCATTTGATAAAAGTGGTACGGTAAATGGCTCGGGTACCTCAGACCGTTGGAATACCGCGGCGGAGCTCTCCCTTGCTTATCTTTATCGTGATACTGGCCGAGTGTATGGGCGATACGAACGAGGTTACACCCTTCCTGACGGCCTGCAAATCAGCGATCAATCCGTTGTTAATGGTGAAAAAATCTATACCCCAACTAAGGCCGAAGATGAAAAATATGACTTATTTGAGCTTGGCCTTAGAGATAAATTGGCGTTCAGCACAGTCAATGTAACGCTCTGGACATCAAATACCAATAATCAACTAAATCGTATTTATCTTACCAGTGTTAATGACGCGAAAACGATGAACTTACTAAAAACTCGCCGCTGGGGAGCCGATGTCGACTTCCAACAAACTCTCGGCGATTTCACCTTCCAAGAGTCTTATTCATGGCTCAGAGGACGCTCAGATTACAATAATCATGGACGCCAATTTTTGGAGGAAAATGGTAAAAACACCATCGACTACACCAAAAGTGGTTTAACCAAAGTGCCAGAGCATTCCGTTAAACTAAAAATTAAATACGACTTTACCGAGGATTTATCAGGGGATATTCAATACACCTATTACGGTTCGTACAATAATTTTCTCTCTGATGCCAATAAAGAAGAAGATGGCGTAGTGAAATCTCGTGAGCTTATCGACCTCAGTGTTCGTTATGCACCTATTGAACATATTGAATTATATGGTGGTGTTACTAACTTGATGAACAAAACTTACTACGATTACGTCACCTCAGGCTATGGTTCATTAATTCCGGGAAATGAGCGTTCATTCTTTGCGGGTATAAAAGCGACCTATTGATTTAAACAGGAAACGTTTCGGTGACTATACATCCCTCTTTTCGTTATAAACTCGCCTTAACGGTGTCACTCGTCATTCATATCACAGCTATTGTGTTTATCGCCCTACAAACTGGTAGGGCGCTCCCCATAGTGGAAGGTGTAGAAACAATAACGTTATCCCTTGGTGGACCAATGAGCTCTCAAGGGAGCTCAAGTCTAGCAAGTCACCAAGGAGAGCCTCTGAGACAAACAATAGCCTCAGAGCAAATCTCAAAATCAGAGCCTATTTCTCAACAAAAGCCGGCAAATAAAGCTCAAAACCCGCCAAAACGCGACCCTATTTCTGCGAATATACCCATTGATGATACCGTTGAGTCCCCATTACTTACTCAAAAAACAAAAGTGATGAAAAAACCTAAACCCGTTCAGCCCGCACACAAGTCAGAGCAGAACACACCACATCAATTAGTTGCTGATAATCCACCTAAAAAGACGGAGAACCAACTGATTACAAAAGATCCGCATCAAATAACACCATCAAGCTCACAAGACAAAGCGCAGGCGATGACATCCAATGCTCCCGAAAAAAATGGTTCCACCGCAACCCCATTGGCGTCAGAAAACAGCCCAAGTGGCCAAGGGATAAATGCCTTATCCGGTAATAGCCAATTTGCAGCAAATGGGGATGGCAGCTATACCGCACTGGGTTCGAGCGGGATCTCCTACACAATTTTACAGGATGCAAACCCTAAATATCCCAAAGAAGCTCGCTCCTTGGGTTATACAAAAGTGGTTAAAGTGCAAATTCGATTATTAGTAGGGTTAGATGGCCAAGTTGAGTCCGTTGAAATATTAAATAGTAAAATCCCTGATTTAGGTTTTAAAGAAGAAGCCGTGAAGGCAATTAAAAAAATGGCATTTAAACCCATTATTTACCAAGGGCAAAACATTAAAATGTACTTTAAAAAGACAGTGGTTTTTCAGTATTAACCGGGTAATTTAACAAAAAAAAGGTACAGCAAACCCCGCTGTACCTTTACAGTTAGCTTAAAACAAGGTTGAAAAATTAACGGTATATCGGTAACAAATTAAACTGAGCGAGTAACTGGCAAATAATACCAAAAACGCCAAAGGCAATAACGGCATAGATTAGCCCTTTCCCGCCCCACACTTTAAATTTTGAATCTGGGAAACGTTCTCTCACCTTCAATGCCATAATTGCTGGACAGATTATCGCCCAAATACATGCTGCCATACCTGCGTATGCAATTGCGACTAAAAATCCATTTGGGAATAACATGCAAAGAATTAAAGGAGGTAAAAAACAAAGTAATGCTGATTTCATTCGCCCTGAAGGATTATCTTTAAAGTTCAAAGAGGCGAGTATGTAATCAAATAACCCAATAGCAACACCTAAGAATGAGCAGAATACAGCACTAATAGAAAACCAGAGTAAAAATGTCGCAATGTGTTTGCTGTTAAGTACGGCATAGAGTGATTCAATAAATGCGTCTAAGTTACCGCCTTTATTGATTATTGTTAAGAACTCAGCTCTTGGTAAATTGCCCATTGTTCCCATAATCCAAAGGAAATAAAGGACGAGTGCAAGTACACAACCAATCACACAACTCTTAACCACTTTTCTTTCATTTTCATGATATAACTTGTACAAGCTACATACATTACCATGGTAGCCAAACGAGGTAATGGCATAGGGAATAATAATAAAGACGAAAGGCAATAATGCAGTTTGCCCACCTTCAACAGGAGACGTTAATAATAAATCTGTTTTTACGATTAAAAACAATCCAGAAAATGCGAGTATAAATAGAATTATTTTTATAAACAAAAATAATGATGTTAAACGACTCGCTCCGACACCACTCCACCAAATACTCGCACCTAATATTAATGTAAAGGTAATAAATATAAACCTTAAGTTAATATCGTAACCATAAATAGCTGCGGCTTCCTTAATAACAGAGCCCGCTGCAGATATATAGGCATAAATTAATATATATAGCACGAATATTAATGCCATGTTAGCAATATAACAAGCCCATTTAGGTAAAAGTTCTTTCGATATAAAGAAATAGTTCGTCCCTGATCCATATTTGGAAATGCATTCTAAAATATAAATTCCTGAGTGAAACATAAAAAAGCAAACAACTAACAAGATAACTACAGAGTTAATAAACCAAGCTCCTGCCATAATAGTTGGCAAACTAAACATTCCTGCCCCTATCATAGCTCCGCCTAGCACAAAACCCCCTACCATTATGGAGGGTTCTTTCTTGGCTGCCGAATTATTCATGGTGTTCACCTTAAGAATAAGGATAAGGTTCCCGCATTGCACGGGAACCATAAGATATACCTATTTTTTATTTAATAGGTTTTAATCTTGCTGTGAAGTGTCTTAATACTGGTGGCTCATATTCAAAATCCAACCCTTTTAAGGTCGCGAATTTATCTTTTAAGCCAATCAGAGCATCTGCAATATAATCCATATGGTCATTGGTATAAACACGTCTTGCGATAGTTAATCGCATAAACTCCATGTCAGCATGCTTTTGTTTTCCAGTTTCTGGGTCACGCCCTAATAAGAACGACCCAATCTCAACAGCACGAACACCTGACTCTAAATATAACGCATTAATAACCGCTTGTGCTGGGAACTGATCACCTGGAATATGTGGAACCAGTTTTTTACAGTCAACAAATACTGCATGTCCACCTGTAGGGTATTGAATTGAAATTCCCCCTTCACGTAAACGGTCACCTAAATATTTTACTTGGCCAATACGGTAATGCAGGTATTCTTCGCCAGCACCCTCTTCAAGTCCTTGCACCATCGCTGCCATATCACGGCCAGCTAAACCGCCGTAAGTCACGAAGCCTTCCATTGGAACACAACGCTGTCTTGCTAACGTAAAGATTTTTTCGTCATTTTTAATACTGACTAACCCACCAATATTTAATAATGGGTCTTTTTTCGCTGACATGGTTAATGCATCAGCATATTTGTACATATCAAGGATAATTTCTTTAATCGTTGCGTTTTTATATTTTGGATCGCGCTCTTTAATAAAATACGCATTTTCACAGAAACGTGCAGAGTCCATAACAACAAAAATATTATGTTGTTTTGCAATTTCATAAACTTCTTTCAAGTTAGCCATTGAGACAGGCTGACCACCCGCACTATTACACGTTACGGTTGATACAATCGCTACAACGTTTTCTGCGCCATACTCTGCAATATTATTTTTTAATTTTTGAATATCAAAGTTACCTTTCCAATCATCATAGGTATCTGAGTCATAGGCTTTTTCGGTAACAATATTAATCGCTTTACAGCCATTTAATTCAACGTGTGCTGCTGTTGTATCAAAGTGGAAGTTTGAAATAAATACAGGTTTTTTAGCACCGCCTTGTTCCTGTTTTACTTTCAAGAGCACTGGGAACAACATATTTTCAGCGCCACGACCTTGGTGAGCGGGAATAATATAATCGTAATCAAACATCTCTTTAACTTTATCTTTTAAGTCATAATAGTTACGAGATCCTGCATACGCTTCATCACCCGTGATCATTGCTGCCCACTGGTGGTCACTCATGGCATTAGTACCAGAGTCAGTTAATAAGTCGATATACACAGCACTGCTTGGTAATAAAAATGGATTGTATCCCGCTTCTTTTAATGCAGCTTCACGCTCTTCTCTCGATGGAATACGGATGTTTTCTACCATTTTAATACGGAACGGTTCTACGATTCTTTTAGCCATGATAATACCTTTAATTTTTCATTAAATAATAAATATAAGAATTCGAACTTATAAAAAATAAGCTAACGAAAATTTTAACTGCGGAAAAATTGAAAGGTTAATTATTTGGAAAAAAGAAGGCTAAGGAAATATCAATATTGAACCATTTCTTCATATAGAAGAAATACCTTGATATTAGTGACTCGTTTAACAAGAACATACTATGACTCCTATCAACAAGGAATTAGTACAACCATCTGCATTATATATATAACAGTTACATTCTTAAATTAACCCCTATTGTCATGTTATTATACTTATATCACATTATTTAGGCTAAATAGCATAAACCCTTTGAGCTCAGTCACAGTGTTTATTTTATGCAATTTAGGTGTTAAAAAACATTTTAATTAATTAACTTATTCCGGTAGACACGAATAATAAAAGTTAATTTAAGGATTAGAAAGAGTAATTTAACTTAATACGACAATACCTTAATTAAAATTAAATGGATAAAGCCTAACGATAAGGCTTTATCCACCACTTAGCTAATCGTTACTGAGCATCTTTACCATACTTTGGTGATCTTGGACCGTATAAGATCCCATTAGGACTACCTGCAGATAATAACCTAGCACTTGTTATACCTGCTATTGCATAGCTTTTATCTGTCATCGTGTCTGCTATTTGGTTCACAACAGCAGAAACTAGTGCGCCTAAAATACCATTTGAAGATGAGTTGTTTTCCATACTTGATGCACTTGCAGAACCACTCCACAGTAAAGTTCCCGTTCTTGCATCAAGTAATTTAGCACTTGCAGTTACACGTGTATCACTTGCAATCACTTGGTAGCTCGTCCCATATTCCGTAATATCTAAATAAAGAACAGCGTCAGCGCCAAAAATTTCATGTAGCTTAGCTGGTGGGACAGCTTGAATATCTCCCGCGTTTATCATGCCATTTTGTTTAAAGGTTTCTTCAACAACAGCAACTGGGAAAACATAATAACCTGCTTCAGCTAATGGAAGCGCAGTTTGTGATAATAAGCCATGACTTGCTTGAACTTCTGGTGAGCTATTTTGTGGCAACAGCACTAAAATGCTTTTAGGCTTACTTTGATGAAATGCAGTGTAATCAACTTTGGCTGGCTGCGCACATCCCGTTAATAACCAAGCAACCACGAAACTACTGAGTATTAATAGGCGTCTCATTTAATTTTCCCTTTATTCTTCATTAGAAAGTCCATATAAGCTGCTGACTCTGGATACAACGCCTTTTCAGTGTTGAACTCCGTCATTGCTAAGTCAATTGAACCTACTGTTGAATAGAGCAACCCTAAATGAGCATGTAAGCCAGGAGGAGTGGCAAGGTTTTTTGCTTTACTCATTTCTAGATTTTTTTTCAGCGCTTCAATTTGATCTTGGGGACTCGTTTCTGTTTGCTGATAATATTGATAAACCGTAGTTTGATAACCATCCCAGTTATATAATGGCTTAGGTTCATTTACACAGCCTGTTAATAAAACAGCACCTGCAAGAAGTAACAATAATTTAAATTTCATCATATTCCCTTATTTCGCTGGCTGCCATGCGCCGTTTTCAATCCCTGAAACTAAATTATTTACAGCCTCTCTAATAGCCAGATCTAATACTTTTCCATTTAATGTTGAGTCATAACTTGCTGTGCCACCAAAACCAATCACTTCGCGGTTTGATAATTCGTATTCACCCGCACCTTGCGAAGAGAATACCACTTCAGAAGTTTGAACATTGACTACATTTAAATTAACTTTAGCGTAAGCGACTTGTGTTTTACCACGGCCTAAAATGCCGAATAATTGACGATCGCCCACTTCTTTTCTACCAAATTCCGTTACATCACCTGTGATAACGTAAGTCGCACCTTTTAATTGTTGAGTTTGGCCTTTAATTCCCGCCTCTTCTTTTAATTCCTGCATATTTGCACGGTCTAATACATTAAATCTCCCTGTTTGCTGAAGGTGGGTCATTAAAATAGTTTTTGATTGATTCCCTAAACGATCAACACCATCAGAGAAAATACCATTCATATAACTCGAACGGTTATCAAATTTACCTATTGATATTGGACTTTTTGGACCTGCATAATTTGTATTATATGTTGCAACTTTTTCGACTTCTAATGAGCGTGAGGATTCTTTTGCACAACCACTAAGTACTGCACTAGCAATAACAATGGAGGCAATGCTGAGTTTAGATATATTCATTTAGCTGTCTCAATTAAATTTAATTAGAATTAATTTTTGCAACTCTATTTTGCATCAATTATGGAATAGGATCTAGTTATTATTACCTAGTCATTGCTATTCATAATTCAATATCAATTGAATGGTTATTTAAAATTTATAAACCATAGATTTATTGTGCTAATTATTAAGTAGCCATTATTTATATAATTAAATCAACCTATTAATTGAATTTCAAACTGATATTAAAAGATAATTAAACCTCTGCAGTCATCATTAATGAGATATCATTAAACTCAATTTTAACATTAAATATACATTTATATAGCTGTAATAAAATAAATGGGATAACAACAATAAGTAATAAAATTATTATCTAAAATAAAATCAACTATTTTATTTTTATCTAAACAATAACCATTTGCTTATATTTTATATTATTTTTGATTTATATATAACCTATTACTTATTGTTTATAGCTATAGATAACCAATAGAACCCATGAGATACAACCTATAGAATTTATGTCTATCCTACATATGGATAAAACTCTCAAATGAGATTTTCTGCATATTATATCCATATCCTGCATCATTTTAACCTTTTCTTAACATTAGTGATTGTGCTTTCTCTCAGAAACAGTGAGTGTAGGGAGGACACGCTGTGACCATAAAAATAAGCCTGCTACTAAAAATTATTAAACCCTCATGATAAGAGAGTTAATTATGACGATGCAAACAATCGCTGTGAAATCATTTGGTTCCACAAAAACAACATCAAAAGTTTTGCTGATTTGCTGGATGAGTATTTTATTTGAAGGATACGATGTCGGTGTAATGGGGGCTGTGCTCCCGACGCTTGCTGAATATAAGCAATGGAATTTATCTCCTCTTGAGCTAGGGGCACTAAGTAGTTATGCACTCGTTGGTATGTTTTTTGGCGCCTTTATTATCGGGACATTAAGTGAGCTATATGGCAGGCGCCGCATGTTATTAGCCTGTGTAACACTATTTTCACTCACCATGTTAGGCGCTGCATTTGCCCCAACACCTTGGGTTTTTGGTGTTATGCGTTTTATTGGTGGAATTGGTTTAGGTGGTGTCATTCCTGTTGCAGCGGCCTTAACCATTGAATACTCTCCCAGTGAAAAACGTTCTTTTAATTATGGCATTATGTATTCTGGTTATTCATTAGGGATTTTAAGTGCCGCTCTCGTCGCAATGTGGTTACTCGAACAATTCGGCTGGCGAAGCGTGATTGCTTTTGGTGCCTTACCGTTATTGCTTATCTGGCCAATGGCACGCATTCTTCCTGAATCACTCGAATATTTAACGCATAAAGGCCTACACTCTGAAGCCAAAGCATTAGCTAAAAAATTGGATATTGATTACCAATCAACATCAGAACATGTGCAACATAAACCACAACGTATTAAGGAGATTGTGGCCGTTGTATTTGCTTGGCGTCACCTACGTGCCACCGTCTGTTTTTGGATAGCCTTATTTTGTGGCATGCTATTAGTCTATGGCTTAAATACTTGGCTGCCTTCTATTATGCGCAAAGAAGGATATAACCTAGGCTCTAGTTTGACATTTTTAATTGTATTTAGCTTAGCTTCTGCGTTGGGTGGATTATTCTTAGGAAAAATTGCAGATAGATATGGCGTTCGAAATTCTGTGGCCTTTTTCTTTTTGCTTGGTGCTATTGGTGTAGGTTGCCTAATCTTTAAACAAAATATTTATATGAATTACGTTCTTGTTGCCTTTGCGGGAGTCGGTAGTATTTCCGCCGCACTAATACTGACAGGCTATATTGCCAATTATTACCCCTCCAATGCACGCGCATCTGCAACAGGCTGGGCGCTGAGTTTTTCACGAATTGGCGCAATGACTGGCCCAATGTTTGGTGCTTATATTGCAAGTCTTGGTATCGCCACCAGCTGGAACTTTATCGCTTTTGCTGTCGTTGCGGTTATTGCTGCTACCGCAGTAATTTTACTACCGAAAAAACGTACTGAGTAATTGACCAAAAGGATAGGGAATAAACCCTATCCTTTTATTTTAAATATAGATTAATGCATAGATTGGTAAGAAACTGGGGAACCTTCCGTAATATCAATATCCTCTGAGTACATACTCTCTAATTCAATAAAGGACTTATCGACACCATTAAATACAGTTTTATACATCGGTAGATCAGAACGATGTGAAATTTCATTTGTCTGTAAGTCCATCGTTAAAAACTGCCTTGATCCCCTAACTGATTCTGTCACTGCCAGCCCTTGCTTACCCACTTTTAAACTTGATAAATAGTTATAGCCTGTTTCTGCCAATAAGTTAAAACCGCCATTGGTTTCATATTGCATTAAAGAAAATAATTTACGAGACGGTTCTTGAGCTATAACAAAGATATCACCATTCAGGTTTTGTGCTGCTTCATTAATACGCACGGGTAGCCATTTACTACTAACCACTTGTTTAGTCGGAATATCCATAACTACTTCCAACGATCCCATTTGATGACCATAGCTATACCACATAACGACTTTGTCCCTGTATGTGGCAAAAGCAAATTCAGAGCGACTCTCTATTTCCTCAGGGTACAGTGACTTAGCGAGCTCCCGAACATCCATAAAATGTTCCCATGTCATACCTTTATCTTGGCTAACAAAAATTTTTTCATTATTTGCCACAACATAAGCAGGATAATTTTTAGATTGATAAATTTTACCTGTTATCAACCCTGCAAATTGAACGCCAGATTTATCTTCCCATGGCATAATGTTACTGGCTGATAGTGTTGTTAAATCGATAGTTTGGTAGCCATCTCTGAGAAATAGTAAACACTGTTTTTTATCACAGACCGCATTATAGAAACTCTTGTCACCACGAGTGATAAAACGGACACCTTGATTATCTGCAAACAATACTTGGTAGTCATACACCCTAGAGGCATACGCGTATGAGTTATACGATGAATAATAATTTGAGCTCTGGCTTTTTTGCGTAACAATTAAAATACCACTCTCTGTTTGGAAAGTGCTTGCCCAATCATAATAGGCAACTGCAGAACCATTTTCTTGGTGATTTTCTATTTTCCAAGCAACTGCACCACCACGCACGAAAATAAAAAAAGTGGATAATAGACTTATCACAAAAATCACGGTTAATAAGAGAAAGCGCTTACTCAAGAATGGATTCATGAGCGCACCTCCGTTACATAGTCTGTTTGGCCATGTTGGCGACGCAGGTGCTTCAAGGCATACTGAGCATGATAATAAGCGTTCCCACGTCGGGAAATTTGATAATATATCGCGACGCTCAAACCAATTAAAAAGCTGATTCCCAATAAAATAGTCACTGTAAAGCTAATATACATCCCTCCAGTGTCCAATATATTGACCCAATCCCAATAGTCCCAATAACCGCCTTTTTCTATTGTTTCTGAAAAAGACATCCCACTAGCAATGAGGGCAAAGAAAATAGCAAGAAAGCCAATAAAGCCCCATAAACCAAAATAAAAACCACGTTCTTGAGGTGCCCCTCTGCCAATTAAGCTATAGGCAAGTCCATCTTGATGGTTATAGATACCAAATATTGCCTGTTCATTTGAGTGATCTTGGATATTTTTATGGAAAACTTCGAGCTCATCACCTTGCGCAATAAATAAGTTGTGGTTATTAAACAAAGGCTCATTGGCTGAAACTAAAACCTCCATATGGCTTTTATTAATTTGTAAGCTGATAAGGTTTAGCGCTTGCTCTGTATCCCCTGCCTTAATGGTCAAACTTCGATTATCTGTAATATTCACCTTACCGCGAGTAACCGATAATGAGGTTTTATCAATGCTAATATCTTTAGCCTTACGTAAATTACTGGCCTTAGATTTAGGGTTTTTAATACCGTCAATTTCAATCAATGGGCTTTGTTCGTTAATTTTGAATCGCCCCTCGATAATAAGGTCTAATACTTTTAAAATTTGTTTTCGTTTAGGACTAATAATGCGCTTCGTTTGTGCAAGAGCTAGGCCAAATAAAACGATGCCACAAAAAGCGGCACAACCTAAAATTGCCACCAGCGCTATCATTAAAAAGCTATCTTCCGCAGCCATAAAGCAATAATACACCACAGGGATCAAGGCCATTAATACCAGCGAAATGATATATTGTTTGCCCAGAGAGCGAGTAAAACGCACATTTCTATCGGGTTCTAATCGCCCATGCTTCTCGTGATAAACCCATTCAAGCCAATAACTACCATCATTCAGTTCTTCTGCAAAAATAACCAAAGAGTCACCTTCTTGTAAGCGCTCTAGAAATATTTGGCTATTTTTGAAGTCATCTTGATTAAAGAAAAAAACTTTCCCTGATGCTATCAGCCTTGCCATACCAATTGGACTGACATTGAGATAATCACACTGAGTAAGATTGACATGGAAATATTGAACTCGCATGAATAATGCCTATTTCGCTAAGTAAATTTAACATTATGATAATAAATAAAGGCATATAGCCCTAGCGGAACTTATCTTATAATAAAATAATTCAGACAATGACGAGCACCTATATCCGCCTGTTTTTCGATGTTTTATACTCTGAAATGCGCGCTATATACTAGTAAAGCCAATAATTACTGATAAACTTGCAATCACCAAAAAGTCTATACATTAACTGTAGCAATAAAACTGTTTTACTCTGGCCTTTCTCTAACGACAATTTTGAATAAAAGCGATGACATCACAACCTGCTTATAAGCAAATTCAGTCTTACATTTTACGCAGTATTGATTTGGGTATTTTTAAACCCGAAACACAAATTCCCACAGAGCTTGAGCTATGTGCGCAGTTTAATGTCAGCCGTATGACAGTAAACAAAGCCATTTCTGAATTAAGCCAAAAAGGGATTTTGAATCGAATTGCAGGGAAAGGCACTTTTGTCGCAACGCAAAAACACGAACTTCCAGTGACAAAAGCATTTGATATATTTGATGAAATATCTCTAAGTGGCAATAAATACAGCGGGCACCAACTACAATTAAAAATCATCCCTGCTTCTGCTGAAATAGCCCTACAACTTGGAATTAGCGAAGGAAATGAAGTCGGTTATTGCAAAGTGCTGCATTTTGAAAATGATATTCCACTCATGCTGGAAGAACGCTACGTTAACCACTCTATCGTTCCCGAATTTGTTAAGCAAAAATATGGGGATACAGAAACACCCAGTGGCTATTTACAACGCCATTTTCCTGTAAGTGAAATGGAACATACCATCGAAGCTGCATTAGCCACAAAATCCATCGCACAATCATTATCGATTAAAGAAAACTCACCTTGCCTGCAACTTAGGCGCCGAACGTGGACTGGAAATACACTGATTAGCTACGTTAATATGGTCACGGCAGGTTCTCGATACAAATTAAAATTACATTCACGTATTGAGAATTAATGCAAAGATAAAAAAATGGGGCAAAATTGCCCCAAAGCGACTGATAAATATAAAAAGACATCAAGCACATCTACATCACAACAAATTCGTTTTTACATCCCCTGATAGATTGGCCCTTCTCCCCCTTGAGGTGCAGTCCAAGTAATATTTTGCAGTGGGTCTTTAATATCGCAGGCCTTACAATGCAGGCAGTTTTGCCCATTAATCTGTAATTTCTCTTGGTGTTGCTCGCCAATAATTTCATATACCCCAGCTGGGCAATAGCGTGTTTCTGGCGCAGCGTATTTCGTTAAATTAATTTGAATTGGTACTGTTATATCTGCCAATTTAAGATGACAAGGTTGCTCTTCTTCATGGTTGGTATTCGATAAAAATACGGAAGAAGACCGGTCAAAGGTCAATTTTCCATCAGGCTTAGGGTAAGTTATTGGTTTAAAGTTTTTAGCTTCTTTCAACCCTTCGTGATCCGCTTGTTTAAGCTTTAATGTCCATGGGCTACGGCCTTTTAACAACAATTGCTCTGCGCCAAATAGCATTGAGCCCATCACTAACCCTTTTTTCATATAAGGTTTAAAGTTACGCGTCTGGTAAAGCTCTTGATATAACCAGCTCTGTTCAAATTTTTGGCGATATTGCAAAGTAAATTCAGCAAAATCAATCGATTGATTTTTAAAGCACGAGAAAAAAGCTTCCGCAGCCAATGCCCCACTTTTCACCGCACAATGCGTTCCTTTAATCCTTGCACCATTGAGAAAACCAGCGTCATCACCAATTAGTGCCCCCCCCGGAAAGCTCAATTCAGGAAGTGCCGATAACCCCCCTGCTACCATGGTTCTTGCACCGTAACTAAGCCGTTCTCCTCCGGATAAAAAGGCACTAAAAGCCGGATGGGTCTTTAAGCGTTGAAACTCTTCAAACGGTGACAAATATGGGTTTTCATAATTCAGACCGACAACTAAACCTACCGCAACTAAATTCTCACCATAGTGATAGGCAAAGCCACCACCGTAAGTTTGGTTATCTAATGGCCAACCTACAGAGTGGATAACTAACCCTTCTTCGTGTTGCTCTTTTGGAATTTGCCAAATTTCTTTGATCCCTAAACCGTAGCTTTGCTTGCTACTGTTGGAGTCCAAATCAAAGTGTTTTATCAGCTGCTTACCTAATTGACCACGGCAGCCTTCAGCAAAAAAGGTCATTTTAGCCAACAGGTTCATACCGGGTTGGTACATCGCCGTTGGGTTACCCAATTTATCTAACCCCATATCACCCGTTGTTACACCGATGACTTGGCCTGCATCATCAAAAAGTACCTGTGTTGCGGCAAAACCAGAAAAAATATCAACGCCCAAAGCCTCAGCTTCAGCAGCTAAAGCCGCGCTTACCTGCCCTAGGCTACCAATTAAATTCCCTTTATTTTTTAAACAACTCGGTAATAGTGGTAACGGTAATTGGGTTGAGCCATTTTCTTTTAACCATAAAAAGCTATCCTGACTGACGGGGGTTAACGGCGCTGACATTTTTTCTTGCCAATCGGGTAGTAATTCATTCAATGCCCGCGGATCTATCACTGCACCTGATAAAATATGAGCCCCGATTTCTGCACCTTTATCTATCAAGCAAATGGATAGTTCCGTGCCTTGCTCAATCGAAAGTTGCTTTAAACGAATCGCTGTTGATAACCCCGCAGGACCGCCACCGACAATCAGGACATCAAATTCCATCGATTCCCGCTTGGGAGCCTCGTTTATATTTTCAATATTGTCGATAGCCATATGCACCTCTTACGCAAGCGCCTTATCAAATTCAGGTAAGATCTCAAACAGATCGCCGACAATGCCGTAATCTGCCACTTGGAAGATCGGCGCTTCAGGATCGCTATTAATGGCAACGATCACCTTGCTCTCTTTCATGCCTGCAATATGTTGTATTGCACCAGAAATCCCGACAGCAATGTATAAATCTGGTGCGACAATTTTCCCTGTTTGCCCTACCTGATAATCATTAGGAACATACCCTGCATCTACCGCCGCACGAGATGCACCAACTGCGGCACCCAGTTTGTCTGCAATGGTTTCTAACAACGCAAAGTTTTCCCCCGAACTTAGCCCTCTTCCTCCTGAAATCACAACTTTTGCTGAACTCAATTCGGCGCGGCTAACTTGTGTCAGTGACTGGCTTTTCAGTTGAGCTCGCTGAACCAGTTCATTTGGTGTGATGTGTTCAATTTCTGCATTATTTTGTATCTCACTCGCACAGCTAAATGCCGAACTGCGTACGGTGATCACCACTTGATGTCCGTTATTTTGTACCGTTGCCAATGCATTCCCCGCATAGATAGGTCGAATAAAATTCTGTGCATCAATGACTTGTGTGATGTCAGAAATTTGTGCGACACCTAGTTTTGCAGCAACACGCGGGGCAATATTCTTACCAAAGGTCGTCGCTGGGAACAGCAAATGGCTGTAATTTTGTGCAACAGACATAACGGCGCTGGTCATGGGTTCAGCCAACTGGGCTTTCAGAGCATCTGATTGAATCGTTAATACTTTACTCACACCTTTTAATCTTGCCGCTTGTTCCACCACGTTTTCAGCATTATCACCCGCAACCAGCAAATGCAGTTGACCACCCGCAGACAGAATATCCAGCGCAGCCGTAATACTATGAAAAATTGATGATTTTATGGTTTGATTATCATGCTCAACAATAACTAAAACTAATGATTGGCTCATTGTCATTCCCCTTGGTTAAATCACTTCTTTTGCTTGTAAAGTGCTCACTAATGCCGCTGCATCATTGAGTAAAGTGCATTGTCCTGCCCGTTTTTTCGGTTCAGACACTTTGATAGTTTTGGTTTGCCCCAAAGGAGAGAAATTCATGTCAGAAATATCGATAATATCTAGCGGTTTTTTCTTTGCTTTCATGATGTTCGGCAAAGTTGCATAACGGGGTTCGTTGAGACGTAAATCGGTTGTCACAACCGCAGGGAGCGCCATCTCCAGTGTTTCCAGACCACCATCAATCTCACGAGTGACTTGCAATGCGTTGCCTTCAACAACAATTTGTGATGCAAATGTCGCTTGCCCACAGTCTAATAATGCTGACAACATTTGCCCTGTTTGGTTACAGTCATCATCAATCGCTTGTTTGCCTAATAAAATTAAATCGGGTTGCTCATTTGCCACCACTTGCTGTAATAGACGCGCAATATCGAGTGATTCTAAAACTAACTCCGTTGGGCGTTGAATTAAAATGGCACGGTCTGCCCCAATCGCCATCGCACTACGCAAAGTTTCTTGATAGCTAATATCACCAATAGAAACGGCAACAACTTCAGTCGCTTTGCCTGCTTCTTTTAAGCGTACAGCCTCCTCAACCGCAATTTCATCAAAGGGGTTCATCGCCATTTTGACGTTAGTGAGCTCAACCCCCGAGCCATCGGCTTTTACGCGTACTTTAACGTTATGGTCAATCACTCGCTTCACTGCGACTAAAATTTTCATAGCAACTCCTATCCCAATTCTATTAACGATTGGCTTTTATTAAGGTGGTTTGAATCGTTTTTAGGTTGAGGGAAGCCTTAGCAGTGAAAGCTTCACTGCTATTGGCTCGCTCAATGTATTCTTTTATTAATTAAATCAAATGGTTCATTTGGTTATTTCGTGGTTGGTAATATCAGCCTATCAGCAACAGACATTGGCCATTTTTTAATCGCAATATAATAAATAATGCTGGTCGCAACTAAGCCCACTATCCATGAAACATCGACGCCACCAAGGTGTTCAACTAATGGGCCAGTATAGAAACCTGTTGAAATAAAGGGTAATTGGATCAATACGCCAATGATGTAAGTGAAGATACCCACTTTATTCCAGCGGCCATAGCGACCATTTGGGTTTGCCAGTTCAGGGACATCGTAACGACCTTTGGTCACCCAATAGTAATCAACAAGATTGATTGCGCTCCATGGTGTAAAGAAGGCGAGTAAAAACAGTAAGAAAGCGGAGAATAATTTTAAGAACGAGTGTTGGCCTGCTAATCCTAATAAGGTTGAAAAGCTCACCATTAATATAATAAAGAACAATCGCTGCCCTCTCGTAATGGTGTTTTTCCCTCTAAACCCACAAACAATTGCCGCCATCGACATAAAGCTACCGTATGCATTTAACGCCGTGATGGTCACTTTCCCAAAGAAAATTGTGATATATAACAGTGCAGCAATGAGGCCTGTACTTCCCAATCCCACAATGTAGGAAACTTCGTTGCCTGCAAATTTATTCCCCGCTAAGGCCGCTGCAAACACCCCTAAAATCATTGACGCTTGAGTACCAATGACCGTCCCTGAACCCACCGCCAGAAAGGCTTTAATAGTTGGTGTTTTAGTTGGTAAATAACGCGAGTAGTCAGCAACATAAGGGCCAAAAGCAATTTGCCAAGATGCTGAGAGTGACATGGCTAATAAGAAATGTGTCCAATCAAAATGGCGATTTTCCATTAATACGGAGACATCATTCATGTAAAACAGGCGGAAGAATAGATAAAAGAATGCAATAACGCCAACAACACTCGCGACCTTACCTAAAATATGAATGATCCGATAACCACAGATAGTGATCCCGATAATCACCGCACCAAAAATTAAGATCCCGACCCAATCAGTCACATGGAGTAATTGCCCAACAGCTTGGCCTGCTAATACCGTTCCACTGGCTGAAAACCCAACATACATCATACAAACCAATAGAATAGGAATGACCGCACCATAAACGCCAAACTGCACACGGCTTGAAATCATTTGCGGTAGTCCCAGTTTTGGCCCTTGCACCGCATGCAATGCCATCACTGCCCCACCTAATAACTGACCAATAAATAAGCCAATCAGTGACCAAAATACATCGCCCCCTAACACAACCGCGAGCGCCCCAGTAACGATGGCCGTAATTTGTAAGTTAGCACCAAACCAAAGTGTAAACTGGCTAGATAAGGTGCCATGGCGTTCAGATTCAGGAATGTAATCGATAGAACGCGCTTCGATAAGCGGGACATTGTCCTGTCGACCTTTTTGCCCTGTTGCGATGTCGTTTGAAACTGTCATGGTAAATCCTCTTTAAGCAGGCTGGCTTAAAGAATGAACCAATTAACTGTAATGAATTCGTAAAAACCGTAATGGTGAGTACAGTAATTACACATTACATTGGGTGATGTTTTATCTGTTATCCACCCATAATCTATAATTGAAATACATTCTTAAACCTGATTGTTGTTGTGTTTTTAATTCCATGATCCTGTTGTCAGGTAGTGCTTCCTATGTTGCTTGACTCGCGAGTAGCCGCCTGTCCCGTCTACCCGCTTCTGGTAAAAATAATGATTTGAATAAATTACACTGCATCCAATACAGCACGTGAAATAATAATTTTTTGAACTTCTGACGTGCCTTCAAAGATACGCAAAATACGTGCATCACGAACATACCGCTCAAGGGGTAAATCACGAATATACCCATACCCCCCATGAAGTTGCAGTGCAGCATCAGTGACAAAACCAGCACACTCCGCTGCAAACAGTTTTGCTGTCGCCGATTGCAAACTAAAACGTTCACCTGAATCACGCAGTTCCGCGGCACGCCAAGTCAACATACGAGCGGCTTCAAGCTGTGTATGCATATCCGCAAGACGCCATTGTGTTCCTTGGTAAGCTGCTAGTGGTTTTTTGCCAATTTGGCGCTCTTTCACCCAGCCCAGCGTGCTTTCCATCGCCGCACGGGCAATGCCCAGTGACGTTGCCGCGACTTCAACACGGCCTTTGTCTAAAACTTCCATTGCAGTGTGGAAACCTTTGTTTTCTTCACCGAGTAAAGCAGATTCAGGTAACCAGCAGTTCAGTGCTAACTCATAAATAGTACTGCCGCGTAACCCCATGGTTTTTTCTGGCTGAGAAAATGCCACACCTTCAGTGCCTTTTGGGATCATAAATGCACTAATGCCGCGAGCCCCTGCCTCAACATCTGTTTTGGCATATAACACAATAAAATCAGCTTCTTTGGCGTTAGTAATATAGTGCTTATTCCCCCGAATACGCCAGCCACCATTTTCACGCGTCGCAACAGTGCGCATATCCGCAGGGTTCGAACCCGCCGCGGGTTCCGTTAAACCGAAAGCCCCCAATAACTCACCGGATGCAGCTTTCGGCAACCAATAGGCTTTTTGTTCTTCGGTTCCACCAATCAAAATGGAGTCAGTGGCTAAAAAGTGAGCGGTTAAGGAGGAGGATGTCGAGGCGCAAGCTGCTGCGACGGCTTCAACAATCATACTCATCGCAATACTACCAAGGCCGAAGCCGCCATATTGCTCAGGCAAGTTAATTCCCCATGCCCCCATTTCACCTAATGCCGTTAAACTTTCTGCACAAAATGTTTCCGTTTCATCGTAACGCTGTGCGTTGGGCTGCAAAATATCGCGGCACACTTTTTCAATTGCATCCACAATGGCTTGTTCTGTTTCATTAATTTCAAAACTCATTGTACGGCCTCCCTATTTTTGCTTGTTGTTTTTGCCGATTTATACAGTGCATTTGCTTCCCCCAAGATAGGGGCTCTTCGTGTTGAATGAGGCTTTTTGCCATTAAAAAAAACGGGCTGAGAAATCAATGGAGTACCACCATCATTTAGGTGTATGAGAACCTGCCGAACTTGAGCATGTTCACTTTGTGTCGCTTGTTGTAGGTTATGAATTGGCGAGGCTGGAACCCCAGCATTTAGTAACAAGTCACAAACTTCATCCACCGTTTTTTGCGCTGTCCAACCTTCAATTTCAGCCCTTAACTCCCCGTGATGACGTGTACGGCTTGGGTCATCTTGAAAACGTGAGTCTTGGCATAAATGCATTTTACCCATACATTCACAAAAACGTTGAAACAGCTTTTCACTCGCAATAGCGATAACCACTAAGCCATCTTTGGCTTGGTAAGTATCAAACGGTGTAGATACAGGGTGACGATTACCCACTAAGCTCGGTGCTTTATCATGTGCAAACAGATTAGAAAGACCGGTTAGTTGCATGCTAAGCAGGACATCCACCATCGCAACATCAATATATTGTGCCGCTTCGTTATGGCGTTCTCTGGCAAATAACGCACTACTAATCGCCCAAGATGCAAACATCCCCGCGCACACATCACCAATAGATTCACCACTGCGCGTTGGGCCAGTTTCAGGAAAACCTGTCACGCTCATCAGCCCTGACATGGCTTGTGCCACAATGTCGTAAGCGGGGTAGCTTGCTAATGGGCTATTTTGCCCAAAACCGGAAATGCTTGCGTAAATCAGTGCTGGGTTGTGCTGCTTTAAACTGTCAAAATCAATACCAAGGCGTTTAGTCACACCAGGGCGGAAGTTTTCAACCACCACATCACTTTCTTTAACCAGCTGAAATAAAATAGCGCGATCTTCCTCTGCTTTGAGATCCAGCTCGATGCTGCGTTTCCCTCTATTGATCAAGCCGTAATAAACACTTTCGCCCTCAATAAAAGGCCCTAAGTGGCGGCTGTCATCCCCATGATCTGGCACTTCAATTTTGATCACTTCTGCACCGAGATCAGCCATCATTCCCGTGCAATAAGGCCCTGCTAAAACACGGCTTAAATCAATGACTTTGATCCCAGCCAGTGGCCCTTGTCTTTTCTGAGTTGACGCAGCATTCATACTGAATTCCTTATTTTCCAGAAAGTTGCCAGCCTAAGCCGGCAAACGACATTACTTCACCATTGGCAAATTCAAACCTTGCTCTTTCGCGCAATTGATGGCGATGCCATACCCTGCATCCGCATGGCGCATTACACCTGTCGCAGGGTCATTATGCAGAACACGCGCTAAGCGTTTATCCGCAGCATCAGTGCCATCACACACAATCACAACACCTGAGTGTTGAGAGAAGCCCATGCCAACGCCGCCGCCGTGGTGCAAACTCACCCATGTCGCGCCACCTGCGGTATTTAATAGCGCATTCAGTAATGGCCAGTCGGAAACTGCATCAGAGCCGTCTTTCATGGATTCTGTTTCACGGTGAGGACTGGCAACTGAGCCTGAATCTAGGTGATCACGGCCAATCACGATAGGGCCTTTTAGTTCGCCACTTTTCACCATCTCATTGAAAGCACGCCCTAATCTTTCACGGTCTTTTAAGCCAACCCAACAAATACGCGCAGGCAGGCCTTGGAATGCAATTCGCTCACGCGCCATGTCGAGCCAGTTATGCAAGTGCTTATCATCAGGCAGTAATTCTTTGACCTTTTGGTCTGTTTTGTAGATATCTTCAGGATCGCCAGATAAAGCTACCCAACGGAATGGGCCGATCCCTTCACAGAATAGAGGGCGAATATAAGCAGGAACAAAACCTGGGAAATCAAAGGCATTTACAACACCTTCGTCTTTTGCCATTTGGCGAATGTTATTACCGTAATCAAACGCTGCCGAACCACGTTTTTGCATGGTTAACATGGCATCTACTTGCACGGCCATGCTTTTTTTCGCCGCGCTGGTCACTTCGGCTGGTGCAGTCTCTTGTTTTTCACGCCATTGGCTTAATGTCCAACCTTGCGGTAAATAGCCGTGTACAGGGTCGTGAGCACTGGTTTGGTCTGTGACTGAGTCAGGTGTGATATTGCGTTTAACTAATTCGCTATACACATCTGCTGCATTACCTAATAGACCGACAGAAACAGGCTTGCCTGAAATTTTTGCTTCTTCAATGTATTGCAGCGCTTCATCAAGGGAAGTCGCTTTTTTATCGACATAGCGTGTTCTTAAGCGGAAATCGATACGGCTTTCATCACACTCGACAGCAATCATGCTAAACCCAGCCATTGTCGCTGCTAATGGCTGCGCGCCGCCCATCCCGCCTAAGCCACCAGTTAAGATCCAACGCCCAGCGGCCTTGCCATTAAAATGTTGTTTTGCCAGTGAAACGAAAGTTTCGTAGGTACCTTGGACGATCCCTTGGGAACCAATGTAAATCCACGATCCCGCCGTCATTTGGCCGTACATCATCAAGCCTTTGCGATCTAGCTCATTGAAGTGATCCCAATTTGCCCAGTGTGGCACGATATTCGAGTTAGCAATTAAAACACGGGGTGCATCAGCATGGGTTGGGAATACACCAACAGGTTTACCTGACTGAACTAACAGCGTTTGGTCGTCTTCCAGTGTTTTCAGCACCTCTAAAATTTTGTCGTAACATTCCCAATCACGGGCTGCACGACCGATACCACCGTACACCACAAGGCTTTGTGGGTGTTCAGCCACTTCAGGGTCGAGGTTGTTTTGGAGCATGCGGTAAACGGCTTCAGTCAACCAGCTTTTACAGGTTTTTTCGCTGCCACGAGGTGCGCGGATCACACGTGTTGAGTCAGTACGGTTTAACATGGTTGTATCCCCTATCATCCATTTTTTAATTAACGCTAAATTAACAACTTTTGGTGATAATAATCTGTGAGGTACTTTGTTAGTGACTGCACACTTTTATTTTAAGTCGATTAATCGATTGAAAATCAATTAATTAATGATTCACCAACTTGCTCAAAGCTATTTATTCACTGAAGCCATTTCTCTTGCTTTTAAATATATATACATTTACTTCACAAAGTATATACATTTAATTTTGAAATTTTATATGAAGAGTGGAGGTCTGAAGGAAAGGGGAGTTATACAACAATAAGTAGCTCTCTGTTTCTAGAGGAAAAGTTGTATATACATTTAATTTTATGTATAGAAACAAGCAAATAATGGATTTGCGAGTCGCTTCACAGAACCTTGTAACAATGTATAGAGACCAAATTTACACCGCCGCCCAAAATGCGGTACATAAAAAAGCAAAAACGGGCTACCTGCATCAACAGATAACCCGTTTAACTAAACGTAGCCAGTTTATAACTTACTGTCATTTTCTAAATCATTCGCGTTGTGGCTAGGCGGCAAGTGAAGCCAACACCGCCACGGCACAAAGGATGACGAAAAGTTTAGCCACCGAGATAAGCGCTGCGCACTGCCTCATTCGCCAGCAACGCTTTTCCGCTATCTTCCAGCACTATGTGCCCATTTTCCAGCACGTATCCTCTATCCGCTAATTTAAGCGCTTGGTTAGCATTTTGCTCCACGAGGAAAATGGTCATTCCCTCTTCACGCAATTGCTGAATAGTATCAAATATTTGCATGATAATAATTGGCGCTAACCCCAATGAAGGCTCATCCAGTAGTAGCAGTGCTGGCTGGCTCATCAGTGCTCGACCAATTGCTAGCATCTGTTGCTCACCACCAGACATCGTCCCTGAGCGCTGACTGCGGCGTTCATAAAGCCTTGGGAATAACTTATACACACGCTCAATACGTTCTAGATATTGCTGTCGCGTGGCAAAAAAACCGCCCATTGCGAGGTTTTCTTCCACGGTCATGCGGGAGAAAACGCGGCGCCCTTCTGGCACAAGCGCAATATCTTCACGCATAATTTTTGAGGTCGGTAGCTGGGTAATATCCACATCGCGATACAATACTTGCCCCTCGGAAGCTCTTGGGTCGCCGCAAAGCGTACTTAAGAGCGTGGTTTTACCTGCCCCATTTGCCCCAATCAGAGTGACAATCTCACCTTTCTGGATATTTAAGCTAATCTCATGTAATGCTTGAATTTTTCCATAATGAGCAGAAACTTTTTTAAACTCTAACATCAGTAAGCTTCCCCCAAATAGGCTTTAATTACATCAGGATGTTGGCGTATTTCACTTGGCGTGCCGTTCGCCAATGGCGTGCCCTGATTGACGACGTAAATGCGGTCTGAAATCCCCATCACCAACTTCATATCATGTTCAATTAGTAAGATTGAAACATTATGATGAGTACGTAATTCGGCAATCAAATCATCCAAATCATTGGTTTCTTTTGGGTTAAGCCCTGCCGCAGGTTCATCTAACATCAAAATTTCAGGGCGTGTCACCATACAACGTGCAATTTCTAATCGACGTTGTTGGCCATAAGCTAAGTTGCCTGCTTGCCGATTGGCAAATGCCAGTAAGTCCACGCGTTCTAACCACTTCACCGCATTGTCTAAAGCTTCAGATTCTGCGCGGCGAAACGCTGGCGTTTTCAAAAGCCCTGAAAAAATGCCACTTTTTAAATGTTGATGCTGCGCGACCAACAAGTTTTCAATAACGGTCATTTCCTTAAATAACCGCACATGTTGGAATGTTCGGATCACACCAAGGCGCGCAATATCTTGTCCTGTTAAACCTTCAAGGTGCTTTTCACGGTATAGAATCGTCCCGCTTGTCGGTTTATAAAAACCCGTTAAGCAGTTAAAAATCGTTGTTTTTCCTGCACCATTTGGCCCAATCAGAGAAACAATTTCCCCTTGGTTAATGGTGAGCTCGACATTGTTCACCGCAAGTAAACCGCCGAAACGCATGGTTAAGCCACTAACCTGTAGTAAAGGTGTCGTTAATTGGCTCATACCCCCTCCCCTTCAGGTATTTTTTTCACCTGAACTTGACGGCGTTTCATCGGTAGCAAGCCTTGTGGCCGCCAAATCATCATTAACACCATCAATGCACCGAGCAGTAACATGCTATATTGGTTGAGGTCACGCATCATTTCCCTTGATACAACTAAGATAATTGCCGCTAAGATAACGGAGGTTTGTGATCCCATTCCCCCCAGCACCACGATGGCTAAAACAAATGCTGACTCAACAAATGTAAATGATTCAGGGCTGATGAATCCTTGCCTTGCAGCAAATAACGTTCCCGCAAAACCCGCAAATGCAGCACTAATAGTGAATGCAGTGAGTTTGATGCGCGTTGGGCTTAAACCAAGCGATCGGCATGCAATTTCATCTTCACGCAGCGCTTCCCAAGCACGGCCTAGTGGCATCCGCAGCAATCGATTGATCACAAATAATGTTAAAACCACCAATAATAAGGCGACAAAATAAAGAAAAATGATCCGATCGCCTGGGTTGTAATCTAAACCAAAGAAATTATGGAAAGTATCCCAACCCTCTTTTGCGGTTCGACTAAATTCGAGGCCAAAAAATGTCGGTTTTGGCAGTTGGCTGATCCCATTCGGGCCACCTGTAATTTCCGTATTATTCAGTAATAAAATACGAACAATTTCCCCAAAACCTAGCGTCACAATGGCGAGGTAGTCCCCCCTTAACCTTAACACAGGGAACCCGAGTAAAAAGCCCGCCAACGCGGCTGTTAGCCCTGCAATCGGTAAGCTTTCCCAGAAACCAAAGCCATAATAATGGTTGAGTAAACCAAAGGTATAGGCGCCGATGGCATAAAAACCGGCATAGCCTAAAACCAATAAGCCCGATAAGCCCACAACGACGTTTAACCCCAGCCCTAGCATCACATAGATGAGAGTTAACGTAGCAATATCAACGCTTCCACGTGAAACAATAAATGGCCAAATAATGGCAGCGATAATGATAAGAACAGCAAGAATTTTTTGCTTGGTCGTTGAGCCATCAAAATCAGGGATCGACCACGCTTTTTTCGGCATACCTTGCCAAACTTTGCTTAATGTAGGGCGAACCAGTTGATAAACAAAAATGATCGCAATTCCCGCGATGATCCAGTTCCAACGTACAGAATCACCGACAGTGACAACCAGTTTAGTGCCATCCAGAGCAAGCTGTAAGCCCATCATAAACAAAGCTAAAACAAAGAAGGTTGCCGATGCCACAATGGCATTGATCCAATTTTCTTTTCTCATACTTTTTCGACCTCCGGGCGTCCCAGAATGCCGGTTGGCATGATTAACAGCACACCAATTAATAAACCAAATGACACAACGTCTTTGTATTCAGTACTAAAATAAGCAGAAGTCATCGCTTCAGCCACGCCGAGGATCAAGCCACCTAACATGGCGCCTGGAATACTGCCAATCCCCCCTAATACCGCGGCAGTAAAGGCTTTCATACCTGCCATAAAACCGATGTAAGGGTTGATAACACCATAAAATTGCCCCAATAACACCCCTGCGACAGCAGCCATTGCTGCGCCGATCACAAAGGTTAAGGAGATAACGCGATCCGTGTTGATCCCCAATAAACTGGCCATTTTGAGGTCTTCTGCACAAGCGCGGCAAGCACGCCCCATTTTCGAATAGCGAATAAACAAGGTTAATGCCAACATGGCAAGCAGCGTGACCACCCAAATAGTGAGCTGCATTTTTGTTACTGTCGCTTCAAAACCATCGCTTTCCCCTAATACCCACTGACCCGTAATTAAGCTAGGTAATGCAAGGTCACGAGAGCCTTGAGACAGGCTGACATAGTTTTGTAAGAAGATGGACATCCCGATCGCAGAAATTAATGCAATCAGACGTTTAGAATGGCGCACAGGCCGATAAGCGACTCGCTCAATGCTCCAACCATACGCACTGGAAACGATGATCGCCGCAATAAAGGCTGCTGCAACAAGGATCCAACCCACATCGATCCCCAACATCATCAAGCCTGCGATCACGATAAAAGAGACGTAGCTCCCTATCATATACACTTCACCATGGGCGAAGTTAATCATCCCGATGATGCCATATACCATCGTATAACCAATAGCAATTAGCGCATAGGTGCTGCCAAGGGTTAATCCATTAAGAAATTGCTGAATAAAATAAAGAATTTGATCTGACATAAGACTTTCCTTTCGAACTGCTTGTCCTGATAGAGAACAGAAGCCGGAAGCGAGTCAACTCACTTCCGGTTATTGTTCACTACGTTGGAACACTACTAGGTACTATTTTATAGGAGTGGAAGTCCCATCTTTGTGCCATTCAAACACACCAAATTCGAAACCTTTTAGGTCACCATTTGGCTGCCAGCTCAATGTGCCCATTACGGTATCAACAGGATTAGCTTTCAGATCTTTGACTAAATCTTCAGGTTCAATGCTCCCCGTGCGCTCCATTGCGGTGGTTAAACCTTGGATTGCGGCATAAGTTGTCCACACAAACGGGCCCGTAGGGTCTTCTTTTTTCGCTTTGATGGCATCAACAATCGGCTGGTTAGTCGCGACTTGGTCATAACGTTTTGGCAACGTCACTAACATCCCTTCAGATGCATCACCGGCAATGTTAGAAAGTGAAGAGTTACCTACACCTTCAGGCCCCATAAAGCGAATATTCAGTCCAGCTTGTTTTGCTTGGCGTAAAATTTGCCCCATTTCTGGGTAGTAACCGCCAAAGTAAACAAAGTCCACGTTCTCTTTTTTCAGTTTCGCGACTAAGGCAGAGAAATCTTTATCGCCAGCCGTGACGCCTTCAAACATCACTTCTTTCGCGCCTGCTTTATTGAGGCTTTCACGAACTGAACGTGCTAAACCTTCACCATATTGTTGTTTATCGTGAACAACAGCGATACGAGACGGCTTAATTTCTTCAAGGATATATTTTGCCGCTGTAGGGCCTTGGTCAGAGTCCAAACCCGTTGTACGCAACACCATTTGGTAACCACGCGTTGTTAAATCTGCATTGGTTGCCGCTGGCGTGATCATGATAATGCCTTCATCTTCATAGATATCCGATGCAGGCTGTGTGGAAGAAGAGCATAAATGACCAATAACATGACGAATTCCGTCATTGATGACTTTGTTTGCCACTGCAACCGCTTGTTTCGGGTCACATGCATCATCATATTCAACCGCAACTAACGTGTTGCCATTGATCCCACCCTTTGCATTAATATCTGCAATCGCTTGGCGAGCCCCCGTAAACTCCATATCACCGTATTGTGCGACAGGGCCTGACATCGCGCCCACAACCGCTATTTTTATTTCCTTCGCCCATCCCGCTGAGCTGAATGCCATTGCGATACAGCCCGCTAATAATGCTTTATTCATATTCTTCATTTTATCGTCCCCGTCTTCATGGTTCTGAGTGTTTGTGTTTGATTTATAATCGTTTATTATGGTTGACAGGTACAATGCCTGAGATTTCAAAATACAGCGAATAAGGCTATATATTTCATGGTATTAAACAAGATAATTATGCTAAATAGCAAATGGATATGGTAGGTTATTACGTTAGATGCAGAATAAAAAACTGATGCGTTTAAGTAGGTTTTTTGTAAATACCAGTGTTATATTCTAGTTAAATTTAAATTAATCCGAGCGAAACTCGGAAAATACAGCCTGACAAAATTTTTCTCTCTAAAATCAAAAAATCGGTTACAGATCACTCTGGCAGGACGAGTAGCTGCAACCCTTGCAAGGGAACAGATAAAACATCATGAGACTCACTATTATTCCTTTGGTCAATCCTACTGAGCAGCAATATCAGGACTTGGATAAAATCTGGCCAAACCAGAATATCGATAAATGCGTACAATCATTTGATGAAACGCACTTAATTTACGCAGCGCGCTTCAATGATAGATTACTTGCCGCAGCGAAAGTCACCATCAACCAAACACAGGGCCTCATCGCTGATTTTTGTGTGCGCGAAGTTACCCGTAGGCGAGGAGTTGGGCTCTATTTACTGCATGAAATTCTCAGGGCATATCCAGAAGTCTTGGTATGGCAGTTTAATTTTGATGAGTTAGATGAAAACCAAGTTCAAGTCATGCATGCATTTTTAACCACCTGCGGATTTCATGCCACTTCGCAGACTGGTGTATGGGAATTTAAAATAGGCCACTTAAATGAAGTTAAATAAAATTCACCATGTTGCAATTATTGCTTCCAACTATGAAGTCAGTAAGGATTTTTACTGTCGTATTTTAGGGTTGAGTTTACTTAGTGAACATTATCGCCCTCATAATGACTCATGGAAGGCCGACTTAGCGTTTGGTGAACATTATCAAATTGAACTATTCAGCTTTGTTAATCCACCAGCAAGGCCGAGCTACCCAGAAGCCGCAGGGCTTCGCCATTTGGCTTTTAGCGTTGATGAGTTAGATGAGTGGATTGCCTATTTAACAAAACAAGGCATTGCATGTGAAGCGGTGAGGACCGATCCCTATACACAAAAACGCTTTACGTTTTTTGCTGACCCTGATGGCCTGCCATTAGAGCTGTATAGTGATGAATAAGTGGAAAGTATATTTTGGTTAGATACGTAAATTAATGATATGAGTATCTGCATCTATTCCCGCTTAGGGGCAATAAATGCAGATAACTTGAGGCGAAATGGGCTACATTTCGTCGTCGCTTTCTTCCATCGCTAAACGCAATTTTTTCATTGCGTTTTTTTCTAGTTGACGAACACGTTCTGCAGAAACACCGTATTTATCAGCTAATTCCTGCAATGTGGTTTTGTTGTCATCATCTAACCAACGAGCGCGAATGATATCTTGGCTACGCTCATCTAATGAGTCTAGCGCGTCGGCTAAACGGTCAGTGGCATGGCTTTCCCAGTTATCATCTTCAATTGAGCCTGCAAAGTCCGACGATTTATCCTGTAAAAATAACACTGGCGCGACTGGGCCACCAAAATCAGCGCTGTCGTCGTCATCTGACATATCAAATGCCATATCTTGCGCCGCCATGCGTGATTCCATTTCGCGGACATCTTTGGTACTTACCCCAAGTTCTTGAGCGACCATATCCACTTCTTCTTGATTAAACCAACCAAGACGTTTTTTATTTTTTCTGAGATTAAAGAATAATTTGCGCTGTGATTTTGTCGTGGCAACTTTAACAATTCGCCAGTTACGCAGAACATATTCATGAATTTCCGCTTTGATCCAATGCACCGCAAAGGAAACGAGGCGCACCCCCACTTCAGGGTTAAAACGGCGCACTGCTTTCATTAGGCCTATATTGCCTTCTTGAATTAAGTCAGCTTGCGGTAAACCATAACCTGCATAACTACGAGCAACGTGAATAACAAAGCGCAAATGCGATAAGATCAGTTGCTTTGCAGCATCCAGATCGCCGTTATAATGCAGCCGTTCAGCAAGTTCCTTTTCTTCCTCAGCGGTGAGCATTGGGTAAGCATTAGCCGCCCTAACATAGGCTTCAATACTTCCTTGCGGAACAAGCGTTAATGATTGCATGTCTTTGGTCATTCAGATCCTCTATAAATATTAGGAATGAAATTTATTTGATGTTGATAACCGCATAGGTTAACAATGAAAAACGATATGCAGCAAACAAGTAGATAGCTTACCAGTTTCACCGCATTAAATAAATTATATACAAGAATTGTTAACGGTGGGTCAATATAAGACAAAACAATTCAGACTAAGTTCATTTTTAAAGCAAATATCTAATATAATCAAGGGCTATGGTAATATATTCACCGATAGCCCTCATTGAAAATCACAAGAAAACAGGCAGTTACTCAGGTGTAAAATGGCGTAAATGTTGCAGTGTGGCTAACCATGCCGCGATCCAACCAACCATAGCGGATAACAGTAGGATTAATAAAGATTCTTCCCAAAGCAACCCTTCAATATGGAACTGTGTACCAAACACACTGGCAACTTGTGCCACACCACTCCCCAATTGCCAAACCAATAAGAAAGTCATGATCAACGAAATAATCGCCCCGACACCACCAAGCACAATACCGCCGTTTAAGAATGGCCGCATGATAAAGCCATCCGTTGCACCAATCAATTTCATCACATTAATGGTGTCTCGGCGTGCAAAAATATTGAGGCGAACACTATTTCCGATCACTAAGAACAGCGACACAATCATTAGAATACCAATGACTGAAGCAATTTTTCCGACTAAGCCCGTTAATGAAGCAAGTCGCGCAAACCAGCTATCGTCCATGCGCACTTCTTCGATACCATCGACTTGGCCAACTCTGTCCCTTAATGTGGTTAAGACATCCGAACCTTCAAAATCAATTTTTGGTGTAATGATAGCCACCGCAGGTAATGGATTTTCCTCTAACATATCCAATGCGGTACTAAAGCCTGACCAGCTACGAAACTCGCTCATGGCTTGATCTCGTGATAAATAATTCACATGATCAACCCCTTCAAGTGCCTGCAATTGCGTTACGACATTTTGCCCACCTTGTTCATCAAGAGATTTATCTAGATAAACAGTAAGTTGTGGAGTTGGATACCACTGCGCCGCAGCTTGAGAAACGTTTTTCCAAACCACATAACATAAGCTAGGCAAGGTTAATGAAATCGCAATTACCATGATGGTCAAAAAGGTTGCCAAAGGCTGCCGGAGCATATCCGCCAGCGCATTTAACCAAGAATAACGCCATTGTTCGCGCCATCCACCTTTTAGTGCCTTACTTTTGGATTGCATGGTACGCTCTGGCTTGGCTCTTCGGGCATTCTTAGCCATGTTGACCTCCAAGCATCCGGCCTTCACTTAATGTTAAAACACGGTAGTTGCGACGTTCAATCAACGCGACATCATGCGTTGCCATTAAAACCGTCACGCCCACGCGGTTAAATTCTTCAAATAGGCGCATAATTCCTTCCGATAATTCGCCATCAAGGTTACCTGTTGGCTCATCCGCCAAGAGCATTGTCGGCTTATTAACTACCGCGCGAGCAATACCCACACGCTGTTGCTCACCGCCAGATAATTGAATCGGAAAGTTTTTTGCTTTATCTAATAAGCCCACTTTATCCAAGGCCGCAGAAACACGTCGACGAATATCTTCCGTGCTAGCGCCAGAGATAATCAGTGGCATCGCAACGTTGTCATACACTGTGCGGTCAAATAGCAGGTGATGGTCTTGAAAAATCATCCCAATCTGCCGACGCAGAAAAGGGATCTCCCTATTTTTCAACCGGCTAATATCATGACCATTAAACAAGATATGACCCGCACTTGGGCGTTCGATGCCACAAATGAGTTTGAGTAACGTACTTTTACCTGCGCCTGAGTGGCCTGTTAAAAATGCCATCTCCCCGGGTTGTAAATGAAAATCAACCCCTTGGAGAGCTTGGCGGCCACCGCGATAAGCTTTACTAACGTGTTCAAAGCGAATCATCGAAAATTATTCCTCTCGGGCAAATAGGGCCTCGATAAAGTCATCGGCTTTAAATGGACGTAAATCTTCAATCCCTTCACCGATACCAATATAACGAATTGGAATACCAAATTGATCGGCAATAGAGAAGATTACGCCACCTTTTGCTGTGCCATCGAGCTTAGTCAATGTTATACCTGTCAGACCTACCGCTTCGTCAAAAAGTTTCGCCTGACTCACTGCATTTTGTCCTGTGCTCGCATCCAGCGTTAACATAATTTCATGCGGTGCACTTTCATCCAGTTTTTTCATCACTCGGACGATTTTCTTCAATTCTTCCATCAGATGTGATTTGTTTTGTAAGCGGCCAGCGGTATCCGCAATCAATACATCAACACCCTTAGCTTGAGCTGATTGAATAGCATCAAAAATAACCGATGCTGGGTCGGCTCCTGTGTGCTGTGCAACAACAGGGATTTTATTGCGTTCACCCCAAACTTGTAATTGCTCAACCGCAGCAGCACGGAACGTGTCCCCCGCAGCCAACATCACGCTTTTGCCTTCAGATTGATATTGGCGAGCCAATTTACCAATCGTGGTGGTTTTACCCACACCGTTAACCCCAACCATAAGAATAACATAGGGTTTTTTATCTTCGATCACGAGCGGTTTATCAACTTTCGCTAAAATATCAGACATTTCCTCACGCAATTTACCATACAGCGCTTCGGCATCTTTGAGATCTTTACGACTTGCATGAGCCGTGAGGTTGTCGATAATTTTACGTGTTGTCTCAACACCAACGTCCGCAATGAGTAGTTGTTCTTCTAATTCATCGAATAAATCATCGTCAATTTTCTTACCTGTAAATAAGCTAAGAAAACCTGATCCCAGATTTTGGCGAGTTTTTAATAACCCTTTCTTCAGCCTAGCAAAGAAACCCTCTTTTTTCGGTTTTTCTTGCTCTTTTGGTGAATTATTTTTTTCGTCTTCCAAACGAAGACGCTCAGCTTCGGCTTCTTCTTCCGCTAAGCGTGCAGCTTCGGCGGCTTGGCGTTCTTGCTCTGCTTGTTCTTCCGCTAAACGTGCAGCTTCTGCAGCTTGGCGTGCTTGCTCTGCTTGTTCTTCCGCTAAACGTGCTGCTTCAGCAGCTTGGCGCTCTTGCTCTGCTTGTTCTTCGGCTAAACGTGCAGCTTCGGCAGCTTGGCGTACTTGCTCTGCTTGTTCTTCCGCAAAACGTGCGGCTTCCGCAGCTTGACGCTCTTGCTCTGCTTGTTCTTCGGCTAAACGTGCGGCTTCGGCAGCTTGGCG
>NZ_JBSICD010000109.1:0-255 GCF_058246155.1 Providencia sp. UF-183 | reverse complement strand
CTTTAATACTTGATTTGAACAACATGTTTCTTGAAGTACTAAACCCATCTTAGATCTACTCAATTACAAGTAAAGTGCATTTTGTCAAAATATTAGCCAATTACAGCAAAATATGACCATAACACAAATTAATTTACAAATTGCTGATGTTGAGAGTTATTTTTGGTAAATTAAAAAGTGATATTAATAATGGGTTTAGATAAAAATCAGTAAGAAGTTGGCCACAACATCATTCGATTGTGTGGATACACCTCC
>NZ_JBSICD010000108.1:0-256 GCF_058246155.1 Providencia sp. UF-183 | reverse complement strand
CCACTTGGCCGCCAGGCCGCTGGCGCTTTCCCGCCAGCCGAAGTAGGCGATGTCGCTGCAACGTTCCGATTCGACGCGTTTCGCCACCAGTTCGCCGCTGTTCAGGTAAGGTTCCGCCAAGGCGCGCGGCAGATAGCCGCAGCCCAGCCCGGCCAACTGCGCCTGCAGCTTGGCGTCGAAGCCGAAGACCGTCAGCGTGTCTTGCTCTTCCAGCAGGTTCAGGCTCTGCGGCGCGTTGACGCGCGAGGTATCGCGC
>NZ_JBSICD010000015.1:0-122356 GCF_058246155.1 Providencia sp. UF-183 | reverse complement strand
GCGGGAATAGCTCAGTTGGTAGAGCACGACCTTGCCAAGGTCGGGGTCGCGAGTTCGAGTCTCGTTTCCCGCTCCAATATCTTATTTACATTACCTCAGTTTTATTTTCATAACTTCAATTCAAACGATATTAAGCGACTAAAGCGCTAAGTGAAATTACTTATTTCATCTAATGGATTTTTGTACGTGATTTTATTGTCTGTGCCTTTGTTAAGCTAGGATCCACGCGCCTTCGCCGATCTTTCTTGGATCTAATTTTGATTTTTGCTTGCATTCGACTTCAGGTCGCCATAGAATAGCCACCCCTTACCAATAGGGCACTCAAAAGGTATTTAACGTCTGAAGAGTAATGTTTAAATAATAAACAAAAATGTGTTTTTTATTTAACTCAGTCAAATTTTTATTTTAACCTGATATTTTGACAGCTTTTTTCGGTTAGTTAACATAAAATCAGCGTTTTTCTTCACAATTCAGCATCAAAAAGTTATCCACAGCCTATTGAGTTGCTGCACATCTATATGCCAATTTGAAATAACTTATTGCACAGAGTTATCCACAGGCTAACACAACAATTTTTTTTGTACTGTCTAGCAAAGATAGCCTGAACGCTTATCTATAACTCATTGATTTATAGTCGATGAATTTATTTTTTGAAAATGTGCTAAGCACAACTTGCAAATTCTTTACCTATTGTCTGCAAAGCAGTTTTTTATTTTATTCACATCGATTTGACAATTATAGATTTCAGTTATATGGCAGGGCTTTTTTTAGGCGTCGCGAGGTAAACCTTTAGTAATGGCGCGTACAAGGCGTTTTTGTTGTGAAGTTTGAATTGTCACTTGGTTCTCTAAGCGTCGGTTAAGCTGCTGTTCTATAGACCAGTGAAAGTGTTCGTCTAACATTTCGTTGATCCCTAACCTGTTTTGTAACGCAAGTACGACGCTATCTTGATAAGGCGCATTGCCCAGTGCAACACTGATGTTTCTTAACCATTTAATATAGCCAATACGGCGGATAGCAGAGCCTTCGGTTACCTTCAAAAATTTGTCTTCATCCCATGCGAATAATTCAAGAAGCTCTGGCGTATGTAGCGCTTGCCTTGGGCTAAAATCGTCTTCGTCAGTTAGCTGTGAAAAACGATTCCATGGGCAAATTAGCTGGCAATCATCACAACCATAAATTCGATTTCCCATTAATGGGCGAAATTCTTCTGGTATCGCGCTATCAAGTTCAATTGTTAAGTAGGAAATACAGCGTCTTGCATCAACAGTATAAGGCTCAACAATGGCGCCTGTTGGACAGGTTGTCATACATGCAACACAGCGACCGCAGCCATCTTCAATGGGTTTATCAATCGGAACAGGTAGGTTAATCAGCAGCTCACCAAGGAAAAACCACGAGCCCGCTTCACGATTCAAGACTAATGAGTGTTTTCCGGTCCAGCCTAAACCCGCCTTAACGGCAATAGGCCGTTCTAAGATAGGGGCAGAATCAACAAAGGGGCGAAAGTTGAGATCCTCGACGGTTGTACCATCCGCAAGAAGCGCCCCATCAAAATCTCGGCAGTAAGCTAAAATACGATCAGCAAGGACTTTTAAGCGTTTTTTTAATAGCTTATGATAGTCGCGGCCGAGGGCATAGCGGCTCACATAGCCGAGCTCAGGGTTATTCAGTGTGCTGGCAAATGCGGCTTTGGCTGGCAAATAATTCATGCGAACACTGATGGCTCGTAAAGTACCCGGATGAAGCTCATGGGGGCGTGCTCGCATCATTCCGTGGCGGTTCATCCATTCCATTTCACCGTGGTACTGCTTATCAAGCCATGCTTGCAGTTTGGGTTCTTCCGCGGACAAGTCAGTATCGCAGATCCCCACTTGTTGGAAGCCTGCTTCAATGCCCCATTGTTTGATCAGTTGAGCGAGAAGGTTGAGATCGAGAAGTGTGGCCATCAGATCCTGTCACGGTAAAATAAAACGGCTGGCACTCTATCATGGAAGCATTTTTTCTCAAAATGAATGAAAAGAGTGCCTTTAAGTGTTTAGATCTATTATAAGATATTTCTGAACTGATCATTCCAGCAACGTTAATTAAGAAAAATAATGGCGCTTAGGTTAAGATAGTGAATGATATTCGGAGGAATTGAAATGGACTTCCTACTGTATACAAATAGCCGTTGTTAGGCGATAAATCGGCAACACAGCCAGCAATAATGTCACAAAAGAACACTATGAAAGAATGCACAATACAACTTGCTGATGAAGCGCAAACTGTTGCACTTGGTCGCACACTCGCCGGCGCTTGTCGCCAAGGCGCAGTCATTCACCTATATGGCGACCTTGGTGCAGGGAAAACCACGTTTAGCCGTGGCTTCTTACAAGCACTGGGCCATCAAGGCCATGTGAAGAGCCCAACTTATACATTGGTTGAGCCTTATGAATTAGCGGATCGCCATGTTTTTCATTTCGATCTTTATCGCTTAGCCGATCCTGAAGAACTTGAATTTATGGGAATTCGCGACTATTTTTCTGAAAATTCGATCTGTTTGGTTGAATGGCCGCAGCAAGGTAAAGGTTTTTTACCCGAAGCGGATCTTGAGCTCCATCTCACGTATCAAGATGAAGGGCGTCAGGCTCACATTGTTGCTTTGTCTGCAAATGGGGAGTCGTTGTTAGAAGCATTACCCCAATTCTAAGGAACTTATTGCTCATGTTGAATGCATCAATGCACAGAATAACAAGAAAGGGTTTTTTGGCAGCTTTTGTCCTTTTTATGCTTTCATTAGCATGGCTTTTTGCTGTGCAAGCACAAGCCGCAACACTGTCGAATATTCAAGTGAATAATAGCCCATCCCAAGCTGAGGTCACACTAAGCTTTATTGATGGTAAGCCTGATTACTCTTATTTCCCATTGCATTCACCTGAGCGACTGGTTGTTGATGTTAAACAACGAGGTGACATTCTTGGCTTACCGCTAAAAGTCCCTGCGGGTGATTTGGTCAAAGTGGTACGTTCAAGTCAACCTTCGGACAACCAACATAAACGTCTGGTGATGGAATTATCCCGCGCTGCAAAAACCAAAGCTGTTCTAAAGCAAGTGGGTAGCGAATACCAATTAGTTCTGACGATTTCAACAGGTAATTCAACCAGTTCAGCGCCATTTAATCGCACCAATAATAATGTTGCTCCTGTGGTGAATAACACACAGGACAAGCCGTTAAAAATGAATACCCCAGCGCCTGCGCCTGTTTCAACACCTGCCCCAGTAAAATACAAGAGCATGCCAAAAGGCAGCAAACAGGTGGTGATCGCCATTGATGCAGGGCATGGGGGGAAAGACCCGGGTGCGATTGGGAAAAACGGTTATAAAGAGAAAGACGTAACACTGAGTGTTGCAAAAAAACTCTATCAGCGTCTTGAAGCTGATCCTATGTTCAAACCTGCGATGACTCGTGATGGCGACTACTTTATTTCTGTCGGTGGGCGCTCTGAAGTTGCACGTAAAAAAGGCGCAAATATGTTGGTGTCTATCCATGCGGACTCAGCACCGAATAGCAGCGCACGTGGTGCCTCCGTTTGGGTGTTATCAAACCGCCGTGCAAACAGTGAGTTAGGTAGCTGGTTAGAACAACGTGAAAAACAATCTGAATTATTAGGTGGTGCCGGTGATGCGCTCAGTGGTGCAGATCCGTACTTAAGCCAAGCGGTATTGGATTTACAGTTCGGTCATTCCCAGCGTGTGGGATATGATGTCGCTGTTCAAGTGATTCAACAATTAAGAAAAGTAGGCAATATTCATAAAAAAACGCCAGAGCATGCCAGCCTTGGGGTTCTACGTTCTCCCGATATTCCGTCAATCTTAGTTGAAACAGGCTTTATCAGTAATGCGGCGGAAGAGCAACTGCTCAAATCCAATGAATTCCAAGATGCAGTGGCTGAGGCCATTCACTTAGGGTTGCGCCAATATTTTCTTGCGAATCCGATTCAAGCAGCACCCAAATAAGGAATTGAGTAATGGCAATACATATTCTCTCTCCTCAATTAGCGAACCAAATTGCGGCGGGTGAGGTGGTCGAAAGACCTGCATCTGTCGTAAAAGAGCTGGTTGAGAACAGCCTTGATGCCAAGGCAACACGCATTGATATTGATATTGAGCGTGGGGGAGAGAAACTGATCCGTATTCGTGATAATGGCTGTGGGATCAACAAAGACGAATTGATCCTCGCCCTTGCGCGCCATGCGACCAGTAAAATTGCGACACTTGATGACCTCGAAGCCATTATGAGTATGGGCTTTCGCGGGGAAGCATTAGCGAGCATTAGCTCAGTTTCACGGTTAACATTGACGTCAAAACCTGCTGACCAAACCGAAGCGTGGCAATCCTACGCTGAAGGGCGGGATATGGAAGTGACGGTAAAGCCTGCTGCACACCCCAATGGCACGACGGTTGAAGTGCTCGATTTATTCTATAACACCCCTGCGCGCCGCAAATTTATGCGCACCGAAAAAACCGAGTTTGGCCATATTGATGAGGTGGTTCGCCGTATTGCATTATCGTGCCCTGATGTGGCTATCAATTTGACTCATAACGGAAAACTGGTGAAACAGTACCGTGCTGCCCATGATGAAATTCAACAAGAAAGGCGACTTGGGACTATCTGTGGTACGGGGTTTATGCAAGGCGCATTGGCGCTAGCATGGGAGCATAGCGACCTCACAATAAAGGGCTGGGTGGTTTCCCCATCAAATACCCCCGTGAGTGAAACACAGTACTGTTATGTGAATGGGCGGATGATGCGAGATCGGCTAATTAACCATGCGATCCGCCAAGCATTTGAAGGTTATTTAGACGAAAACCAACAGCCTGCTTATGTTCTGTATTTGACCATCGACCCAAAACAAGTGGATGTTAATGTCCATCCCGCAAAACATGAAGTTCGCTTTCATCAAGCACGCTTAGTGCATGATTTTATTTATCAAGCCGTGCGTACAGTGCTCCTTGAAGCGGCATCAATAGGTGAATTACCCGGAATAGAGCCTGCAAGTACTGAGCTCGAAAATCGCTCTTCAGCGGGGGATAACTATTTTTCTTCTCCTGTTCCTGCTTCGAAGCCTAATCCTGCTGAATCACAGGTTGAGAGAACCGCACGTGAACCACAGACCGCTTATAAACCTGCAAGCACGACGACATCGAGTTTCCCCCAGCCCAAACCCGCATCACAATTTGCTGGGAATGTAGAGCCAAAAAATTATGGCACCAACTACGATAAAAAATCGGGAGACCTTTATCAAAGTTTGATGTCTATCCCTGTCGCTGAGGAAGATAAAAAACCGCTTTTTCCTGAACGCCAACCTGTGGATACGTTTCAAGTTTCTTCACAACCTGTGGCAAAAAATGCGGATAACTACCTTTTTGGCAAGGTATTGACAATTTACTCAAAAAACTTTGCATTAATTGAGTCTTCGTTGGGACTAATCCTGTTATCCTTAACGGAAGCTAATTATTTATTGAAATTAGCGCAATTGTCGCCAGAGGGGGAAAACCTCAAGCCGCAGCCATTATTAATACCGCTAAAATTGTCACTTAAAAACGATGAAATAGAGGTTTTACAGCGGTACAAGGAACAATTGACAATATTTGGTATCGAAGCCACGATATTTCATGGAAAAGTGACAATTCATACGGTATCGTTACCATTAAGAACACAAAATTTATCGCAACTTTTTTCAGATTTGATCGGTTTTTTATCGACAAAAGAAAGTCTCACCCAACAAAATATCGCACAATGGCTAGCCAAAGCGGTTTCACAGGTGAAAACAGAAGAAAGTTGGAGTTTAGCACAGGCTGTTCAGTTGCTGGCTGATGTTGAGCGGATTTGTCCGCAGTGGGTAAAAAATCCCCCACCAACATTATTACAATTAATTAATTTACAATCCGTGGTAGCTACACTAACAAATGAGTGATTTAGTAACTCAGAAAAAACCTGATGCAATATTCCTAATGGGGCCGACAGCTTCAGGTAAAACCGCTTTAGCGATAGAACTTCGCAAGCATTTGCCTGTGGAGATTATTAGTGTCGATTCGGCGTTAATTTACCGTGGAATGGATATTGGTACAGCAAAACCAACAGCCGAGGAACTCAGCCAAGCCCCTCATCGTTTGATTGATATTCTCGATCCATCTCTGCCTTATTCTGCTGCTGATTTTCGTCGTGACGCATTAAAAGTAATGAGTGAGATTACTGCACAAGGTAAAATACCGTTACTTGTTGGTGGCACAATGCTGTATTTCAAAGCATTGCTAGAAGGGCTTTCACCGTTGCCTTCTGCTGATGCAAGTGTGCGAGCACAAATAGAACAGATAGCACAAGAGCATGGATGGAGTGAAGTTCATCGTCAATTAGCCGAAGTAGACCCTGTTGCGGCGGCGAGGATCCACCCAAATGATCCACAAAGATTATCCCGTGCTTTAGAGGTATATCTCATTTCAGGACAAACTTTGACTGAAATGACACAAACAGCAGGGGAAGAATTACCTTATAATGTGTTTCAGTTTGCTATTGCGCCACAAGATCGTAAAATTTTACATGAACGTATAGAACAACGTTTTCATCTGATGATAAACGCAGGTTTTGAAAAAGAAGTTCGTGCTCTTTACCAACGAGGTGATTTACATGTTGATCTTCCAGCCATTCGTTGCGTGGGATATCGGCAAATGTGGTCATACTTGGATGGCGAAATTAGCCATGATGAAATGATTTATCGGGGAATTTGTGCAACACGCCAATTGGCAAAACGCCAGATTACCTGGTTAAGAAGCTGGGAGAATGTTCACTGGTTAGATAGTGAGCAACCTCAGCAGGCGCTTGACACAGTTATGCAGGTAGTACGTGCATAGGACTGATGTTTGTGTACAATTAGAACGTTAAGCGCAATTTTTGAGTAGTTACTTTTTGGAATCTTAAAGATTCTCATTTAAAAACAACAAAATAAGGAAAACATAGAATGGCTAAGGGGCAATCTTTGCAAGATCCGTTCCTGAACGCATTACGTCGTGAAAGGGTTCCGGTCTCTATTTATCTCGTTAATGGCATCAAATTGCAGGGGCAAATTGAATCTTTTGACCAATTTGTCATTTTATTAAAAAACACAGTTAGTCAGATGGTTTATAAACACGCTATCTCTACTGTCGTCCCTGCACGCCCTGTTTCTCACCACAGTGGTACACCGGGTGGTAGCACAGGCAATGGTAATTACCATTCTGGTGCTCCTGCATCGCAGGATGGCGAAGCTACTGAGTAAGTTTGTACGCTAAAAGACAAGGAAAGCATGGGTAGGGAGACTGTACCTGTGTTTTTCCTTTGCAATTATTGTTTAGCCTAAGAGGTTGCACCTTGTTTGATAGGTATGAAGGCGGTGAACTTGCTGTGTTAGTCCATGTCTTTTTTTCTCAAGAAAAAGACGTTGATAATCTGGCAGAATTTGAGTCACTCGTGACATCTGCTGGAGTAAAACCCGTACAAATAGTCACAGGCAGTCGTAAGGCGCCTCACCCAAAGTTTTTTGTTGGGGAAGGTAAAGCTGAAGAGATAGCCCAAGCCGTTGAGGAAAGTGGCGCAGATGTGGTGTTGTTTAACCATACGCTAAGCCCTGCTCAAGAACGTAATCTCGAAAGGATTTGCCAATGTAAGGTGGTTGACCGTACAGGGGTAATTTTAGATATATTTGCTCAACGCGCGCGTACGCACGAAGGCAAGCTTCAAGTTGAATTGGCACAGTTACGTCATTTATCCACTCGCTTAGTGAGAGGATGGACACACCTTGAGCGCCAAAAAGGCGGGATTGGTTTACGTGGTCCTGGTGAAACTCAGCTTGAAACAGACCGTCGGTTATTAAGGGATAAAATCAAACAGATTTTATTGCGTCTTAGCCGAGTAGAAAAACAGCGTGAACAAGGGCGTCAAGCGAGAAGTAAAGCGGATATTCCGACAATTTCTCTCGTGGGTTACACCAATGCGGGTAAATCGAGTTTATTTAACCGTATGACGTCTGCGGATGTTTATGCTGCAGATCAGCTATTTGCGACACTCGACCCGACGCTTCGTCGTATTAATGTTGAGGATGTCGGTGTTGTCGTTTTGGCGGATACCGTGGGTTTTATCCGTCACTTGCCACATGATTTGGTTGCTGCATTTAAAGCAACCCTGCAAGAAACACGTGAAGCAACGTTATTGCTGCACGTTATCGATGCAGCAGATGCTCGCTTGGATGAAAATATCCATGCAGTTGAAAGCGTGTTGGAAGAAATTGAAGCGGATGAAATACCAGCACTTTTAGTGATGAACAAAGTTGATATGCTGGAGGATTTTGTCCCGCGTATTGACAGAGATGAGGATAACAAACCCGTTCGCGTTTGGGTTTCAGCGCAAACAGGTGAAGGTATCCCATTGCTGTTACAAGCATTGACGGAACGCCTTTCTGGTGAAATCGCACATTATGAATTGCGTTTACCACCAAATGAAGGTCGTTTGCGTAGTCGTTTTTATCAACTCCAGTCAATCGAACGTGAATGGTTGGAAGATGACGGCTCAATCGGCCTTGAGGTGCGTATGCCAATGGTGGATTGGCGACGTTTGTGCAAACAAGAGCAGCAATTACCTGACTACGTGGTTTAACAGCGTCGTTAGGCAATGGAATTGATATTAAGAGACACACAAACTTAGCATACTTTTAGTGCGCTGAGTGGAGCTCTTAGCCCTGAAAATCAATCATAAAGAATGGAGCTAAAACATGGCGTGGAATCAGCCCGGTAATGACGGACAAGACCGCGATCCGTGGGGAAGCGGCAATAAAGGCGGCAACTCTGGCGGGAACAAAGGTGGTCGAAAACGTGGGGCTTATGATCTCGACGATCTCTTTCGTAAAATAGGCAGCAAGCTGGGCGGAAATAAAGGCGGCAATGGTGGTGATGGCGAGAACAAACAGCCTTCACAAATCAGCGGTCGTTTAGGTATGCTAGCACTTGCCGCTATCGTAGTTGTCTGGGCAGGTTCAGGCTTCTACACCATCAAAGAAAGTGACCGCGGCGTAGTGTTACGTTTTGGTGAATACAGTGGTGTTGTTGGACCTGGTTTGAACTGGAAACCAACATTCATTGATAGAGTCGTGCCTGTCAACGTAGAAACTGTACGTGAACAAGCAACTAACGGCATGATGTTGACGTCAGATGAAAACGTGATCCGCGTTGAAATGAACGTTCAATATCGTGTGACAGACCCTGCTCAATACTTATTTAGCGTGACCAACCCAGACAACAGTCTGCGTCAGGCGTTAGATAGTGCTGTGCGTGGTGTTATTGGTCAATCAGCCATGGAGCAAGTATTGACTACGAATCGTGCCTTTATCCGTGATGTGACACAAAAAGAGCTCGAAGCGACAATCGCACCATACAAAATGGGTATCACACTGCTGGACGTCAACTTCCAAGCGGCGCGTCCACCTGAAGATGTTAAAGCGGCATTCGATGACGTAATTTCAGCAAGGGAAGAAGAACAAAAAACGATTCGTGAAGCGCATGCTTACCGAAATGAAGTTCTTCCACTGGCAAAAGGTAACGCACAACGCCTGATTGAAGAAGCCGAAGCGTATAAAGCGAGTGTGGTCTTCAAAGCAGAGGGTGAGGTAGCAAGCTTTGCGAAAATGTTACCTGAATACCGTGCAGCGCCAGAAATTACGCGTGAGCGTCTTTACATCGATACGATGGAGCGTGTGTTAAGTAATACACGTAAAGTGATTGCGAATGATAAGAGCAACAGCATGTTAGTGCTACCGCTTGACCAAATCATGCGCGGTACAAACTCAGATGCGGCTTCAACGTCAAAAGTTAATCCGTCAGCAAGAATGGCGACGCCAAGTAACAGTGCGTCATCTTCTGCTGCAACGCCAGCACAGCCAAACAGCGCTGTTCGTGGTGATGCTGTTAGAGTAGGGAGACAATAATCATGCGTAAATCGCTAATTGTTATCGTTATTGCCATCTTGGCAGTTGCATACGCATCTATCTTTATTGTTCCTCAAACTGACCGCGGTATCGTATTGCGTTTTGGTAAGGTTCTGCGTGATTCTGAAAACAAACCGATCATTTATGAGCCGGGTCTGCATTTTAAAGTTCCATTTATTGAAACTGTAAAAATGCTAGATGCACGTATTCAGACACTGGAAATCCAAGCTGACCGTTATCTGACAAGCGAAAACAAAGACTTAATGGTGGACTCCTACCTGAAATGGCGTGTTACTGACTTCAGTCGCTACTATGTGGCAACGGGTGGTGGTAATCCATATCAAGCGGAAACCCTGTTAAAACGTAAGTTTAGTGACCGTTTACGTTCTGAGTTTGGTCGTTTAAGCGTTAAAGACATCATCACGGATTCACGTGGTCGTTTAACCGTTGATGTGCGCGATGCCTTGAACAAAGGTACTGCAATTGACGACGCAACAAAAGAAGCGGATGCAGCGATTGCTGATGCGGCAGCACGTGTTGAAAAAGAAACTAACTTGAAGCCACTGGTTGTGAATGCAAACAGTATGGCGGCGTTAGGTATCGAAGTTGTCGACGTGCGTATTAAACGTATTGAACTGCCAAACGAAGTTTCTGAGGCTATCTATGCACGTATGCGTGCAGAGCGTGAAGCGGTTGCTCGTCAGCACCGTTCACAAGGTCAAGAAGAAGCGACTAAGATCCGTGCGGTTGCAGATAAAACTGTAACTGAAACACTGGCAGAAGCAGAGCGTACTGCACTGACTTACCGAGGTGAAGGTGATGCGATGGCAACAAAATTGTTTGCTGATGCATTCAACCAAGATCCAGAGTTCTATGCGTTTATTCGTAGCTTACGTGCCTATGAGCAAAGCTTCAAGAGTGGTGAAGACGTGATGGTATTAAGCCCAGACACTGACTTCTTCCGCTTCATGAAAGCACCAACTAAGCTTCGTGCAACAGATTAATAAATAATCAGACTAAGTTGCGTGCAACCTAGCAAAATAACTGTTAATCTATTAAAGAAAAGCCCGCTTCGGTGGGCTTTTTTTCGCCTGTCGTTTTAAGTATAGGATTTTTCAGGGAAAATTTAAGCTGCTCAACTGATTACATTCATTTTGGGTTTACGGCAGAAATAAAAATACCATTTAACTTGCTTTCCAGAAAAAAATTTTAGCAATGCCAAAATATCACTGGAACAGTTCATTTTTGATGGTAGAATTCATTTTTAAGCAACCGAGTGTATTTCGAAATGGGTAAGAACGTTGTCGTACTGGGCACCCAATGGGGTGACGAAGGGAAGGGCAAGATCGTCGACTTGCTGACAGAGCGCGCTAAATATGTAGTTCGCTATCAGGGCGGCCATAATGCTGGCCATACGCTTGTTGTAAACGGTGAAAAAACCGTTCTCCACTTAATTCCATCCGGTATTCTTCGTGAAAATGTCATCAGCATCATCGCTAATGGTGTTGTTCTTGCGCCAGACGCATTAATGAAAGAGATGAAAGAATTGGAAGACCGCGGTGTTCCTGTTCGCGAACGTTTACGTCTTTCAGAAGCATGCCCTCTGATCCTGCCTTATCATGTTGCATTAGATAATGCGCGTGAAAAAGCACGTGGTTCCAAAGCAATCGGAACAACTGGTCGTGGTATTGGTCCTGCTTACGAAGACAAAGTTGCTCGTCGTGGCTTACGTGTTGGTGATTTATTCGATAAAGCAACTTTTGCAGAAAAATTAAAAGAAATCGTCGAATACCATAACTTCCAACTCGTTAATTACTATAAAGAACCTGCTGTTGATTACCAAAAAACGCTAGACGATATCATGGCTGTTGCCGATATCCTGACTGGCATGGTAATCGATGTATCTGATCTGCTGTACAAAGCAAGCCAGAACAACGAATTCGTGATGTTTGAAGGTGCACAAGGCACATTACTGGACATCGACCACGGTACTTATCCGTATGTAACCTCTTCAAATACCACTGCGGGTGGTGTTGCAACAGGTTCTGGTTTAGGTCCACGTTATGTTAACTACGTACTGGGTATCATCAAAGCTTACTCAACACGTGTTGGTGCGGGTCCATTCCCAACTGAACTGTTTGACGAAGTGGGTGAATTCCTGCGTGAGAAAGGTCAAGAGTTTGGTGCTACCACAGGTCGTAAACGTCGTACTGGTTGGTTAGATATTGTTGCAATCAAGCGCGCGGTGCAAATCAACTCACTTTCAGGTTTCTGCATGACTAAACTGGATGTTTTAGACGGTTTAGAAGAAGTGAAAATCTGTGTGGGCTACCGTCGTCCAGATGGCAAAATACTTGAAACAACGCCTTTAGCTGCGGATGAGTGGGATGGTTTAGAGCCAGATTACGAATCAATGCCAGGTTGGAAAGAAACCACTTTTGGTGTGAAACAAAGAGAATTACTACCACAAGCAGCTCTGAACTACATCAAACGTGTTGAAGAATTAACGGGTATCCCTGTTGATATTATTTCAACCGGTCCAGATCGTTCTGAAACAATGATCCTGCGTGACCCGTTTGACGTTGAGTAATAATACTGACTGCGCCTAATACAGGCGCAGTTTTTTTACTGCTTTACCTCCCTCCGTGATGCAACTTCTTTGATAAAACAGTCAAAATTCCCCATAATGATTGAACTAAGTCACTTTTGTGTGCAGATTCTGTGCAATGATATGCATATTTGCGATACGTAATACGCTAAACTGTATTTATGAACACATAATTTATTTGCATGCTATATTTTGTGCATAACCTAGCGGAATTTAGGTTCAAATTAGGTTATTTGCATTTTAAAATACGTGAGAAAATTTTCGACCAACTCATTTTTGGTCGTATGAGTAAAAGCCAAAATTTTGAGGTGATTGTGCAACTGACGAGTTTTACCGACTATGGATTACGAGCTCTTATTTATCTGGCTTCTCTGGGTGAAGGGAAGATGACCAGTATTACAGAGGTGACGGACGTTTATGGCGTTTCGCGTAACCACATGGTTAAAATCATCAATCAGCTCAGTCATTTAGGTTATATAAAAGCCACTCGTGGCAAAAATGGCGGGATTACACTAGGGCAACCAGCAGAATCAATTCGTATAGGGGATGTTGTTAGAGCATTAGAACCCCTAACCCTTGTTAATTGTAGTGGTGAATTTTGCCACATAACACCTGCGTGTCGTTTAAAAGGTGTGCTACACCAAGCAATACAGCAGTTTTTACAAGAACTTGATCAATATACGCTGGCGGACATGGTGAAAGATAACAGCCCGCTCTATCAATTGCTGCTTGATTAATATTCGCAGTGATTATGAATTCTGATGACAACGGAGGTAACGATGTCACAAGATCCTTTTCAGGAAAGAGAAGCAGAAAAATACGAGTCCCCAATTCCAAGTAGAGAATTCATTCTCGACTTAATCTCGAAGCGTACTGCCCCAGCCAATCGCGAAGAAATCGCTCAGTTACTCAATCTTTCTACGGAAGATGAATTAGAAGCTTTACGCCGTCGATTAAGAGCCATGGAACGTGATGGTCAACTCGTATTTACACGCCGCCAATGCTATGCATTGCCAGAGCGTTTGGATTTATTAAAAGGGAAAGTGATTGGCCACCGTGATGGCTATGGTTTCCTGCGTGTTGAGGGTAAAAAAGAAGATTATTATTTATCTCAAGATGAGATGAAACGCGCACTGCACGGTGACGTAATTTTAGCGCAGCCGTACGGGCAAGACCGTAAAGGTCGTACTGAAGTGCGTGTAGTTCGCGTACTTGAGCCAAGAAACAACCAAATTGTCGGCCGCTATTTTATTGAATCAGGCATGGGGTTTGTGGTGCCAGATGATAGCCGCCTTAGCTTTGATATCTTGATCCCGAAAGACCGCATTTGCGGTGCTCGCATGGGTAACGTCGTGGTTGTTGAGTTAGTCACTCGTCCACAGCGCCGTTCTCAAGCGGTGGGAAATATCATTGAAGTGCTTGGGGAAACCATGGGAACGGGCATGGCGGTTGAAATCGCCCTGCGTACTCATGAAATTCCGCACTCTTGGCCGCCGCAAGTTGAAAAACAAGTCGCTGATTTAAGTGAACATGTGCCGGAGTCAGCGAAAAAAGGGCGTATGGATTTACGCGATTTGCCACTCGTGACTATCGATGGTGAAGATGCCCGTGACTTTGATGATGCTGTTCACTGTGCGCCGAAAAAAGGTGGTGGTTGGCGTTTATGGGTTGCCATTGCGGATGTGAGCTATTATGTGCGCCCACAAACAGCGCTGGATTCTGAGGCACGCGGCCGCGGTAACTCAGTGTATTTCCCATCTCAAGTTGTACCGATGTTGCCAGAAGTCCTTTCTAATGGCCTTTGCTCATTGAACCCAGGGGTAGACCGCCTGTGTATGGTGTGCGAAATGACGGTATCAGCTTCAGGGAAGCTGTCTTCATATAAATTCTATGAAGCGGTGATGAATTCCCATGCAAGGTTGACCTATACAAAAGTCTGGAAAATCTTGGAAGGTGATGAAGAACTGCGTGAACATTATAAAGCGCTGGTTCCTCACATTGAACATTTACATCAGTTGTACAAAGCGTTAGATGCGGCGCGCATTGAGCGCGGTGCGATTTCTTTTGAATCGGAAGAAGCGAAATTTATTTTTAATGCTGAGCGTCGTATTGAAAGCATCGAGCCCGTCGAGCGAAATGATGCACACAAATTAATTGAAGAATGCATGATTTTAGCTAACATTGCGGCTGCAAGGTTTGTTGAGAAAAACGAAGAGCCTGCATTGTACCGTGTGCATGACCGTCCAAAAGAAGAAAGCGTAATGAATTTACGCTCAGTCTTCAGTGAGTTAGGACTGACATTGCCAGGTGGTATGAAGCCTGAGCCAAAAGATTATGCTCAAGTCATGAATGAAGTGGCTGAGCGCCCTGATCATGAATTACTGCAAACCATGATCTTGCGTTCGATGAAACAAGCGATTTATGACCCTGAAAACCGTGGTCACTTTGGTTTAGGGCTGAAATCATACGCGCACTTTACCTCGCCAATCCGTCGTTACCCTGACTTAACGCTGCACCGTGGTATTAAATACCTGTTGGCAAAAGAATACGGTCATTCAGATAAGCGTTGGACAGAAACGGGTGGCTGGCACTCCGACATGGACAGCATGCTGCAACTGGGTGAGCACTGTTCGATGACGGAACGCCGCGCGGATGAAGCAACGCGGGATGTCGCTGACTGGTTGAAGTGTGACTTTATGCAAGACCAAGTCGGGCAAGTCTTCAAAGGCTTGATTACTAGCGTGACTGGTTTTGGCTTCTTTGTTCGCCTCAATGATTTATTTATTGATGGTTTAGTGCATATTTCTACTCTTGATAACGATTATTATCGTTATGATGCGGTTGGCCAACGCTTAATCGGTGAATCATCAGGCACAACTTATCGTCTTGGTGATGAAGTGGAAATTCGGGTGGAAGCGGTGCATATGGATGAACGCACCATTGATTTCGCGTTAATTTCAACTACCCGTAAAGCGAAAGCACCGGGTAAAACTGCACGGGATAAAATGAAGCAAGAAGTAAAAAATGCAGCGCGCCCAGCCCGCCGAAAAGCGCAAGCGAGCAAAGATAAAAACTTCGAGCCAGATTCTGCATTTCGCCGTTCCGAGAAAAAAGGGAAAAACAGCGAAGCAAAACCCGATGCAAAAGGTAAAGGAAAGGGAAAAAAACCTTCCGATAAAACCAAGAAAATTACGGCAAAAATAAAAGCAAAACGCGTGGCGAAGAAATCCTCAAAACAAGAGGGATAATCTTTTTTATTAGCGTAATGCATTGTTAATTAACGAAAGTGGCGTAAGAACGCCACTTTTCTCATTTTGACTAAGACATAAGACTGTTATGAGCGAAATTATTTACGGCATTCACGCAGTGAAAGCCTTGCTTGAGCGTTCACCGCAACGCATTAAAGAAGTGTATATCCTAAAAGGTCGTGAAGATCGCCGATTAATGCCTATCGTGCATGAAATTGAAGCGTTAGGCGTTGTTGTCCAAGTTGCAAATCGCCAGTGGATGGATAGCCAAACTGAAGGGGCAGTCCACCAAGGGATCATCGCGAAAGTTTTACCGGGTAAGCAGTATCAAGAAGGTGATTTACCTGATTTGCTCGAAAGCACTCCATCACCATTCTTACTGGTACTTGATGGCGTGACAGATCCGCACAATTTAGGCGCTTGCTTGCGTAGCGCAGATGCCGCAGGTGTGCATGCAGTGATTGTACCGAAAGACAAATCGGCGCAATTGAATGCAACCGCGAAAAAAGTAGCGTGTGGCGCCGCAGAAAATGTGCCGCTGATCCGTGTCACGAATCTGGCCAGAACATTGCGCTTATTACAAGAATACAATGTTTGGATTGTGGGCACGGCGGGTGAGGCTGACCATAATTTATATCAAAGCAAACTGACGGGCTCTGTTGCATTAGTGATGGGCGCTGAAGGCGAGGGCATGCGCCGTTTAACGCGTGAACATTGCGACGAATTAATCAGCATCCCGATGGCCGGTTCAGTCTCTTCACTGAATGTGTCAGTAGCGACAGGCGTTTGCTTATTTGAAGCCGTGCGCCAGCGCTTGCCTGTTTCGGGCGAAAAATAATATTTGTGTAAAACTGCATCCATCTCTTGAGTTTTATCTCAGGGATGGGTATAGTTACGCGTCAATTTTTTAGCCGCACTCAACAAGTTCCTTGCCTCCGCGGGCCGCGGTTAACCCAGACAGGAGGCTAATAATCCGTAAGGAGCAACTACTAATGCGTCATTACGAAATCGTTTTTATGGTCCATCCTGACCAAAGCGAACAGGTTCCGGGCATGATCGAGCGTTACAGTGCAGTAATCACTAACGCACAAGGTCAGATTCACCGTCTGGAAGACTGGGGCCGCCGTCAACTGGCTTACCCAATCAACAAACTGCACAAAGCTCACTATGTTCTTCTGAACGTAGAAGCACCGCAGGAAGCGATTGATGAGCTGGAAACTAACTTCCGCTTCAACGATGCCGTTATCCGCAGCATGGTTATGCGCTTAAAACACGCAGTAACAGAAGCTTCTCCAATGGTTAAAGCTAAAGACGAACGTCGTGGCCGTGACCTTTCTGATGATTATCAGGATGAAGAAGTAGAAGAAACTGGGGATTCTGAAGAGTAATTGCGCAGGTGTCCACTAATCGTTTGGTGCTGACAGGCACAGTCTGTAAAGCATTGATTCGAAAAGTGAGTCCGTCAGGCATCCCTCACTGCCAGTTTGTTTTAGAACATCGTTCACAACAACAGGAAGCGGGATTGTCAAGGCAAGCATGGTGCAGAATGCCCATAATTGCTAGCGGGCAAACCTTACAAGCTCATACTCACAGTTTAACGGTCGGCAGTTGGATTACAGTAAGCGGTTTCATTAGTACCCATCAAGGGCGCAATGGGATCAGCAAGATAGTCCTCCATGCCGAGCAGATTGATTTGATAGATTCTGGAGACTAGCCATATGGCACGTTATTTCCGTCGTCGCAAGTTCTGCCGTTTCACAGCGGAAGGCGTTCAAGAGATCGACTATAAAGATATCGCAACGCTGAAAAACTATATCACTGAAAGTGGTAAAATTGTACCAAGCCGTATCACCGGTACTCGTGCAAAATATCAACGCCAGCTCGCTCGTGCTATCAAGCGCGCTCGCTACCTGTCTCTGTTACCATATACTGATCGTCATCAGTAATTGGTACAGTCCATTAACGACTAATAGAGGATAAGGTAATGCAAGTTATTCTGCTTGATAAAGTAGCTAACCTAGGTAGCCTGGGTGATCAGGTTAACGTTAAATCGGGCTATGCTCGTAACTTCTTAGTTCCACAGGGCAAAGCTGTTCCTGCGACTAAGAAAAACATCGAATTCTTCGAAGCACGCCGCGCTGAACTGGAAGCTAAATTAGCTGACGTTCTGGCAGCAGCACAGGCTCGTGCAGCAGCTGTTACTGCTCTGGGTTCTGTAACTTTAGCTTCTAAAGCTGGTGACGAAGGTAAACTGTTCGGTTCAATCGGTACTCGTGATATCGCTGATGCAGTAACTGCAGCTGGCGTTAAAATCGCGAAAAGCGAAGTTCGCCTGCCAAACGGCGTTCTGCGTACTACTGGTGACCACGAAGTTCACTTCCAGTTACACAGCGATGTTTTCGCAGAGCTGAACGTTATCATCGTTGCTGAGTAATCAATAATGATGATAGGTGCTGTCGATTTATCGATGGTGCCAACAAAAAAACACCGGCTAAGTCCGGTGTTTTTTATTTTCTGACATTCCATATTGGCGATCCATTAGTGACTACGGTGTACGGTAGTAACTCCCATCGCTGAGCCTTGCAAAACTATAGGTTTTTCCATCAGAAGCTGTAGTTTCCAGCAACTGAACTTCCCCTTTCCCATTGGCTTTTAAGCGAACTTTTTGCCCCTGACGTAAATTACTCAACGGTTTTTCAGCCCCTTCGACGCGGGCCATGATAAAGGCATCGTTAGCTTGTAAATTATTATCACGGAATAATTGCGCTAGAGTTTTCCCTTTTTGAACGCGGTAATTTTGCCACTCATTTGCCGATGGGCGCGTGACTTGCGGCTCTTGCGGCTGTGTTGGTGGTGTTACCGTTGGCGGTTCAGTTGGTGCAGGCTCTATGGGCTCCGGCACAATTTCAGGTTCTGTTGGTATTCCCTCTACATTACCCTCAGGCTCTTGAATAGGATCAGGTGTGATATCGGGTGTTGTTGGGGGTGGAATGACGATCGGCTGGTTTTGTGGCGCGTTATTCAACGGCTTATCACCCGTTGGCCAAAACAGGGCAACCACAACAATCAACGCTAATACAGCAATGCTATAGAGATGAAATTTCGATAGTTTAACCATCACTCCTCCTTGACGAGGTAATGAACTAATTAAGGCGTATTTATACGCATACTAACACTGTTTTTGCGTAATTTAAGCGCTTGATACGATTTTTCGGAGAACACTGAGCAAATTCATGCGCCACACAGACGTTTTATTATTTAGATTGACGGTTTGGGTTTACCCATAGCAGGGGGGCTGCTATTCTTGTTTTTTTATCAAAAACCATATGGGTATTTTCATGGCAAACCAAAATTTTGATTCAGTAGAAGCTCAAGCAAGCTACGGTATTGGCCTACAAGTTGGGCAGCAATTATTAGAGTCTGGTCTAGAAGGTTTAGTACCAAACGCAATTTTAGCAGGTCTGGTTGATGCATTAGAAGGCAACATGCCATCTGTGCCTGTTGAAACCTTGCACAAAGCATTACGTGAAATTCATGAACGTGCAGATGAAGTTCGTGTTGCTCGCCAAGCTGCAATGGCGGAAGAAGGCCAGAAATTCCTCGATGAAAACCAAAAACGCGAAGGCGTTTCAACAACTGAATCTGGTTTGCAATTCTCTGTGATCAACCAAGGCGAAGGCGCTATCCCATCTCGCTCTGACCGTGTTCGTGTTCATTACACTGGCCGTTTAATTGATGGCTCTGTGTTTGATAGCTCCGTTCAACGTGGTCAGCCAGCTGAATTCCCAGTCAGCGGCGTGATCCCAGGTTGGATCGAAGCACTGACGCTGATGCCTGTTGGTTCTAAATGGGAACTGTATATCCCTCATGAATTAGCTTATGGTGAGCGCGGTGCAGGTGCATCAATTCCACCATTTAGCACACTTGTTTTTGAAGTTGAACTGTTAGAAATTTTATAAGAATAGCGATTTTAATCACTATTTGAATTGATGCCTTGGTGTTTTTCTGCGCCAAGGCATTTTTTATGGCGTAAATTTTATGCACTTGCTACTCTTGCTGTAAAGGTCAACGGGAGAGAGGTGAATAACATGCTACAACAAATTTGCGAACTGGCTCAAGAAGCGGGTTATGCCATTATGGAAACTTACAATGCACAAGAGCCATTGCGGGTTGATCATAAAAGTGACAACTCCCCTGTCACGGAGGCGGATATTGCCGCACACCATATTATTGCCGCTGGTCTAACACGCATTGCCCCTGATATTCCACAGCTTTCAGAAGAAGATCCCCCGGAGTGGTCAATTAGGCAGCATTGGCAACGCTATTGGTTGATTGACCCCCTTGATGGAACCAAAGAATTCATTAACCGAAATGGGGACTTTACCGTCAATATTGCGCTAATTGAAAACGGTGTCCCAGTTATGGGGGTCGTATATGCCCCCGCAAAAGGGTTACTTTACTATGCAGAGGGAAACCAAGCATGGAAAGAAGAAGGTGGGCATAAGCAGCAAATCCATGTGTATGACGGGAAACCGCCCGTGATTGTCATCAGCCGTTCCCATCAAGATAGCGAGTTAATGGATTATTTAGCGCAAATGGGGGAGCACACGACCGCTGAAATTGGTTCATCACTCAAGTTCTGCCTTGTCGCGGAAGGAAAAGCGCAGCTTTACCCACGGTTTGGACCGACGAATATTTGGGATACCGCCGCAGGTCATGCAGTTGCGATTGGTGCGGGGGCGAAAGTGGTTGATTGGAACGGAAAAACGTTAGATTACACACCGAGGGAGTCATTCTTGAACCCGGGCTTTCGCGTAATTTTGTTCTAATACTCGATAAAGGTTGGGAAGTGATTTCCCAACCTTATCAATGTTTAATTATCTAATTGCAGCACTTTAGCGGTTGCAGTACGAATATCTAAACATGCTTTTGCATCTTGTTTTAAATCAATACCATAAGTTGGAATAATCGCTTTTAGCTTCGCTTCCCAGCCATCAGCTTTAAGCTGATCCGCAAAACAGTCTTTGAGTACGTTTAAGGCAATAAAGGCTGCGGTTGATGCGCCTGGAGATGCGCCCATCAGTACAGTGAATGATTTATCTGCGCTGGTAATCAGCTCGGTACCAAACTCCAAAACCCCTTTTTTATCGTGATCTGGCTTGATAATTTGCACACGTTGGCCAGCGACAACTTCTTTCCAATCTTCATGCTGTGCATCTGGGTAGAACTTTTGCAATGTAGCAAATTGGTGTGCGGAGGTTTGCAGTACTTGCCCTACGAGGTATTCCGCGAGTGACCAGTTATCTTTTGCAATAGCCAGCATTGGCTCAATATTGTTGAGGCGAATAGATTCAAACAGGTCTAAATAAGAGCCATGTTTTAAAAATTTACTGGAAAAACCAGCATATGGGCCAAACAGTAAGGAACGTTTTCCGCCAATAATTCGCGTATCTAAATGTGGAACTGACATTGGTGGAGAACCTTTGTCGGCTTTTCCATACACTTTTGCATGATGTCGAGCCGCGACTTTTTCATCATCACAGCGTAGCCAAATACCACTGACAGGGAAGCCACCATAGCCTTTTCCTTCGGGGATACCTGATTTTTGCAATAATTCAATAGCGCGCCCACCAGCGCCAACAAACACAAATTTTGCCGATGTAATGTGTTTTTCGTGGGTCAGTAAGTTTTTGACTTCCACATTCCAACGGCCATCAGGGGTTTGTGTGACATCAACGACTTCATGCTTATAGTGAAGTGAAAAACCTGACTGTTCACTGAGTTGCGCCATCAATAAGTGCGTTAGTGCACCATAATCAACGTCCGCACCTGTTACCACACGCGTGACGGCAATATTTTTGTCGTCTTCACGACCTTCCATTAACAACGGTGCCCAATCATTGATTTGTTTTGGATCATCACTGTATTCCATATTGTGATAGCAGTGGTGAGCGGACATTTGCTTAAAGCGCTGTTGTAAGAATTTGACATTGTCGGCGCCCCAAACAAAGCTCATATGGGGGCAAGGGTGAATAAAATCTCGTGGATTTTTGATTTTCCCTTTTATGACAAGGTATGACCATAACTGGCGGGATAAATCAAATTCTGTATTTACTTCAAGGGCTTTGCTGATATCGACAGTGCCATCAGGGTTTGGCGGGGTGTAGTTCATCTCACAGTTGGCTGCGTGACCTGTTCCTGCGTTATTCCACGGATGTGAGCTTTCTTGCGCGCAATCATTTAAGCGTTCAAAAACGGCAACCGTCAGCGATGGTTCAAGTTCTTTTAAGAACGTACCGAGTGTCGCACTCATGATCCCTGCACCGATCAGCGCAATATCAACATTTTCTGCTATAGGTTTAGTCATAAAAAAGCCTCTATTTTTTGGTCGGTGTGAAGCACAGATCAGTGCCTTCTTGATAGACAACATAAGCACGCCGCCATGGGTCATCACCGATCAACCGCCACTTATGGCCTGTTCCGGTATTATCTTGAGCGAGTAAAATATCACCTGGATTAATTATAAATTTAGAACCATCTTTGGTTTCAAATTCTAAGGTGCCAGTGAGCGTGATCACATAACGAGGAACGGGATCTTTATGCCAATCCCATGATCCACCTGACACGGTTTCACGGAAAGTCAGTTCGCTGACTGAAATGGCTGGGGTTTGACTATCTCCACGGGCAACACTATCGAGTTCCAGCGTGCCTTCTTCAAACAGGGAATTTCCATCTTCACCTGTCCACATACGAACACAACGTATCATCTTATTTAGCTCCTTAATGAAAATGGCATAGCTTGAAAATTAATTTAGATTCATTAGTGATAAAAATAGGGTTCGTAAAATGACAATATTAAAATGGCGAGAATATAATGTTTTTAATCTAAGGTTTTTTAAGGGGCAGGTCAAAGTGAAAGTACCTTTATTTATAATAAAGACGGTGCATTTGTATTTAATTGAATTATAAGATTTATTTCAATCGAGTTTCGATTGTCGTTTGTTGATTGGCTTAAACTAAACACCTCTTTTAATGAGTGAAATATATAAGCAATCACGGCATAAAAATAAAGAAAGATAAGATGAAGCTCACAGCAATGTATTTAAATTGTGGTGAGCTGATAAAGGGCATTAGCTTTTCAGAATTGAATGTAAGGCAAGGTGCTGTATTAACATAATTGTCTTACCATCGGCAATTTCCCCTGTTTTGATAGCTTCAAGTGCTTTAGGGAATGCCCACTCTAACACTTCAATATCTTCACCTTCTTCTGCAAGCCCGCCCCCTACATTGCTGCGGTTATTATCGTTATATTCAGCGATATAAAAATGCAGTTTTTCTGTGACAGAGCCAGGGCTCATAAAGGCTTCAAACACTTTTTCCAGTTTATCCACCTTGAAGCCTGTTTCTTCTTCGGCTTCGGCAATAATTCGTGCCTCTGGTGAAGCATTTTCAAGTAGGCCTGCTGCTGCTTCAATTAAAAAGTGAGGGTAACCACTCACATACATTGGCATGCGAAATTGACGGATGAGAATAATGCTGTTTTTAGCTTTGTTGTACAACAAAATAACGGCGCCGTTTCCCCTGTCATACACTTCGCGCTCTTGTTGTTGCCAACTGCCATCGCGCCTTTGTAGTTCGTAGGTATATTTCTTTAAAATATACCAATTATCGGAGAGAAGTTTTTCTTGGATATTACGCAGTTTCGGTTGTTTAACAGTCATTGCATGGCCTTAGCGAACAAGTATATTTAAGGCTAATTTAGCACCGTTAAAAACAGCAAGAAATAAGATTTTGAGGAAAGCCAGCTTTCTACTAAGGGCTGAAAGCTGGCGATATAACCGCTGGGCTTAATTATTTGATTAACTGAATTTGTTTAACTTCAACTTCTCTTGAATTCCAATCTTTATCGATTTTACCGCGAATTTCGATTTTATCTTTTGGTGTGACATTAATACCATTCCAGCGTTTCTCGCTGATCTCTAGGTTAATGGTGCCTGTACCGTCAGTAAATTCATAATGCTTATGATCAAGCTGTTTAACAATATTACCACGCAAGATAACCCAGCTATCATCTGACATATCAAGTGCTTTTGCGACGGTCATTTCACCACTATTTGGACCAATAAAACCGCCAGCTTGGGTATTTTGTGTTGTTGTATTGGCAACAGCACCTGGGCCATCAAAACCGCCATTAGCAGCAAAAACTGGCGCGGAAGCAAGGGCGGCAACTAAAGCAATTAAAGGTAATTTTTTCATCGTCGTTATCTCCAAATAAAACATGAACGGGTTCGTATGGAGGGTATTAAAACAGGTAAATCTTAACAGGATCTTAAGAAACTCGCATAATGCATTATATTTTTAATTTGCTTAATAATAGCTAGTCATCTTATCGAGTATAAGATAAATATAATAATATTCCGATATGGGGGGATTATGCGTATTTTATTAATTGAAGATGACAGACTGATTGGTGACGGATTAAAAGTCGGTTTAACGCAGCTTGGGTTTACTGTCGACTGGTTTATGGATGGTAAACAGGGGCAGCGTGCATTATTTGATGCGCCCTATGATGCAGTCGTTCTGGATTTATCCCTACCAAATATTGATGGTATGGATATTTTAAAGCACTGGCGCACAGAAGGGCGTGATGAACCTGTGTTAATTTTGACGGCGCGAGATGCCCTCGATCAACGAGTGCAAGGCTTACAACAAGGCGCAGATGACTACTTGTGTAAACCTTTTGCATTGATGGAAGTGATGGCTCGTTTGCAAGCGTTGATCCGCCGTAGAAGTGGGCAGCTCACTCCCAAACTCAGCCATGGCGAGGTTGAAATGGATCCTGTCGCGATGACAGTGACGGTACACGGCGAGCCTGTTCAACTCAAAGGTAAAGAATTAGCGTTACTCTCCCTATTTTTGCACAACCCAAACAAAGTATTATCCCGCGCGCTGATTGAAGAAAAGCTTTATAACTGGGACGAGGAAGTCTCAAGCAATTCTGTCGAGGTGCATATTCACCATTTAAGGCGCAAATTGGGGAATAAATTTATTCGGACAATCCACGGTGTGGGTTATCGACTCGGTGATAATGAACAATGAAAACGTTTAGTTTGCGGCTAAAGCTCACCTTAACATTATTATTGCTTGCGTTGCTGACGTGGGGAATTGCCAGCTCATTAGCATGGTACCAAACCTATAAGACTATCAATGAGTTATTTGATACGCAGCAGATGGCTTTTGCTAAGCGATTGTCGGTATTGCCTTCAGATCTTGAGTTAACGAAACCCTCACTCACCAAAACAAAAAAATTATTACGTAAGAACCGTGGCCATCAGGACGATGATGCACTCGCGTTTGCCGTATTTACCCCAGAAGGGGAAATGGTGCTCAATGATGGCGATAATGGCCGTGATATTGGTTTTGAGTTTACGCGAGAAGGCTTTGCAGATGGCATGATGAAGGGGAGCGATGACCCTTGGCGGTTTGTCTGGCTAAAGTCTCAGGATGGGCAGTATGTGATTGCAGTCGGGCAGGAGTGGGAATATCGCCAAGAAATGGCGACAGATATTATGGTCGCGCAATTTATGCCATGGCTGGTGGCTTTACCCGTGATGCTATTGATATTTTTATGGTTATTAACTCGTGCATTACGCCCCCTTAAAGATGTTGCAAACCAGCTGTATCGTCGAAAGCCCAATGAGTTAACACCAATACGAGTGACACGGATCCCCAGTGAAGCGAGGCCTATTATCGACTCTGTTAATGGGCTATTTGGTCGCATTAACCAAATGTTTGTGCGTGAAAGGCAATTTACGTCTGATGCTGCCCATGAGTTACGTAGCCCCCTTGCGGCATTAAAAGTGCAGGCGGAAGTTGTTCAAATTGCAGGAGATGACCGTGAAATTCGCTGCCATGCAGTCGCAAATTTAACGGAAGGTATCGATAGGGCAACCCGACTTGTTGACCAATTACTGACATTATCACGATTAGAGTCTTCAGCACAGTTGGAGGATACCAGTGAATTGACGTGGGAAGGCTTGATTAATGCGGCTGTGAAAGAGATTGAGCCAGAGGCGATAAGCCAACAAACGACCATTATTCAAACCGTTGTTTCAACACCAAAGCCTTTTCAAGGACAAGCACTGCTCCTTAGCGTGTTATTGCGCAATTTACTTCACAATGCCATTCGTTATGGTAAAGAAAAGGGTGAAGTAAAAATTACATTGTATACGGAACACCTTGAAATCCAAGATAATGGTGAGGGTGTAACGCCAGATGTATTACAGCGTTTAGGGGAGCGTTTTTATCGCCCTCCGGGGCAAGAGAAAACAGGCAGTGGATTGGGACTGTCTATTGTTAAACGCATTGCTGAACTACATAACCTGCAAGTGGTTTTTAGCCATGGCGATACAGGCGGCTTTTGCGTCAATATTATTTGGTCACACTAAATACCCTTAACAACCGTGATTGTTTATTAGCAAAATAGAGATAATTATGCATATTTACAATAAGGGAATTTTAGAATAACTCACTATTTTTGAAAAATACTGCGATAAGTTAATCCCCTCATTTGTGGCTAATTAAATGAAGGGATTGATGGCGCAACTATTTTAAAGTGGAAATGAGTAAGCCAATGACTTTTTCAATCTCTTGTGAATTTAGCTCGCCATCTTTGAAAAATAGTACTTTTCCTTGGTTATCCAGTACGATAATCGCAGAGCTTTCAGGTTTTAACCCCCACGCTGCTTTTACTACGCCATCACTATCGACAATAAACTGTGAGTAAGGAAACTCTTTTTTGCTGTCCTCAACGCTGTTTTTAACAAAAACCCCTGTCCCAAAAATCGCATCATCCGTATTAATAATTGTGGTGGTTTGATAGGTATCATGCGGGAATCTAGCGCTTTTAATGGCTTCGATCAGTGGGGCATTGAGCTCTTTTGCAGATGAACGCCCCGCAATATGTTGGATAGTGCGTACTTTTCCGACTAATTGCTGGCTTTTCCATGGTTGGTAATCGAGTTTATTGTCTTTATTGAGGATTAACTCGCCTTTATCAGAGACGGAAACCGCAGGAACAGATTGATTAATTTGAATATTAGCAGCAGTTGCCATCGCGGATAAGCTGAGTAAGCAAATGGAGATGAAGACGTTTCTAAACATAAAAGCCCCTTGAATTGTACTGTGAATATATGAGCCCGAAGATTATTTGTTTCTCCGTGTATTTATAGCATAGCTCATCGGATGAGTTTCAATAGGGAATTTAACATTTTTTTAAAATTCAGAATAAATACACTGTTTAGCAGTAATTTAACAGTTAGTTGACAGTGTCATGTTATGTCAGCAAATTGAATAAAACTGCAATTTTAGAACCAAAGTCGAAATTTCTGGTCTATGATTATTGTACGGTATGCTTTATGAGGTGCCGTACGTAAGAACAAAGGGGAGGATAAGTTCGAATGAAAATTTTTAACCGTTATAACCCATCTAAAATTGCTCTTTATGTTAAAACACTTTTCAGTGGTCGGCTCTATATAAAGGATTTTGGGGCATTTGAGTTTAATTATGGGAAGATTTTACCACCAAAAGTCAGTGATAAACGCCATTACAGTGTGATGAGCGAAGTTAACAAACAAGTTTTATTGCTACAGGCTGAATTAGGGTAGGTTAATCAACATTGAGTTTTGATTAATAACGCGCCACACAGGGTGGCGCATTGAAAGAAACGGCTTCGCTAGCAAGCACTAATGTTCAGTATCTTTTGTTTGCTGTTTTGCGTCAGCCGTTTCAATGGCATTTTTACCTGGCTGTACAACAACTGGTGAAGGTGCAGCAGTAATCCGTGTAACAAGCAACTGGTCAATTTTATAGTTGTCGATATCCACCACTTCAAACTTATAGCCAGCGTATTTCACGTAATCTGTACGTTTTGGCATTCTTCTCAAGCGGTACATCATAAAGCCAGCGATAGTTTCATAGTTGCTAAAGTCTGGGAAATCATCGATATCTAAAATACGTTGTACATCTTCGATAGGTGTTCCACCGTCAACGAGCCACGAGTTTTCATCGCGTACGACAATTTGCTCTTCCTGTCCTGAACCGACTAAATCACCCATTAGAGTAATCATAACGTCATTGATGGTGATGACCCCCATTACTAAGGCGTATTCGTTGAGGATGACGGCAAAATCGACACCGTTGTTTTTAAACGCTTCCAACGTATCCGATAGCGAAAGTGTATCTGGCACCATCAGAGTACTACGGATATGCACACCGTCAGTTAAGCTTAAACTTTGCCCATTCAGCACGCGATTCAGTAATTCTTTGGAATCAACATAACCAATAACATGGTCAATATCCCCTTCACAAACGAGGAATTTGGAGTGTGGCTGAGTGGAAATTTTATGTTTAATACTGTCTTCTGATTCGGTTTTATCAAAATAAATAATGCTTTCACGCGGTGTCATTGCAGAAGGTACAGTACGTGACTCTAATTCGAATACATTTTCAATTAATTCATGTTCTTGTTTACGTAAAACACCCGCAACGGCTCCCGCTTCTACCACCGCAAAAATATCATCAGAAGTAATATCTTCATTACGAGAGACAGGTAATTTGAATAGTTTAAAAAATAGGTTGGCAAGGCCATTAAAGAACCAAACAAGAGGGCTTAATACCACTAAACAAAAGCGCATTGGATTAACGATACGGATAGCAATAGCCTCAGGCTTCACCATACCAACGCGTTTTGGCGTTAAGTCAGCCACTAAAATAAATAAGCTCGTTACAATGGTAAATGAGAGAACAAACGCGATTTTTTGCGCCCACTCAGGGGATAAAAACTGAATGAAAACATCATATAAAGCCGGGGAAAAGGCTGACTCGCCGACAATACCCGCAAGGATGGCAACGGCATTTAAACCAATTTGTACCACGGTAAAAAACATACCGGGCATTTCTTGTAATTTCAGAACACGAGCCGCGTTAATATTGCCTTCATCGGCCATTAGCTTGAGTTTTATGCGGCGGGAAGCTGCCAGTGAAATTTCTGACAAAGAGAAAAATGCACTAATAGCACATAATAAAAGGACGATCAGTAAACTGTTGAGCATAAGTTATCCAGCCTTTCAAAGGGTGAATTTATTAAATTCAAAAATCTTTAAAGGCATAGTCTCGAATATTAAATATATTGAGTAAGCAAATATACGGTGCGCAACATGCGCAAATTGTTGATATGTGTCGTTAGTATAGATGGGTGGCGAGATATTCGTCAATATTCTTCATTCTTCGCGCTGTAGGGGGGTGGCTTCTCTCAGCTACTCGGGTCAATATTCTTCATTCTTCGCGCTGTAGGGGTGTTGGCTTCATAAAACTTCCCAAATCACATACTTGTGTATGCTCATTGGGATAGTTTTCTTTGCCGCCTACCTACAGCACAAATAATTTTGAATATATTTATTTCTGAAATATTAATTAAAGAATAAATAAAAGATAAATCAGTTATGTGCTAAATAGTTAAAGACGGTGGCATGCAAACACCGATACCGCCTAAGCCGCAGTAGCCATTTGGATTTTTATACAGATACTGCTGGTGGTAATCCTCAGCAAAATAAAAGGTTTCCAATGGCGTGATTTCTGTAGTGATTGGGCGAATATCGTTTTGTGCCTTCATGGCTTCTTGGTAGGCCTGCAACGTTTTCATCGCTTGCTGGTCTTGTTCTTCTGTTAGTGTATAAATGCCTGAACGGTACTGACTACCGATATCGCCCCCTTGGCGCATGCCTTGGGCGGGGTCGTGGTTTTCCCAAAATAGCGTTAATAGTTGAGCGTAACTGATAACTTGTGGGTCAAAGACAACGCGTACAGCTTCTGCGTGGCCTGTTCGGCCTGAACAAACTTCTTCATAGGTTGGGTTAGGTGTTACACCACCGCAATAACCCGCAGAAGTAGTATAAACCCCCGGTTGCTGCCAAAATAATCGTTCTACTCCCCAAAAACAACCCATTGCAAAATAAGCAATTTCCATATTCTTAGGAATAATCTCAATCGAATGATGGCTAACAGCGTGATATGGTGAATAAGAAAGTGCGCTGGTTCTGCCAGGCAGAGGCTGTGAAATATTTGCAGAGTGAAATTTATTAAAAGGCATAATGATTCCTATTGGTCTTGACCACACAAATAAGCTAAAAATTAGGATAAAAACTTGTGTCTCGCGCTAATTTTACTCAAAATAAATTGATATGAAGCCTTTAGTCAATCTTTTTACCACCTTAGGAGCAGGCGTGTCGAAATACCCTCTAATCTGTTTTCTCTGCTTAACTGCGGCTGTGCCGGTTGTGCATGCAGCTAATCTTCGTCTTAATATAGAAGGACTTGAAGGACAACTTAATCAAAACGTTCGAGTACAGCTTTCTAATATATCTCAAGACGAAGTGGTGCCCAATGGCCGTTTTAGAGCGCGTGTCGAGAAAGCAATTCAAGAAGGTTTAAAGCCGCTGGGTTATTACGAACCGACTGTTGAATTTAGCTATGAAGAAAAAACACCACCCGCACGCTCGATATTAACGGCAAAGGTGAACCCGGGTGAGCCTATCTTACTAAAAGGCGTGAAGGTTGAACTTCAAGGTGGGGCAAAAACAGATCCAGATTTTAAAGAGATGGTGTGGAAATTTACGCCAAGGCTCGATATCGTGCAAAACGATGGTCACTATGAAGATTTTAAAGGCCGCTTTGGTAGCTTAGCAATCCGTAAAGGCTATTTTGACGCGGTGATGGAGAAAAGCCAGCTAGGGATTTCGCTTGAGCACCACGCTGCCTATTGGGATTTTGATTTTAATAGTGGCGAACGTTATCGGTTCGGCTCCATTTCTTATCAAGGTTCACAAATTCGCTCAGATTACCTCAATAACCTCGCTCCTTTTAAAGAAGGGGAGTATTACACGTCAGAACAGCTTGCCGAGTTTAACCGCCGTTTAGCGGAAACTGGTTGGTTCTCTTCCGCGATTGTGACGCCAAATATTGCTAAAGCACGTGGTGACGGTACAGACGTACTACCAATGGAAGGGGTGATGGTGCCACGGGCGAGGAACTTTATCGAGCTTGGTGGTGGTTACGCAACGGATGTGGGCCCTCGCGTGAAAGCGACATGGAACAAACCGTGGGTGAATTCGCGAGGCCAAAGCTTAACGTCTAGCATCAGCCTGTCTCAACCAGAGCAAGTGATTGATGCAAGTTATAAGATTCCCTTAAAAGCGAATCCGCTAGAGCAATATTATGCGGTACAAGGCGGGTTTAAGCGTACTGACTTGAATGATACCCAAGCAAATACAACAACGCTGAATGTGTCTCGTAACTGGGAATACTCATCGGGTTGGCAATATGGCGTCAATATGCGTTGGATGTTGAGTAACTTTACCCAAGCGAACGTCACGAATACCACGATGCTGTTATATCCGGGGGCTTATGTCAGCCGTATCCGCCAACGTGGTGGTGTGATGCCAACGTGGGGAGACAGCCAGCGCTACTCCATTGACTACTCAAATAAAATTTGGGGTTCTGATATCGACTTTGCGGTTTTACAAGCCAAAAATGTGTGGATCAGAACGCCGTGGGAAGGTCATCGTTTCATTGTGCGTGGTAACGTCGGCTGGATTGAAACCAACGCTTTTGACAAAGTCCCACCTGACTTGCGTTTCTTCGCAGGGGGCGATGGTAGCGTGCGCGGTTATGGTTATCAAAAAATCTCGCCAGAGGATAGCCGTGGTAAGCTCACAGGGGCCTCAAAGCTGGCTGTTGGCTCAGTTGAATACCAATATAATTTCACCGGAAACTGGTGGGGAGCGACCTTCGTAGATAGCGGTGAAGCCGTCAATGATATTAAAACCAGTGACTTCAAAACGGGTGCAGGTGTTGGTGTGCGTTGGGTTTCCCCTGTTGGGCCAATTAAATTTGACCTAGCAACACCGATTGGTGATTCCAATAATGACAAAATTCAGTTTTATATCGGTTTGGGGACAGAGTTATGAGGTGGTTGAAGTGGTTAAAATGGGTCAGCCTTGCCATTTTATTGATTCTGGTTCTGGTGATTGGTGCGCTTAGTTGGGTAATTGGCACGAAATCAGGTTTTCACTTTGCCTTAAATTCAGTAACACGGTTTGTCCCTGAATTAGCCATTGATGGAATTGATGGTGATATTCGAGATCTCACCTTAACGGGTGTGAAATACCAAATGCCGGGTGTAGATGTGAATGCAGGGAAACTGCATCTGGCACTGAAATTAAGGTGTTTAACCAGCCGTGAACTGTGTATTAATGCATTAGGCACGGAAAATGTCACCGTTAACGTTGATACCTCACAATTTCCGCCATCGGAAGAGACCCCGCCTTCTGAGCCCCTGGCAGAGCTAAAAGCGCCTTTAACGATTCGTTTAAACCAGCTGTCATTGGTGGAAACGCATGTCACTGTAGATGGTATGGCTATCGATTTGGCGAAATTTACCACTGGGGCGACGTGGGAAGGGAAAGCGATTACCCTTACGCCGACGGATATTATTGATTTAGCAATAAACTTGCCTGAAGACCCACAAGCACAGCCTGTTGAAGAAAAGCAGCCAGACTCGACACCAATCAATGCGCAAAAATCCCTTGGTGATGAGCTTAAGGCATTATTTTCGAAACCATTATTAGCCGAGTTGCCAGAAGTCATTCTCCCTGTTGATTTAAATGTGGAAGGGATCAATGCCTCGAATTTCCAATTAACGGGCGGTACTGACGTTAAAATCAACCAATTGCACCTTAGTTTGTCCAATCAAGGGCAACAAGTGTTGGTTAAACAGCTTAAAGTGGATGCACCGCAAGGTAATGTATCGTTATCTGGGACCGCAACACTGCAAGATAAATGGCCCGTTTCATTGTCGGTGATTGGGGAAAGTCGTTTAGAGGATTTAGATGGGCAGAAAGTCGATTTATCCCTCAAAGGCGGTTTGATTGATGAATTGAAGTTAGCGCTCAATTTACAAGGGCCAATTAATGCCACGCTTGATGCTGAAACGGACTTATCCCAAGCCGATTTGCCGATTTTACTCACTCTTGAAAGCGATAAACTAGCATGGCCACTAGTCGGCGATGCGCAGTATCAATTAGATGGTACGCGCTTGCGCTTAAATGGTCGTCCATCGGCCTATGATTTATCGTTGCGTTCAGCTATCACGGGGCAAGACTTACCGCCATCGACCTTGATGCTGGATGCAAAAGGTAATGAAGAGCAAATTAATTTAACGCGTTTACGCCTTGCAGCGTTGCAAGGAAATGCGGATATCACTGGTGTGGCTGATTGGAGCAAGGCGATTAGCTGGAATGCGGTTCTGACACTGTCAGGGATCAATACTGCAAAACAGTACCCAGAATGGCCAGCAAAAGTGGACGGTAAGATTGCCACCCGCGGTAGCTTATACGGTGGCAGTTGGCAGTTAGATATCCCTGAAATTATGCTCGATGGTAATGTTAAAAATAACTTACTCAAAGCGCGTGGACAGGCGAAAGGTAACGCCGCTGGCCAATGGGATATCCCGCATTTTAATTTAGCGTTAGGCAAGAATAATGTGGATGTTAAGGGCTCTCTCGCTGAGAAATGGAACCTTGATGCCAAAATTAGTGCACCTGCGCTCAATGGCTTATTGCCAGGGCTTGGTGGGGTGATTGCTGGGGATGTGAAATTACGCGGTAATTTGCAGACGCCAGAAGCCTTAGTTGACCTCACTGCCCGAGGCGTGAAATGGCAAAATGACCTAGCTATCGAAAATGTCGCTATCAAAGGTAATGTTGCGACCGGTGAGCAAATTAAAGGGGATTTATCCGTTGTTTTACGTCAGTTAAGGCAAGGGGATTTAGTCGTTAGCAACCTGACGTTAGATGCCAAAGGTAGCGAAAAACAGCATACTCTGAAATTAAACATGAAAGGCGAACCTGTTTCTGGCCAATTGGCGTTAGCGGGCGGGTTTGATCGCCAAACTGAGGTGTGGAAAGGGACGTTATCAAATACGTTATTTGATACGGTAGTGGGCGAATGGCGCTTAAATCAAGCCATGTCACTCAATTATGCCAATCAAACGCAAGAAGTGACCATTGGCAGCCATTGTTGGGTGAATCCAAACGCGCGTTTATGTGTGCCAAAACCAATTAAGGCAGGGAAAAGCGGCAGCGCAGATATTGTGTTAGAGCGCTTTGACTTAGCGATGATAAAACCGTTTATGCCAAAAGATACCCGTGTTAGCGGTGTATTTAGTGGTAAAGCGAATGCGAGCTGGAAAGCCGATGGTAGCATGCCTCAAGTGCAGGTCGATTTACGTGGTAATGATGTCAAAGCGACCCAGTTTGTTGAAGGAACGCGTTTACCTATCGCATTTGATACGTTAACACTCAGCGCCGCCTTGAAAAACGGCAAAGCCGACCTTAATTGGTTATTTGGCCTCGCCAATAACGGGCAGATGCGCGGAAACCTACAAGTTTCCGATATCGAAAAACGCCGTTTGTTATCAGGTAATGTTGAAATCAATTCCATTACCTTGGATTTAATCAAACCGTTACTGGGCCAAAAAGAGGTGGCTAACGGGCGTTTAAATGCCAATTTACGCTTAGGGGGTTCTGCCAATAACCCGCTGCTAAATGGGAATTTATCGCTTTCCAGTTTAGAAATTAAGTCTGCGATGATCCCATTCGATATTAAAAGTGGTCATTTAGGTGTTAATTTCAATGGTACTAGCTCGGTGATGAAGGGGCAGATCAACACACCAGAAGGCTACCTGAACATTGATGGTGATGCGGATTGGCGCAATATCAATGCATGGCGGGCGCAAGTGATGGCACGAGGGAACAACCTGCGTGTGTCTATGCCACCGATGATTAAAATTGATGTGCAGCCCGATATCGTGTTTGATGCGTCACCATCGCTCTTGACGCTAAGTGGTTCAGTGACTATCCCATGGGCGAGAATTACGGTTCAGGAGTTACCTGAGTCAGCAGTGAGCGCATCGTCCGATGTGGTGATGTTAGACAGTAACTTGAAGCCGATTGAGGAAAAAGCGCCTTCGATTCCGATTCAAACCAATTTGGATATTAAAATTGGTAATGATGTGCAGTTAGATGCGTTTGGCCTAAAAGCGCGCTTAACAGGGTTACTGAAGGTATTACAGAATAAGCAAGGGCTGAGCTTGAATGGTCAAATTGACATTCCAGCAGGGCGTTTCCGTGCTTATGGTCAGGACTTGATTGTCCGTAAAGGGCAAATTCAGTTCTCAGGTCCGGCGGACCAACCGTTCTTAAATTTAGAAGCGATTCGTAACCCAGAGAACACGGCGGATGATGTCATCGCAGGTGTTAAGGTCACAGGGCTTGCAGACAAACCGAAAGTCGAGATATTCTCTGAGCCAGCCAAGACGCAACAAGAAGCACTTTCTTATCTGTTAAGAGGGGAAGGCTTAGAAAGTGGTGATGCAAATGGCTCACAAATGACATCGATGATTATCGGCTTAGGTGTGGCTCAAAGTGGTCAACTGGTGGGTAAAATCGGTGAAACATTTGGGGTTTCTGATCTGGCGCTCGATACGCAAGGTGTGGGAGACGGTTCCCAAGTTGTGGTAAGCGGTAAGATAACTAATGATTTACAAGTGAAGTATGGTGTTGGTATCTTTGACTCCTTGGCAACGTTAACCCTACGTTATCGATTAATGCCAAAATTGTATTTAGAAGCTGTGTCTGGTGTAAATCAGGCCTTGGATCTCCTTTACCAATTTGAGTTTTAGATTATGCGTGTAATTGTTTATGGCAGCTTAAGACAAAAGCAAGGAAATCATCACTGGATGACTTATGCTCAATTGTTAGGTGAGCATAAGCTAGAAGGCTATGAACTGTATGATCTTGGATTTTATCCCGCTGTGGTGAAAGGCGATGGCGCAATTGAGTGCGAAGTGTATCGCATCAATCCATCGATTTTAACCGAGCTAGATGAGCTTAAGAAAAACTCTCAGGATTATGTAAGAGAGTTAATCCCAACGCCATATGGCAATGCTTGGATTTATCTATATAAGCATTCGGTTGATGGCCTGCGCCAAATTAAAAGCGGCGACTGGCTCAAACGTGATGAAGAAAAATAACCACACACTATTTTGTTGAGTGGACAATGTGCAGTACGCCGGCAATATAGCCGGCGTTTTTACATTTAAAGGCATAAAAAAAGCTCTGGGGTTAGCCAGAGCCTTCAATCATATTCCCTGAAAGGAAATTATTTTTTTGCAGCGCGTTCGAAAGAGGCAACGATTTCCGCTTTCGCAGCTTCTACGTTATCCCAACCGTCAACTTTAACCCACTTACCTTTTTCTAAATCTTTGTAATGTTCAAAGAAGTGAGTGATTTGAGCTTTCAGTAACTCAGGGATATCGTTCACATCTTTAATGTGATCGTATTCTTTGCTCAGTTTAGTGTGTGGAACCGCCACTAATTTTGCATCTTCACCTGATTCGTCGGTCATTTTCAGGACGCCAACTGGGCGGCAACGAATGACTGAACCTGGTTGTAATGGGTATGGCGTTGGGACTAACACGTCAACTGGGTCACCATCTAAAGACAGTGTGTTGTTGATATAACCGTAGTTGCACGGATAGAACATCGCTGTTGACATGAAACGGTCTACAAACAGCGCGCCAGATTCTTTATCAACTTCGTATTTGATAGGATCTGCGTTAGCTGGAATTTCGATGATAACGTAGATATCTTCTGGCAGATCTTTACCTGCCGGTACATTGTTCAGGCCCATTTAAATGCATCCTTTGTGTGAATAATGAATTTACCCGCTGACTATTAACGCATTGATTAAATAGTGTTAGTTATCGACTTTCAAGTCACTCACTTTTTCGGGTAGATAGCGTGGGGGACATTATAGCCGCAAAAAGGGGCAAAACTCACTAGTTGGCGAAAAAAAGGGACAAAAAAGGCGGGAAACCCCGCCTGAGCATCAGTGAATTGGATTATTCAGCGTCTGGGAATTCACGCATGAATGATTCAGCTTTCTCCACCATGGACTCAGTTCCGACGAAGAACGGGGCACGCTGGTGTAATTCACTTGGGATGAGGTCTAAAATACGGTTCGCACCATCGCTTGCTTTACCGCCAGCTTGTTCAGCTAAGAATGCAATTGGGTTGCACTCATACAGTAGACGCAGTTTTCCATTCGGGTGACTTGCCGTGCTTGGGTAGATGTAGATACCCCCTTTGAGCAAGTTACGGTGGAAGTCTGCCACTAAAGAGCCAATATAGCGTGTGGTATAAGGGCGGTTTGTTGCTTTATCTTCTTCTTGGCAGTATTTAATGTACTTTTTAACGCCCATAGGGAACTTGATGTAGTTACCTTCGTTAATGGAATACATTTTGCCTTCCGATGGGAACATGACTTTCTCATGAGATAAGCAGAACACGCCTAAAGATGGGTCGTAAGTAAACGCATGTACGCCAACACCTGTGGTATAAACCAACATGGTTGATGAGCCGTAAACAACGTAACCCGCAGCAACTTGGCGGTTACCTGGTTGCAGGAAGTCTGCTTCAGTCACAGGTTGGCCAATTGGCGTAATACGGTGGTAAATTGAGAAAATTGTCCCGACGGAAACGTTTACATCAATATTCGAAGAACCATCAAGTGGGTCCATTAATACGACATATTTTGCGTTTTCTGCACGGTCTCCTTCGAAAATGACAATTTCGTCTTCTTCTTCAGAGGCGATACCGGCGACTTCTCCGCGTGCTTTTAGGGCCGCTTTCAGTTTTTCGTTTGCATACAGGTCAAGCTTCATCTGGACTTCACCTTGAATATTCGACACACCATTAGTGCCAAGAATATCGACGAGTCCAGCTTTGTTAATATCACGATGGATAATTTTAGCGCCCAGTTTAATCGCTGACAGTAATGACGTCAGCTCACCTGTTGCATGAGGAAAATCTTGTTGCTTTTCGACGATGAATTCGCCTAATGTTTTCATGACGAAGGTCCTGAATAAAATTGACAAAGGTTTTGCGGGACGATTATACCCCGCGCGGGGGAGAGTTTAACTAAATAAAAAAAAGATTAATAGGTTAATGCATTTATAAACCTGCTATTGATGGGTAGAATAGTGACAAACCTCATGCTAATTGGATGAAAAAGAATGCACATACATATTTTAGGTATATGCGGTACCTTTATGGGAAGCTTGGCGATATTGGCGCGATCTTTAGGCCATAAAGTGACGGGCTCGGATGCGAATGTTTATCCACCGATGAGCACATTGCTTGAAAATCAAGGTATTGAGCTTATTCAAGGTTATGATCCGGCTCAGCTCGAACCGATTCCAGATATGGTCGTGATTGGCAATGCCATGACACGCGGTAACCCCTGTGTTGAAGCTGTATTAGAACGAGGTTTACCTTACACTTCAGGTCCTCAGTGGTTACATGACCACGTATTGCCTGAGCGTTGGGTACTGGCTGTGGCAGGAACGCACGGTAAAACCACAACCGCAGGAATGCTCGCGTGGATTTTAGAAGATTGCGGCTACAAACCAGGCTTCTTGATTGGTGGTGTACCGGGTAATTTTGATGTGTCCGCCAAGCTAGGCGAAAGCCCATTCTTTGTCATTGAAGCCGATGAATATGATTGTGCCTTCTTTGATAAACGCTCGAAATTTGTGCATTACAGCCCGAAAACGTTGGTCTTAAACAACCTTGAATTCGACCATGCGGATATTTTCGAAAATCTTGAAGCAATCCAAAAACAATTTCATCACCTTGTTCGTATCGTGCCTGCCAGTGGCAAAATCTTCACCCCAGACAATGACAATCATTTAAAACAAGTGATTGGCATGGGTTGTTGGAGTGAGCAAGAGCTGGTGGGCGGTGAACATGGCGAATGGCAAGCAGTGAAGCTAAATCACGATGGCAGCCACTTTGAAGTGTATTATCAGCAAGAAAAAGTGGGTGAAGTTTCTTGGCAGCAAGTCGGCAACCACAATATCCAAAATGGTTTGATGGCGATTGCTGCGGCTCACCATGTTGGTGTGCCTGCGAAAGAAGCTTGCATCGCATTGGATAAATTTATCAATGCACGCCGCCGCCTTGAACTACGTGGTGTGGAAAATGGTGTGAGTGTGTATGATGATTTTGCGCATCATCCAACCGCCATTTTGGCAACACTCGAAGCGTTACGCAGTAAAGTGGGAGGGACTTCTCGCATTATTGCCGTGTTAGAGCCTCGTTCCAATACCATGAAACTGGGCGTGAATAAAAATGATATCGCCCCAGCTTTAGGCCGTGCTGATGAAGTCTTTTTATTCCAACCGGCGAATATTCCGTGGATGGTGACTGACATCGCTGAGAAATGCGTGCAACCTGCTCGCTGGAGTGCAGATATTGAGGCTCTAACCAATATGGTGATTGAGACTGCGCAGCCCGGTGACCATATCCTCGTGATGAGCAACGGTGGTTTTGAAGGTATCCATGGGAAATTGCTGGCAGGCTTAAAAGCCAAAGCAGAAACTGAAGTGGATGACTAATTAAGCCTACAGATAATGATCTAGGTAGACCCCAGTGTTCATTAAGATAGCTGGGGTTTTTTTATGTCTGAAGTGTTGAATGGGCATTGGTCTATCACCCAGCTTAATGTCACTGGGTTATTCATTTCTTTTTTTAAGCTGCCCATATAGCAATCGAGGGAATCGGTAAAAAGATGGAACAAGCACCCGACCGCCACTGCTTTGAGTTTCCACGATGGCATAAACAGTAAGATAACATAGGCAATCGCAGCCCAGACGGAATGAAGAGGGTGGAAGCCAATACCACAACGCTCAGGGTCGAAAATAGGGGTTGCTAGTAAGTGGTCTAAATCGATCGCCATCGTCGCAATCATAATCAACGCAGCTAACTTCCAGTTTTTTCGCCAAAACAGATATGCAAACAAAATGGGCATCAAAAAATGAAAGCCGTAATGCACAATATTGCGAAAAATGTCGAATAGCACGGTAGAGCCCCTAATCTTTGGCTTAAATAAAAAGAGGGAAAGTCGATGCTTTTCCCCCTTAGTGTTACATCAAGCGATTGATGTAACTTAGAGCTCTTGTTCGAACAACGCTAAAATTGCTTCGTATAGCTCTTTTGTCGTGAAGTTATTCGCAGGTGTAGAGAATATTGTATCATCCCCAGCAATACTGCCTAAAATGCCTTCTGCTTTACCTAATGAATCCAGTAAGCGAGCAATTAATTGGGCTGCACCTGGGCTGGTTCGAATCACCACAACCGATGGGTTGTAATCGATATCCAAAACGAGGTTTTTCAATGGGCTGGTGGCTGTCGGCACACCGGGCTCAGCTGGCAGGCAATACACCATTTCCATTTTCGCATTACGAGTGCGAACGGCACCAAACTTGGTGAGCATTCTGGAAATTTTAGATTGATTAATGTTTTCGTAGCCTTCTTCCTGCAAAGCCGTGACAATTTCAGCCTGAGAGCTAAATTTTTCTTCTTTGAGTAGGGCTTTAAAAGCCTTAACTAAGTCTTCTTGTTTAGACGGAGTGCGCATAATTAACCCATTCATCGGCATTAAACTAAGTTGTATTATCCGTAAAAGTGCATTTTTATGCAACAAAATTGCGTTATGATGATTTAATAATCAATGATAACGGAACCTTTAAGGTTTTATGTTATTCCGTTTTCAGCGTGAATGGTTAATTTATCTTAAATAGTTAGTATTAAACATTAGCATAATAGATCAATGAATTTAGCTTATAAAAGTTGTAACTTTATTGTTAACAAAATGGTTTTTGCTTGAATAATGAACAGGAAAAACCACTTATTGTGCGAAAAGCAATAGTGAGAAAAACTATTTGTTAAAAAAGTGCCCGTTATCTCATTAACAGATAAGGAATTTGTTTAGAATGATGGCAATTAGTCGACAAATTCTCTAGCGTTAAACTCTCTCTCTATCTGTTAAGAAATTGTTTTTTATACGTAATGTGTTGAGTGTATAAACAAATAAAGTGATATCTTTTTAAAGTACAAATTAAGGAGTTTCAGAATGAAAGTTGCAGTCCTAGGTGCAGCAGGTGGTATCGGTCAGGCTCTCGCCCTTCTTCTCAAAAACCAGCTTCCAGCCGGTTCAGAACTCTCCCTCTACGACATCGCACCGGTTACTCCAGGTGTTGCTGCTGACTTAAGTCACATCCCAACGGATGTTAAAGTGACGGGTTTTGCGGGTGAAGATGCGAAACCTGCTCTTAAAGGTGCAGATATTGTTCTTATCTCTGCGGGTGTTGCGCGTAAACCAGGCATGGACCGTTCAGACCTGTTTAACATCAACGCAGGCATCGTTCGTAACCTGGTTCAACAAATTGCAGAAACTTGCCCGAAAGCATTAATCGGTATCATCACTAACCCAGTGAACACCACCGTTGCAATCGCTGCTGAAGTTCTGAAAAAAGCCGGTGTATACGACAAAAACCGTTTATTCGGTGTGACCACATTAGATATCATTCGTTCTAATACTTTTGTTGCTGAATTAAAAGGCAAAAACGTCAACGATGTCGAAGTGCCAGTTATCGGTGGTCACTCTGGTGTGACAATTCTGCCTCTGTTATCACAAATTGAAGGCGTAAGCTTCTCTGATGACGAAATCGCAGCGCTGACAAAACGTATCCAAAACGCAGGTACTGAAGTTGTTGAAGCAAAAGCAGGTGGCGGATCAGCGACTCTGTCTATGGGCCAAGCAGCAGCACGTTTAGGTTTATCTTTAATTCGTGGTCTGCAAGGTGAAAGCAACGTGGTTGAGTGTGTTTACACTGAAGGCGAAGGCCAACATGCACGTTTCTTCGCACAACCAGTTGTTTTAGGTAAAAACGGTATCGAAAAACACCTGCCAATCGGCAAATTAAGTGCATTTGAAGAAAAAGCGCTGAAAGATATGTTAGATGTCCTGAAAGCGGATATCGAATTAGGTGAAAAATTCATTAATGGCTAATGCCAATTAATTTTTCCTAATCGAAAAGGTTGAGTTTTTTATTAAACTCAACCTTTTTAGTTTCTGCACGATTATTACGAAGCATGACTATGAGGCGTGCTGGCGCATCCAATGATCCCAATGTGGGTCTGATGGTATTTTTTCCACTAAAAAATCAATAAACGTTCTGATTTTCGGTGAATGCGTATGCGCAGGGTGGTATAAAGCGTACAGCGCAAACGGGGTTGATTTCGGGTCGTAATCCAGCAAAACAGGGATCAGTTCCCCATTTTCAATATAATTGCCTAACATATACGTGGGTAAACAAACGATACCTTGATGGCAACGCGCGGCTTCTAATAAGCCTAAGCTGCTGTTCACCTCAATCATATTATTTATTTCCAAAGGATAGGCGCTACCGTCTTTATCTGTCATTCGCCATGTGTCAGGAATATTTGGGTTAATTAAGCAATTATGTGATGCGATATCGGCAGGGGATTGCGGAATGCCATAACGCTCGAAATAGGTTCGGCTACCGCAATATACCCAATTAATATTGCAAATTTTCCGTAATGCGAAATTCTCAGGTGGGTGGCTGGTAATACGCAACGCAATATCAAAATCCACCTCATTCAAATTAATCAGCTCATCATTAAGATCAACGGATAAACTGACTTTGGGATTTGTTTCGCGGTATTCGCTATATATTTGCATTAAATGGCAGACACCAAATGCAATGGAACAAGTGATCTTTAATTGCCCTTGAGCGTGTTGATAAAAGCTAGCGGTATTAATTAGTGAGTCATCAAGATCAGCCAATAAATTTTGCGATCGTTGCAATAAATAGCGCCCTGCATCGGTTAAAATAAAATTTCGGGTTGTACGCTTTAGCAAGACGACGCCCAGTTGATCCTCTAGCTGCTGTAGCCCTCGACTGACGGATGATGGCGTTACATTCAGCTTTTTTGCAGCTAGGCTAAAGCTATTACATTCGACGATTTTGATGAATAACTCCAAATGTCGAAAAATCGCGTAGCTGTCAATTTTTGCTTTGAACGCAAAAGTGTTTTTATTTATTAGCATTGTCCTGCCCTATCAAACCCGTTTATTCCAGCATACTATAATTGTGAATTTATCGCAGTTTGCTCGCGTCACACCAGTATTAAAAAATGGCGATAATAGAATTAACGCCGACAAATAATGTTGTTCCTAACTTTTTTAATAATTAAATCTATAACGTTGAGGAATAGACTATGTCTAATAGTATTCAGGCAAGTGCAGGTAATCCGATTGATACCAAAAAAATCCCTTTTACAAAATATGATGTGGGTTGGGTAGTTTTATGTATTGGAATGGCGATTGGCTCAGGAATTGTATTTATGCCTGTGCAAATCGGTATTAAAGGTATTTGGGTGTTTATTGCCGCCACGATGCTTTCTTATCCCGCCATATATTGGCTACAAAATTTATATCTCAGAACCTTATCAGAGTCTGAAGAATGTAATGACTATGCGAGTGTTATTACACAATACTTAGGTAAAAACTGGGGGATAGCATTAGGGATAGCGTATTTCTTAATGCTATTGCACGGCATGTTTTCTTATTCATTAGCTGTGACCTTCGACAGCGCCTCGTATATTAAAACCTTTGGGTTAACCGAGGGGCTATTATCTGATTCGGTTTGGTATGGTTTGATTATTATTACGGTACTAGTGGCGATAGCGGCTCAAGGGGAAAGACTGCTGTTTAAAGTGTCTGGCCCAATGGTTATCGTGAAATTTGGTATCATTGTGCTGCTTGGTGTTGTAATGGTGCCATATTGGAACTTTGCCAATATCACCGCATTTCCTGATTTTCTTTCATTTATGCGAGATGTTTTCTTAACGCTGCCATTTACGTTATTTTCTATATTATTTGTACAAATCTTAAGCCCAATGAACATTGCCTATCGTAAGGTCGAAAGCGATAAACGTATTGCCACGTATCGTGCAATACGGGCTAACCGAGTGGCATATATTATTTTAGCGGTTGCTGTCTTGTTCTTTGCGTTTTCTTTTACTTTCTCAATTAGCCATGAACAAGCAGTCTCTGCTTTTGAGCAAAATATCTCTGCATTAGCGATTGCCGCACAGGTTATACCCGGTGCCGTGGTGAAAGTGATGACGGCATTGCTGAATATTTTTGCTATCTTAACGGCATTCTTAGGGATTTACTTGGGCTTCCAAGAAGCGATAAAAGGCATCGTGGTGAATATCCTCACTCGATTCATGCCTGAAGAGCGTATTAACCAAACGGTATTACATTATGGTGTATGCTTAGGGGTGATCATCGCGCTGTGGTTCTGGGTTTCAACACGATTCTCCATCCTGTTCTTTATGCAGTTAGGTGGCCCATTGTTTGGTATCGTTTCTTGCCTAATCCCTTGTTATCTTGTTTACAAAGTGCCTGCACTACACAAATTTAAAGGCCCAACAGTGTGGTTCATCATCTTCTTTGGTGTGCTGTTATGCCTATCGCCATTCTTTAAGTTTTTCGAATAAATAATGATGTTGATGAGAGGATCTCATGAAGAAAAAAGCAGTTTCTGAGTTTCATGTTGATACACAAGTGACCCAGCTTGGAAGAGACCCAGCGAAACAAGCTGGGTTCGTAAACGCTCCCGTTTATCGTGGTTCGACGGTGGTGTTCCCAACGGTTGATGCCTTAATCAACGATAGAGCAGAATTTAACTATGGTACTGCGGGTACGCCGACCATCAAGCAGCTCGAACAGGCTTGGTCTGCACTGGCTGGGGCAGAAGGTACAGTGTTATCACCGTCAGGGTTAGGGGCAATTGTCTTAGCCTTGTTGACGACACTGAAAACGGGCGACCACTTACTGATGCCTGATAGCGTTTATCGGCCAACCCGCAAATTTTGCCATGGGTTACTGGATAAAATGGGGATAGAGACCACTTATTATGACCCGATGATAGGTGCAGAGATTGAAACACTCGTACGGCCAAATACCAGCACCATTTTTTTAGAATCTCCGGGTTCCCAAAGTTTTGAAATTCAAGATGTTCCAGCGATTGTTAACGTTGCGAAGCGGCATAATATTGCCACTATCATCGATAACACATGGGCGACGCCTTTGTTTTTTAAAGCCCATGAACTGGGGTGTGATATTTCATTAGAAGCCGGAACTAAATATTTAGGCGGACATTCTGACTTGCTGATGGGGATTGTTTCTGCAAATCAAGCGTGGTGGCCAAAACTACGTGAAACGTATGATTACATGGCGATGTTGCCGGGAGCGGAAGACTGTTTTCTGGCTTTACGCGGCATGAGAACGCTACCGATTCGCTTAAAAGAAGCCCAAGAAAGAGCATTGGACATAGCCCACTGGCTACAAGAGCGCCCTGAAGTTATTCGAATTTTACATCCTGCATTTCCTGATTGCCCGGGGCATGAAATTTGGAAACGGGATTTCACTGGGTCATCAGGGTTATTTTCTATCGTGTTAGACCCGAAATATACTCAAGCGGATATTGCAAAAATGCTTGATGGGTTATCCATTTTTGGTATGGGTTATTCATGGGGCGGTTTTGAAAGCTTAATTATTCCATTTAATTGCGCGGAATATCGCACAGTCACCCATTGGGATCCGGGAGGTCCTACATTGCGACTTCAAATTGGTTTAGAAAATCTGGATGATTTAAAACAAGACTTGGCTGACGGTTTTGCGCGTATGCAATAATATTCTCTTTATTGAATAATGATAAAAAGATAAAGCCGTGAATAAATACATTTTTATTCACGGCTTTATAGTTATTTTCATTTGGTTTTAATCTTCCTCTGTCGTTTTTTCTCTTACCTTTCTTTCTAATAAATCACCAGTAATCGGGTCATAATAGCGGCTAGGCCAGATTTCAGATGGGTGGATCCCTAAAAAATTGGCAATAATCCATTCTCCTTTAGGCCATGGACGTGAAAGGGCATTCGCAAGCGTTGAAGAACTCAGCCCTGCTTCACGTGAAATAGCCGCAAGAGTCGTCCCGCGCTTACGTAATGCTGCGATGATATCTGCTGGGTGCCAGTCTGACTTCCGTAAAATCATTTTTTAGTCCTTTTTTCATTCAGAATCATGTAGAGTTAATGGTACGAGTAACGGGATATTGTGATACATTCAATACAATCGTCCTGTTATAGGAAATAAAATAACAGAAATTTCCCAAAATAATTTCTTATTTTTTCTTAAAACCCTATTTTATGAAACTGTCGTGGTTTTTGTGAAATCAAATAGAAAGCTAGAATTAATAACTGTGAATTAAGATAAAACTTTGAAAATAAAACTAACTCTTTCGAGTTAGTATTGGGATGGACGTATTTACTGTCGCTCGTTACTTGTATTGGTAATATAACTAATTTACGCAATAAAATTACTTAAATTATTAGCGAGTAAATTATTTAATTATCTGTTATTAAAAGAAATTAGAACACAAATAACATATGTCATTTGTATATTATTATTTCCTGTTATTAATAAAATGAATAGGTTAACGGTTTTTAAGAAAATATAGATAGTTTTCAGCAACTATAAATACATTGTCATCAGGACTAGGAGGGTCAGTATGTACAAGGAATGGCTAACAGCAAAAGAGTTAGTTGGGTTGCATGGGCTTCCTATGACAACTCAAGGTATTAATGCCATGGCTAGGCGTGAAAATTGGACTTGTCGCAAAAGAAAAGGTGTTCAAGGCAAGGCGCTGGAATACCACATTAGTTCTCTACCTATCGATATTTTTGAAGGCCAGTTTGTGAGTGAAGTTTCGCCAATTTATCAGGTAAAACGAAATGACAATTCGTTTATTTGGCAAGAAGCTTACAACCAACTTTCCCATGATGAGCGTGAGGTGATTTTAGCCTTCATTATACGCGAAGGGGCGTTAGCACTAATTGATTTAATTAATAAAAAGCCATTTACAAATACTTAATTTGTAAATAATTAATTATATAAAAATAATATTATATTTAGTCTAAATCTTTTTTTAACAGATGACAGTTTGGTAAAGCTGCAACAGCAGATTTCATAATATAAGCGTGAAAGTGAAGATATGAAAAAATTGTGGTTCACTGCGAAAGAGCTCGCAGGGCTAGAAGGTCTCCCCACCTCGCCACAGGGAGTTAACCTCATGGCGAGACGAGAAGGCTGGAAAAATCGACGAAAGCGAGGCGTTCAAGGTAAAGCTGTTGAGTATTATATTGAAAGCCTACCGAGTGAAATTCAAGGCCAATTAAACTTATACGAGCCATCAGTGCCTTATCAAAGCCAACGAACAGATGCATTACAAATCTGGTCTGAAGCTTACTATCAACTGACAGAGACCGAGCGCAATAAAATCGTTAAATACATTTTGCGTTACGGACTATCTTCACTTCTGGCACAGATAGCGGAAGACGAAAAAGGGGAAAAATAACTTTCCCCTTTTCTTAAACAGTTTATAGCGAGTTTTAGGAATGACGTTGGATAGCGATATGAGCAAGCCCAATTAAAGCTTCTTTATAAATAGAATCATCAATGGCATTTAATGCATCAATCGCTTTTTGTGCTTCTTGCTGTGCACGTGCATAGGTGTACTCAAGTGAACCGCACCGTTTCATCGTTGCTAAAACAGTCTCTAACAAGTGACGTCCATTGCCCTGTTCAATAGCTTGGCGAATCAATGCAGACTCTTCTTCATTTCCATTTTGCATGGCGTGAAGAAGAGGAAGCGTTGGCTTACCTTCGTCGAGGTCATCGCCCGTATTTTTACCTAACTGAGCGTTATCAGCGTCATAATCCAATAAATCGTCAATTAATTGGAAGGCTGTGCCAATGTAACGGCCATAATCCTGTAATGCTTTTTCTTGCTCAGACGTTGCATTCGCTAAAATAGCGGATGCGTGAGCCGCAGCTTCGAATAAACGTGCCGTTTTACTGTAGATGACTTGCATGTAGTTTTCTTCAGTAATATTCGGATCATTACAGTTCATCAGCTGTAAGACTTCGCCTTCTGCGATCACATTAGTGGCTTCAGACATGAGCTTGAGGACGCGCATCGAATCAAGATCCGTCATCATCTGGAAGGATCGTGTGTAAATAAAGTCACCCACTAGCACACTTGCAGCGTTACCAAACACCGCATTTGCGGTTTGTTTTCCACGACGCATGTCCGATTCATCAACAACATCATCATGCAATAATGTTGCGGTATGGATGAATTCGATCAAGGCTGCAACTTGGGTATGTTTATGCCCAGAGTAGCCTAAGGATCTTCCAGCCAGTATCGCGATCATTGGGCGGATCCTTTTGCCTCCACCACTGACAATGTAATAACCAAGCTGGTTAATTAGCGCAACATCTGAATTCAATTGACTGAGGATGGCTTCGTTTACCGCTGACATATCCTCAGTTGTTAGTTCAATAATAGATTCTAAATTCATCGTAATTTATTCATATTATTAGTTTTTGGTTCATTCCCTGAATAGTAAAATGGGAGACCGAATAGAACACTTATACCATTAGCATAACATTATTAATAATAAGATTATCAGGTGTGATGCAAAAAATGTTTAAATAAGTAACAATTTGAGTTATTGGCACTAAATCAGTACTAAAAAGAGGTTGTTGAGAAAAAAGTCGTATTTTTTGTCATCTAACCGCATTATTGGCTTGTGTTCTGATGCTTTTTTGCGTAGAATTCGCGCCCTATTGTGAATATTTTATAGCGTGCTCTGGAATTGAAATATTTAGCGAGTACGCGGAAAGCGGAGTTAATATGTACGCGGTTTTCCAAAGTGGTGGTAAACAACACCGAGTTAGCGAAGGTCAAACTGTCCGCCTAGAAAAGCTGGACATCGCAACAGGTGAAACTGTTGAATTTGATCAAGTTTTAATGGTTGCTAATGGCGATGAGATCCAAATCGGCGCTCCTGTCGTTGAAGGCGTTAAAGTGAAAGCGGAAGTGGTTGCACACGGTCGTGGCGAGAAAGTTAAAATCGTCAAATTCCGTCGTCGTAAACATAGCCGTAAACAACAGGGTCATCGTCAGTGGTTCACTGATGTTAAGATCACTGTCATCGCTTAAGATTTAGGAGAGCAGATTAATGGCACATAAAAAGGCTGGTGGTTCGACTCGTAACGGTCGTGACTCAGAAGCAAAACGTTTAGGTGTTAAACGTTTTGGTGGTGAAGCTGTATTAGCAGGTAGCATCATCGTTCGTCAACGTGGTACTAAGTTCCACGCAGGCACCAACGTAGGTTGTGGCCGTGACCACACTCTGTTCGCATTAGCGGATGGTAAAGTGAAATTTGAAGTTAAAGGTCCAAACAATCGTAAATTTATCAGCATCGAAGCTGAATAAGTTTTCTGATCTTTAATTCAGACTTAAAGCCCTGCAAAACTTTTTGCGGGGCTTTTTATATTCAGATATTTGATCTTTAATGAACTACACACGTATTAAAGATGCACCATCTCTGAGTAGAACAGCCATCCAGCGTTATGCGGCTCAGAAGCGGAGAGAGAATTATGAAATTTGTAGATGAAGCCAAAATATTGGTCGTGGCAGGAGATGGTGGCAATGGTTGTGTCAGCTTCCGCCGTGAAAAATACATCCCGAAAGGGGGACCTGACGGTGGTGACGGTGGCGATGGTGGGGACGTTTACTTACAAGCAGACGAAAACCTCAACACGTTAATCGATTACCGCTTTGAAAAATCATTCCGTGCAGAACGTGGTCAAAATGGCCAAAGCCGTGAATGTACAGGTAAACGTGGTCAAGATATCACGGTTAAAGTGCCGATAGGAACGCGTGTACGCGATCTTGGCACTAACGAAGTACTTTGTGACATGACGCGTCATGAACAGCGCCACATGGTCGCTAAGGGCGGTTTCCATGGCCTCGGAAATACCCGTTTTAAATCATCAGTAAACCGTGCTCCGCGCCAACGTACCATGGGTACGAAAGGTGAGACACGCGAAATACTGTTAGAATTGATGCTGTTAGCAGATGTTGGGATGTTGGGAATGCCTAATGCAGGTAAATCCACCTTCATTCGTTCTGTTTCTGCGGCAAAACCCAAAGTGGCAGACTATCCGTTTACCACATTAGTGCCAAGCTTAGGTGTGGTGCGTATGGACAACGAGCAAAGCTTCGTTGTGGCGGATATCCCGGGGTTGATCGAAGGGGCTGCGGAAGGTGCAGGTCTTGGGATCCAATTCCTGAAACACTTAGAACGTTGCCGCGTCTTGCTGCACCTGATCGACATTTGCCCGATCGATGAATCTGATCCTGTTGAAAATGCGAAGATCATTGTCAGCGAATTAGAAAAATACAGTGAAAAATTGGCAGCGAAACCACGTTGGTTAGTCTTCAACAAGATTGATATCTTAGGCGAAGAAGAATCTGCGGCACGTGCAGCTGAGATTGCCAAAGCAATGGGCTGGGAAGATAAATTCTATATGATTTCAGCAGTTAACCATGAAGGTGTGAAAGCACTGTGCTGGGATATCATGGAGTTTATGAATACTCAACCACGTGATATGGCAACGACTGAAGATATGCAGCAACCAGAGAAAGTTGAATTCATGTGGGATGATTACCACAAAGAGCAACTTTCTGGCGCTGAAGATGTTGATGATGACTGGGATGATGATTGGGATGAAGATGACGACGAAGGTGTCGAAATCATTTACCAAAAATAATTTATCTTAGAAATACAAAAAGGCGCAAAAGCGCCTTTTTTAATGAATGAAACTTAGCAATTAGTTGTTTTTATACAGGTCTTTATATAACCGACTTTCGAAACGAACTAAGGGTACTCTGCGGCTACGTTGTTGGCTTTGTGGAACCGCATAAGCAGAGATAAACTGCACGAATGCAACGCGTTGCCCGCTTGCGGTGGTAATAAAGCCTGCGAGGTTATATACCCCTTGCAATGCCCCTGTTTTTGCTGAAACTTTCCCATTTACACCCGCTTCGTCGAAGCCACCGCGGTAGCGCAATGTGCCATCGTGACCTGCGAGAGGGAGCATGGAAATGAAATCAAGCTGTTGATCATTTTTGGCAATAAACTGGAGGATCTCCATCATCGTTGCTGGCGTGATCAAGTTGTGGCGCGAAAGCCCAGATCCATCCACCATTACGGTATTACCAAGATCGATCCCCGCTTTTTGTTTCAGCACTTGCCGGACAGCATCGGATCCTGATCGCCAAGTTCCCGGAACGCCATAATATTCACGACCAATTGTCCGAAAAACAGTATCAGCAATCATGTTGTCGGATTTTTTCAGCATCACTTTAAGTAAGTCATGGAGTGGTTTAGATTCTGTTTTAACCAACACTTGTGATTGTGCGGTTGGCTGTGTGCGTTTTTTGACATTGCCAGTGAGCTCAATGCCAGCAGTTTTTAATTCATTTTTGACAATCGCCCCTGAGTAGCTCGCCCCATTTTGCACTGCAAAAGCGAGAGGAAGCGGTTCACTGCGCTGGGTCAAGCAGCCTGTTAAGGTATAGCGGTTTAATTCCCCAGGCACGACGTCTAATTCACAGTAACGTGCTTCTGGCGAGCCCTTCGCGAGTGTTTTAACTTCGCTGAACATATTCACAGGGTAAAAATTGGCGGTTTTGATAAACGCCATATCCCCAGCGCGTTCGGCTGGATAAAGCGAAACTGAAAAGCAATTTCGGTCAATGATTGCAGCGGCTGGTGGGGCACTAAAGCACTGGGTCATATCATTCCACACCCAACCAGGCGCTTTATCGTGGCTGGCGAAGGCAGAAATATCGACAATTAAGTCACCCTCGACCTTGTGGATACCAATTTGCTTCAGCGCATTTGCCATATTACGAATTTGTTGGCGGGTGAGGGTTGGGTCGCCACTAAAGCGAATCACTAAATCCCCCGATAGCGTATTATTATTCAGTTTGGCGCTGGTTTCGAAATTGGTGACAAAACGGTAGTCTGGCCCTAGTTGCAGCAACGCGGCGAGAGCAGTAACGACTTTTTGTGTACTTGCAGGGAGCGCCATTTGTTGTGCATTATAGTCAATCAATGGGGTATTACTTCCCACTTTCTGCGCGACCAGAGCGAGGTTAGTGCCGTCTGGCAAGTGTTGCTTGTACTCATCAATAGGGATAGCAAAAACTTGGCTACTGGCTAAGGTAATCCCAAAAGTGAGTATCCATTTTCTGGTTAAGTTAAGTAATGACATAGATTTCACGCATTAAAGTGGACATACTGCACATACTAAAGTGTAATGCCTTATAAAGTAAACGATGACCCGTTATTAAGTCTCAGTTAAAATAACGTACATTATGATAAGATAAATGAGTACATGAGTCTGATTGAGTTATTTACTTAGAGCCCCCCTGATTTTCAGAGGTGTTCGGTGTACTGTTGTTACAAAATCAGGAAGATACTTGTTTTTAGATAGGATTGAAACCGAGGTATTTATTAATGAAACAGATCCCGATGACGGTATTTGGTGCGGACAAACTAAGAGAGGAACTTGAGTTCCTGAAATCTGTCCGCCGCCCAGAAATCATTGCGTCCATTGCCGAAGCGCGTGAACACGGTGATTTGAAAGAAAATGCGGAATATCATGCAGCTCGTGAGCAGCAAGGTTTTTGTGAAGGCCGTATTCAAGAAATCGAAGGGAAACTTTCACACGCACAAGTTATTGATGTGACCAAAATGGTCAACAATGGTCGCGTGATTTTCGGTGCAACAGTAACGGTATTGAATGTTGATACTGATGAAGAGCTGACGTATCGTATTGTGGGTGATGACGAAGCGGATATTAAAGTGAATTTAATTTCTGTTAACTCGCCGATAGCGCGCGGTTTGATTGGGAAAGAGGTCGATGATGCGGTCTCAATCAAAACCCCAGGCGGAGATGTCGAGTTCGAAATTCTTAAAGTTGAGTATATCTGATTCCTATTTCCCTGAATTAGCTATATTATTTCCCTGATTTAAAGAAAAAGGCCGCAGGCGGCCTTTTTCTTCATATAAAACGTGCTTTCAATGGCATTTTTATATAAATGATGGGTTATTATTTAGGTAAAATGATTTTGCGATCTGCCGACGAGCGATAGATGACAAGAATTTTACCAATAATTTGTACATTTACTGCACCAGTTTCGCGAACAATCGCATCAGCGATCAAATTTTTGGTATCACGATCTTCGCCTGCGATTTTGACTTTGATAAGCTCATGATGGGCTAATGAAAGTTCAATCTCGGCTAAGACACCTTCGGTTAAGCCGTTGTTGCCAATCATAACAACAGGGTTTAAGTGGTGAGCGAGACTTTTTAGGTGCTGAATTTGTTTTTTATTAAGATTCATCGATTTTTTGCTTGGTTAGTATTGAAAATGGCTTATTCTACCGCCATCTGATATCTATCACCATCAATTATATCTGTTCGATGGTAAAGAAGCAGCAATATCGTTGTAGATCTTTTAGTATAGTTGGAAAGCACAATGGCCAATAAAAAACGTTCGGCAAGCTCAAGTCGCTGGTTGCAAGAACATTTTAGTGATAAATATGTTCAGCAAGCACAAAAGAAAGGGTTACGCTCACGTGCATGGTTTAAACTGGAGGAAATCCAGCAAGGTGATAAAATTTTTAAACCAGGTATGACCGTTGTTGATTTAGGTGCCGCCCCGGGGGGCTGGTCACAATACGTTGTTAGTCAAATAGGTCATAATGGTCGAGTGATTGCATGTGACTTATTACCGATGGACCCAATCGTTGGCGTTGATTTCCTGCAAGGGGATTTTCGTGACGAAGCAGTGCTCGCCGCTTTGCTAGAACGAGTAGGCGACAAAAAAGTACAGGTGGTCATGTCTGACATGGCGCCAAATATGAGTGGGACACCGGCTGTTGATATACCTCGCTCTATGTATCTGGTTGAATTAGCATTGGATATGTGCCGTGCAGTATTGGCACCTGGAGGAAGTTTCATTGTTAAAGTGTTTCAGGGAGAAGGCTTTGACGACTACCTTAGGGATATCCGTTCCCTGTTTACGAAAGTAAAAGTTCGTAAACCTGAATCTTCGCGGGCTCGATCGCGTGAAGTATACATTGTAGCGACAGGACTAAAACTATAGTACCCTGAGCGTTATTTGTTAACACAGTTGTAATATGAGGTTAATCCCTTGAGTGACATGGCGAAAAACCTGATTCTCTGGTTAGTCATCGCAGTTGTTCTGATGTCCTTGTTCCAGAGTTTTGGCCCAAGCGATTCGAATAGTCGCAGAGTTGATTATTCAACGTTTATCAATGAGTTAGCCCAGGATCAGGTACGTGAAGTTCGTATCACAGGTCGTGAATTGAACGTCAGAAAGGCTGATAATAGCCGCTATACAACTTATCTTCCTATGCAGGACGAGAAGCTGTTAGACACCATGCTGAACAAGCATGTAACTGTCGTTGGTGAACCACCAGAAGAACCTAGCTTACTGACATCTATTTTCATTTCCTGGTTCCCAATGCTTCTGTTGATTGGTGTCTGGATTTTCTTTATGCGCCAAATGCAAGGCGGCGGCGGCAAAGGGGCAATGTCATTCGGCAAAAGTAAAGCCCGCATGCTGACAGAAGATCAGATCAAAACAACATTTGCAGACGTTGCTGGGTGTGACGAAGCCAAAGAAGAAGTAGGTGAGATTGTTGAGTTCCTGCGCGAACCGGCTCGCTTCCAAAAACTTGGCGGTAAAATTCCTAAAGGCGTCCTGATGGTAGGCCCTCCAGGTACGGGTAAAACCTTACTTGCGAAAGCTATCGCAGGCGAAGCTAAAGTGCCATTCTTCACCATTTCGGGTTCCGACTTCGTCGAAATGTTTGTGGGTGTGGGTGCTTCGCGTGTTCGTGATATGTTCGAACAAGCGAAAAAAGCAGCGCCTTGTATCATCTTTATCGATGAAATCGATGCCGTGGGTCGCCAACGTGGTGCCGGTTTAGGTGGTGGTCACGATGAACGTGAGCAAACCCTGAACCAGATGCTGGTTGAGATGGACGGTTTCGAAGGCAACGAAGGGATTATTGTTATCGCGGCAACCAACCGTGCAGACGTTCTTGACCCTGCGTTATTACGTCCAGGCCGTTTTGACCGTCAGGTCGTCGTTGGTTTACCAGACGTACGTGGCCGTGAACAAATCCTGAAAGTGCATATGCGTCGTGTGCCTATCGACCCAAGCGTAGACACATTCATTCTTGCTCGTGCAACACCTGGTTTCTCAGGTGCTGAATTAGCAAACTTGGTTAACGAAGCTGCACTGTTTGCCGCTCGCGCAAATATGCGTGTCGTTTCCATGGTTGAATTTGAAAAAGCGCGTGACAAAATTTGGATGGGTGCAGAGCGTCGTTCTCTGATGATGACCGAAGAGCAAAAAGAATCAACGGCTTACCACGAAGGTGGCCACATGATTATCGGTCACTTAATGCCAGAGCATGACCCTGTTCATAAAGTTACCATTGTTCCTCGTGGTCAAGCATTGGGTGTGGCGTTCTTCTTACCAGAAGGTGATGAAGTGAGCCGTAGCCGCTTGAAACTCGAAGGTATGATTGCAACGGCATATGCAGGTCGTATTGCCGAAGAACTGATTTACGGTCGTGAAAAAGTCACTACAGGTGCTTCTTCCGATATTCAGTTTGCAACCAATACAGCACGTAACATGGTGACACAGTGGGGCTTCTCAGACCGCTTAGGACCAATGCAATACTCGAAAGAAGAAGGTCCTGCATTCTTAGGTCGTTCTTCTGGTAATGGTTCTGGAATTTCTGATGAAACAGCACGCATCGTTGATGAAGAAATCAAGAAAATCTTAGACCACTGTTACCAACTGGCTTACAAAACGCTGGAAGACAATATCGATATTCTACATGCAACGAAAGATGCATTGCTGAAATATGAAACTATCGATATGCCAATGATTGATGATTTAATGAATCGTCGTCCAGTGCGTGAACCTGCGGGTTGGGATGAGGACAAAAAAGTCAGCAATGTGACAGGAACATTTGGTAAAGGTCCATCAAATGTTGAGAAAACAGCTGAAAAACCTCAATCTGAAGAACCTCAGAACAGTGCTGAAGAGCCAAGCAATACTTCTGATGAATCTAATCCATCGGATAATAACGATAACAAGCCGCAATAAGCTGTCGTTAAAATAAATCATAAAGCCCCAGTTCGCTGGGGTTTTTTTCGTTAAGGAAAAATAAATATGCATATCAAAGCCAGAGGCCGCCTCCTTGACTTATCTACCCCACAAGTGATGGGGATTTTGAATGTCACTCCTGATTCATTTTCAGATGGTGGCACTCATAATCGTTATCATGATGCGTTAGAGCATGTCGCTAAGATGGTGCAAGAAGGCGCGACGATTATCGATATCGGTGGTGAATCAACACGTCCTGGTGCCGCTGAGGTTTCAGTGAGTGAAGAGCTAGACCGTGTTGTGCCTGTCGTGGAAGCCATTGCTAAGCGGTTTGATGTGTGGATTTCTGTTGATACTTCAAAAGCGCAGGTGATGGCCGAAGCGGCGAAAGCCGGTATGCATATCATCAATGATATTCGTTCACTCCATGAACCCGATGCGTTAAGCGTGGCCGCGCAAACGGGCTTGCCTGTGTGCATTATGCACATGCAAGGCCAGCCAAGAACCATGCAAGAAGCGCCAGATTATGAAAATGTGGTGCGCGAAGTTCAAACCTATCTTGAAGGCGAAATTACCCGTTGTGTGGCTGCGGGTATTGAGCGGCAGCAAATAATCCTTGATCCAGGCTTTGGATTTGGGAAGAACTTGTCGCATAATTACCAATTATTGGCAAACTTAGAACAATTTCATAATTTCGGACTACCGCTATTGGCAGGGATGTCACGTAAATCTATGATTGGACAATTATTGAATGTTCCACCGCAAGAACGCCTCGCGGGTAGCCTCTCTTGTGCAGTGATTGCAGCAATGCAAGGCGCTCATATCATTCGCGTCCATGATGTGAAAGAAACCGTACAAGCGATGCAAGTGGTGCAGATGACTCTGTCAGAAAAGGAAAAATAAGCGTATGAGCTCTCGTAAATATTTTGGTACTGATGGTATTCGTGGCAAAGTGGGTGATAGCCCAATTACCCCTGATTTTGTTTTAAAATTAGGTTGGGCGGCTGGTAAAGTGCTGGCTCGCCACGGTTCACGTAAGATTATCATCGGTAAAGATACGCGTATTTCTGGCTATATGTTGGAATCTTCCTTGGAAGCAGGCTTAGCTGCGGCAGGTTTATCAGCCTCTTTTACGGGCCCAATGCCAACCCCTGCGGTGGCTTATTTGACTCGTACCTTCCGTGCTGAAGCGGGCATCGTCATTTCGGCTTCCCATAACCCTTACTACGACAACGGCATCAAATTTTTCTCTATTGATGGCACAAAACTGCCAGATGAAGTGGAAGAAGCAATCGAAGCCGAAATGGAAAAGCCAATTACCTGCGTTGAATCCGCAGAGTTAGGCCGCGCAAACCGTATCGTGGATGCGGCAGGGCGTTATATCGAATTCTGTAAAGGCACATTCCCGAACGAACAAAGCCTCTCTAGCTTGAAAATTGTTATCGACTGCGCCAATGGTGCAACTTACCACATTGCCCCGAACGTATTTCGTGAGCTAGGTGCTGAAGTTATCACGATTGGTTGCGATCCTAACGGTATCAACATCAACGAAGAATGTGGCGCAACAGACGTTCGTCAGTTACAACAAAAAGTATTAGAAGAAAAAGCCCATGTTGGCTTAGCGTTTGATGGTGACGGTGACCGTATCATCATGGTTGACCATCTTGGCGAAAAAGTCGATGGCGACCAAATTCTGTATATTATTGCCCGTGAAGCGCTGCGCCAAGGCCAATTAAAAGGTGGCGTTGTTGGTACGCTGATGAGCAATATGGGGTTAGAAATCGCTCTGAAGCAGCTTGGGATCCCATTTGAACGTGCAAAAGTGGGTGACCGCTATGTACTGGAAAAATTACAGGAAAAAAGCTGGCGCATGGGTGCGGAAAATTCAGGCCACGTGATTTTGCTGGATAAAACGACCACAGGTGATGGGATTGTTGCAGGCTTACAAGTGTTAAGCGCAATGGTTCGTAACCACATGAGCCTTCACGACTTATGCAGCGGCATGAAATTACTGCCACAGGTGTTAGTCAATGTACGCTTTAAAGGTAAGCATGACCCTCTGCAAAGTGATGCGGTGGTTGCAGCTAATGAAGAAGTTGAAAAACAATTGGCAGGTAAAGGCCGCGTATTACTGAGAAAATCAGGAACTGAGCCATTAATTCGTGTCATGGTTGAAGGCGAAAATGAAGCTGACGTAACGGCGATGGCAAATCGCATTGCTGACGCGGTAAAAGCAGCGGGTTAATTGCTGTTAAGTAAAAGCTGGGCCAATATTTCGAACATTTGTTGTTTTTTTCTGCAAATAAACAAATGAGCTCAAAATAGACTTGCTTGTCGGCTCAGCTTTGGTTAGTATTCGCACCTGCTCAATCCTGTAAGGGCTTCCCTTTATCGCAGTGAATGAGTGGGTGTGCAGTAATAGAGGTCATAGCAAACGCTATGCACCGCAACTGAATAGGTAACTCAAATGTACGTAGCTCTTTTAATTATCCTCTTGATAGCAGCTATCAGCCTGATTAGTCTGATTATGTTACAGCAAGGTAAAGGTGCTGACATGGGTGCATCATTCGGTGCGGGCGCTTCTGCAACACTGTTTGGTTCATCGGGTTCAGGTAACTTCATGACCCGTATGACTGGGATCTTGGCTGCGGTGTTTTTCATCATCAGTTTAATACTTGGCAATATGACTGCAAATAAGTATGGAACTGGTAGTGGTAGTAAGTGGGAAAACATTAGTGAACCTACTAAAGTCGAGCAACCAACAGACGTTCCGGCAGCACCAGCTACACCAACGAGCGACATTCCTCGTTAAGTGTTAGAGATTCCGAATGAAGGCAGTTATGCCATCATTAAGCAGTAAGCTCAGAAATGAGTGAGAAGTTAAAAATTTGAGGTTATTGATATTACATTGATAACTTCGCCTCAGTGCCGAGGTGGTGAAATTGGTATACACGCTACCTTGAGGTGGTAGTGCCTACAAAACGGGCGTACGGGTTCAAGTCCCGTCCTCGGCACCATTATTTTAGATGGCTTGTGATCTACAGGTTATCTGTGTAGAATATGTCACGTTTTCGAACGCGGGATGGAGCAGCTTGGTAGCTCGTCGGGCTCATAACCCGAAGGTCGTTGGTTCAAATCCAGCTCCCGCAACCATTTCTTATTTACATACCTTGTCATTATCGTAGTCAATAGCAGTTATCCGATGCAGTAATCAGGTTTATTATCAAACCTAGCTCTCAAAATTTCTCATCGATTTCTCTAGACTTTACAGGTATAATAAGAACATGGTGAACCCGTGCACTACAGGGTCCAGTTACAAAAGCCCCGAATTTCGGGGTTTTTTGTTATTTGACAATCGAATTAACTGGGCTATATGCCCTTTTTTTATGTCTGGGGGTGGGCTTGTCCACATTAGAACAGAAATTAACAGAGATGATTTCAGCACCGGTGGAGGCGCTAGGCTTTGAATTCGTTGGCTTAGAGTTTATCCGTGGTCGCACATCGACACTGCGTGTCTTCATCGATAGTGAAGAAGGCATCACTGTTGATGATTGTGCTGATGTCAGCCATCAGGTGAGCGCAGTATTGGACGTCGAAGATCCAATCTCCGTGATTTATAACCTGGAAATATCGTCACCAGGGCTTGAACGTCCTTTATTCACCGTTGCTCACTATGAGCGCTTTATGGGTGAAGAGGTGGCTCTGACTTTACGTATAGCGATGCAGAACCGCCGTAGATGGCAAGGTATTATCAAGTCCGTAGACGGTGAAATGATTACGGTTACTGTAGATGGTAAGGATGAGGTGTTCGCCCTCGGCAACATCCAGAAAGCTAACTTGGTACCCCACTTTTAATAAAGTTCAATGAGGCAACTAGGATGAATAAAGAAATTCTGGCTGTTGTAGAAGCGGTTTCTAACGAAAAATCCCTCCCTCGTGAAAAAATCTTCGAGGCTCTGGAAACTGCATTAGCGACGGCGACCAAAAAGAAATACGAGCAAGAAATTGATGTACGTGTTGAAATTGACCGCAAATCAGGTGATTTCGATACGTTCCGCCGTTGGTTAATTGTCGACGAAGTGACAATGCCAACGCGTGAAATCACGCTTGAAGCAGCACAATTTGAAGATCCAGAACTGCAATTAGGCGGTTATGTTGAAGATCAAATTGAATCTGTTGTGTTTGACCGTATTACAACACAAACAGCAAAACAAGTTATCGTACAAAAAGTACGTGAAGCAGAACGTGCGATGGTTGTTGACCAATTCCGCGAGCACCAAGGTGAAATTATCACTGCTCAAGTGAAGAAAGTTAACCGCGAAAACATCACGTTAGACTTAGGTAACAATGCGGAAGCGGTTATTCTGCGTGAAGATATGTTGCCACGCGAAAACTTCCGTCCAGGTGACCGCATTCGCGGAGTCCTGTATGATGTACGTCCTGAAGCTCGTGGCGCACAACTTTTCGTTACGCGTTCTCGCCCGGAAATGCTGGTTGAATTATTCCGCATTGAAGTGCCAGAAATTGGCGAAGAAATTATTGAAATCAAAGCTGCTGCCCGTGACCCAGGTTCCCGTGCCAAAATCGCAGTAAAAACCAACGATAAGCGTATTGACCCAGTGGGTGCTTGTGTTGGTATGCGTGGTGCGCGAGTTCAAGCCGTTTCGAGCGAATTAGGCGGCGAGAGAATTGATATTGTGTTATGGGATGATAACCCAGCTCAATTCGTTATTAATGCAATGGCTCCGGCTGATGTTGCATCTATCGTGGTCGATGAAGACAACTGCACGATGGATGTTGCCGTTGAAAGCAGCAACTTAGCTCAAGCAATCGGACGTAACGGACAAAACGTACGTTTAGCCGCTCAGTTGCTGAAAATACACCGTGGTGATGACAAATGGGAACTGAATGTCATGACCGCAGAAGAGCTGCATGCAAAACATCAGGCAGAAGCGCACGCTTCTATTGAAACATTCACCAAGCATCTTGATATTGATGAAGAGTTCGCCACTACACTTGTAGAAGAAGGCTTCTCGACGTTAGAAGAACTGGCTTACGTGCCTATTAATGAACTTCTGGAAATTGACGGTCTTGATGAAGATACCGTTGAAGTTCTACGTGAAAGAGCGAAAGCGGCCCTCACCACCATTGAATTGGCTCAAAAAGAGAGCCTCGGTGATAATCAGCCAGCAGAAGAGTTGTTGAATCTTGAAGGTATGGATCGTACCTTGGCCTATAATTTGGCAACTCGTGGTATCTGTACACTGGAAGATCTTGCTGAGCAGGGCATCGACGACCTGATTGATATCGAAGGTCTGGATAATGAGAAAGCAGGTACGCTCATTATGGCCGCACGTAATATTTGCTGGTTCGGTAACGATGCGTAAACACTGTAGCAGGAAGGAACGGCATGACAGAAACTGTAAAATCATTGGCAACGGAAATTCAAACCACCGCTGATCGCCTGGTACAGCAATTTGCTGAAGCAGGGATCACTAAAGGTGAGAATGACTCTGTTAGTCAGTCAGAAAAAGAAGCTTTACTGAACCACTTAAATCGCGAACAAGGCGGAGCAGCGGGTCAGCCAGGCAAATTGACGCTACAGCGTAAAACTCGTAGTACGCTGAGCGTCCCCGTCACCGGTGGCAAAAGCAAATCGGTAAATGTTGAAGTCCGCAAAAAACGCACTTATGTGAACCGTGATGCTGAAGAAGCTAAAGCGGAAGAACAGGCGCAGCGTGAAGCGGAAGAGCAGGCACAGCGCGAAGCTGAAGAACTGGCACAACGTGAAGCACAAGCTAAGCGTTTAGCAGAAGAAACTGCAAAACGTGAAGCGGATGAATTGGCAAAACGTGATGCCCAAGAGAAAGCAAAACGTGAAGCAGCAGATAAAGCGACGCGCGAAGTAGCGGAAAGAGAAAAAGTGAAACCAAGCGAAAATCCACAAAAAGCAGGCAAAGCGCCAGAAAGCAATGCCGACAAACAACGCCGTGACGCCGAAGCTGCGGAATTAAAACGCAAAGCGGAAGAAGAAACTCAGCGTAAAGTTGAAGCAGAAGCGCGCCGCGTTGCTGAAGAAGCTCGTAAAATGGCTGAAGAAAACGGCGAAAAATGGACTGCTGAAACGAAAACTGAAGAAGACAGCGATTATCACACCACCACTTCTACGCACGCTCGTGCAGCTGAAGATGAAAGTGATGAGAAAGAAGAAGGCCGTCGCTCACGTAATCGTACAGCAAAAGCACCTCGTCAGAAAAAAGGTAACAAACTGTCTGAAAAAGCTGACCGCGAAGAAGAGCGTGCAGCAGGTCGTTCAGGCCGTACAAAAGGTAAACAGCGTAAAGGTAGTTCTTTACAGCAAAGCTTTACTAAACCAGCCGCTGCCGTAAACCGCGATGTGGTTATCGGTGAAACCATTACTGTTGGCGAACTGGCTAACAAAATGGCGGTTAAAGGTTCTCAAGTCATCAAAACGATGATGAAGATGGGCGCAATGGCAACCATCAACCAAGTTATTGACCAAGAAACTGCACAACTAGTTGCAGAAGAAATGGGCCATAAAGTTATTCTGCGTCGTGAGAACGAGTTAGAAGAATCGGTAATGAATGACCGTGATACTGGCTCTGCGGCGCAAGAGCCACGTGCACCTGTTGTCACCATCATGGGTCACGTTGACCACGGTAAAACCTCTTTACTTGACTATATTCGTTCAACGAAAGTGGCATCAGGTGAAGCGGGTGGTATTACTCAGCACATCGGTGCTTACCACGTTCAAACTGACAAAGGTATGATTACCTTCCTAGACACCCCAGGTCACGCCGCGTTTACATCGATGCGTGCTCGTGGTGCTCAGGCAACGGATATCGTTGTTCTGGTTGTTGCAGCGGACGATGGCGTAATGCCACAAACTATCGAAGCTATCCAGCATGCGAAAGCAGCGGGTGTGCCGATTGTTGTTGCTGTGAACAAAATTGATAAACCAGAAGCGGACATTGACCGTGTTAGAAATGAGCTGTCTCAGTACGGTGTTATTTCTGAAGAGTGGGGCGGTGATACGCAATTTATCGGTGTATCTGCGAAAGTGGGTACCGGTATTGACGATTTACTTGATGCACTGTTACTGCAAGCTGAAGTTTTAGAACTGAAAGCGGTTTATACAGGCATGGCAAGCGGCGTGGTTGTTGAGTCTTACTTAGACAAAGGTCGTGGCCCTGTGGCAACTATCCTTGTTCAAGAAGGTACGCTGAACAAAGGCGACATCGTACTGTGTGGATTTGAATATGGCCGTATTCGTGCAATGCGCAACGAATTGGGCAAAGAGGTTCAATCTGCGGGTCCATCAATGCCTGTTGAGATTTTAGGTCTGTCTAGCGTCCCTTCTGCAGGTGACGAAGCGACCGTTGTTCGTGACGAGAAAAAAGCCCGTGAAGTTGCCCTGTATCGTCAAGGTAAATTCCGTGATGTTAAATTAGCACGTCAGCAGAAATCTAAACTGGAAAACATGTTTGCTAACATGGAAGAAGGTAAAGTTTCTGAACTGAATATCGTACTGAAAACTGACGTCCAAGGTACTTGTGAAGCGATCACTGACTCTCTGATGAAACTGTCAACAGATGAAGTTAAAGTGAAAATCATCGGTTCTGGCGTTGGTGGTATCACCGAAACAGATGCAACACTGGCTGCGGCATCTAACGCCATCATCCTTGGCTTTAACGTCCGTGCTGATGCATCGGCTCGTCGTGTTATTGACAGCGAAAGCGTTGATTTACGTTACTACTCGGTCATCTATAGCCTGATTGATGAAATCAAACAAGCAATGAGCGGTATGTTAGCACCTGAATACAAACAACAAATCATTGGACTTGCAGAAGTTCGTGATGTGTTTAAATCACCGAAATTCGGTGCAGTTGCTGGTTGTATGGTTACTGAAGGTACCATCAAACGTAACAACCCAATCCGTGTCCTGCGTGATAACGTCGTTATCTACGAAGGTGAGTTAGAATCACTGCGTCGCTTTAAAGATGACGTCAATGAAGTTCGTAACGGTATGGAATGTGGTATCGGCGTTAAGAACTACAACGACGTTCGCGTCGGTGATATGATCGAAGTCTTCGAAATCATTGAAGTTAAACGTTCTATCGACGGTTAATTTTGTGAGAGCCCACGAAGTATCGTGACTACAAAATAGTGTTAATAAGGGGGCGATTGCCCCCTTTATTGTCAGGAGACATAACGATGGCAAAAGAATTCAGTCGTTCTCAGCGCGTTGGGCAAGAGATGCAAAAAGAAATTGCGATCATCTTACAACGTGAGATTAAAGACCCACGTATTGGCATGGCGACCGTTTCAGGCGTTGAGTTATCTCGCGACCTTGCATACGGTAAAGTCTTTGTGACCTTCTTCAATATCGCTAATGATAAAAGCGAAGAAGAAATGGTCGCAGATGGCATTAAAGCCTTAAATGAAGCTGCCGGTTTTATTCGCTCGTTAATTGGGAAAGCAATGCGTTTACGTATTATTCCTGAGTTAACGTTTGAATATGACAATTCCCTTGTTGACGGTATGCGGATGTCAAATTTAGTGTCAAACGTGATCCGTGATGATGAAAAACGTCGTGCGGATGTTAGTGACAAAGAGGAAAAATAATGGGGCGTCGTCGTAGCGGCCGTAATATTGACGGCGTAGTGCTGCTGGATAAACCCACGGATATTTCTTCAAATGATGCGCTGCAAAAAGTGCGGCGCTTTTTTAATGCTAACAAGGCTGGGCACACGGGGGCTCTAGACCCGCTCGCGACAGGTATGCTGCCTGTTTGCCTTGGTGAAGCAACGAAATTTTCCCAATTTTTACTCGATTCAGATAAGCGTTATCGCGTGATTGCTCGTCTTGGGCAGCGCACTGATACGTCGGATTCACACGGCGAAATTATCAGTGAGCGTAACGTAGAGTTTACACAGCAGCAACTGGATGATGCCTTAGAATTTTTCCGCGGTGATACATTACAAGTTCCTTCAATGTATTCAGCGCTGAAACATCAAGGTCGTCCATTGTATGAATATGCACGTAAAGGCATTACTGTCGAACGTGATGCACGCCCAATTACCGTCTATGAATTACTGTTTATTCGTTTAGAAAATAACGAGTTAGAGCTAGAGATTCATTGTTCGAAAGGAACCTATATTCGCACCATCATTGATGATTTAGGTGAGATGTTAGGTTGTGGCGCGCATGTCACTTATTTGCGTCGGTTACAAGTGGCTAACTACCCTTATGAACGCATGGTGACATTAGAACAATTGGCGGCATTGAGAGCAAAAGTGGACGCAGAAGAAGGGTCATTTGAATCCTTGCTGGATGCCTTATTGCTACCGATGGATACCGCAGTTGTTCATTTTCCCGCGGTGAATATTACAGAAGAAACAGCGGCTTATTTCAAGCAGGGTCAACCTGTGCGAGCTGCGGTTCAAGACCTTGATGAAGGTTGTATGGTTCGTGTCACCTGCGGTGAAGAGCAACGGTTTATCGGTATTGCCCTGATCAGCGAAGATGGCCGCCTTGCACCGAAGCGTTTGGTCGTGGAAAATGAACAATCCGCATAGTGGCCCTTATTGCTTTGCTGCGTTAAGCAGCGTAGAATAGCGGCGCTTAATCTTGAGATGCTAAATTAGAGATTGGCTCTCACCACTTACATTAATTTTTTGGAGTTTATTATGTCTCTAAGTAATGAAGCGAAAGCTAAGATCGTTGCTGAGTTCGGTCGCGGTGAAAATGACACTGGTTCAAGCGAAGTTCAAATCGCTCTGCTGACTGCACAAATCAACCATCTGCAAAGCCACTTTTCAGAGCACAAAAAAGATCACCACAGCCGTCGTGGTCTGCTGCGTATGGTTGCACAACGCCGTCGCTTACAAGCTTACTTGAAAGGTAAAGATATCGCACGCTACACAGCTCTGATCGAGCGTCTGGGTCTGCGTCGTTAATCTTGTCAGTTTCAGTGGAAAGGGGCCAATTGGCCCCTTTTCTGCTAAAAGTTATTTTGAAAGTTGAAGTAATACTCGAATTGTACTTAACTTAAATGTTAAGCTATAAGTCGTAATTAACTGTTTTAGTATGCCTCTTCGCTGCATCCGATTCGCGCGGCTAATGAGAACGTTGATGACTGGAATATCAATCTTCTCATTAGTCGCGAGGCTGTAGGAAGAATAAGCCAATGCTACCCGAGATGCTCAGGTGGCCTTACAAAAAGGGTATTATTGTGTTAAATCCTATTGTTCGTAAATTCCAGTACGGTCAACATACCGTCTCGATTGAAACAGGCATGATTGCTCGTCAAGCATCAGCCGCAGTTATGGTTAACATGGATGACACTGCAGTATTTGTGACTGCCGTGGCACAGAAAAAAGTTAAAGAAGGCCAAGATTTCTTCCCTTTAACGGTTAACTATCAAGAGCGTACTTACGCTGCAGGTCGTATCCCAGGTAGCTTCTTCCGCCGTGAAGGTCGTCCTGGTGAAGGTGAAACGTTAATCGCTCGTTTGATTGACCGCCCACTGCGCCCTCTGTTCCCAGAAGGTTTCTTGAACGAAATCCAAATCATTGCAACCGTTGTGTCTGTTAACCCACAAGTTAACCCAGATATCGTTGCGATGATCGGTGCATCTGCGGTATTAGCGCTGTCTGGTGTTCCATTCAATGGCCCAATCGGTGCTGCGCGTGTTGGTTTTATCGATGACCAATATGTTCTGAACCCAACAGCAGATGAACTGAAAAAAAGCCGCTTAGATTTAGTCGTAGCGGGTACTGATAACGCAGTATTAATGGTTGAGTCTGAAGCTGAACTGTTAAGCGAAGAGCAAATGTTAGGTGCGGTGGTGTTTGGCCACGACCAACAACAAGTTGTTATTCAGAACATCAACGAATTAGTTAAAGAAGCAGGCAAAGAGAAATGGGATTGGCAGCCAGAGCCAGTTAACCAAGCTCTGCATGACCGCGTTGCTGCATTAGCAGAAAGCCGCATGGGTGATGCTTACCGTATCACTGAGAAACAAGAGCGTTATGCGCAAGTTGATTTAATCAAAGATGAAGTTATTGCAACTTTAGTCGCTGAAGACGAAAACGTTGATGTATCTGAAGTGTCAGATATTTTAGCGAACTTAGAAAAACAAGTGGTTCGTACCCGTGTTATCCGTGGTGAGCCGCGTATCGATGGCCGTGAGAAAGACATGGTTCGTGCACTGGACGTTCGTACGGGTGTTTTACCACGTACTCACGGTTCTGCACTGTTTACACGTGGTGAAACTCAGGCACTGGTTACCGCAACTCTGGGTACAGAGCGTGATGCACAGGTTATCGACCAATTAATGGGCGAATACACTGACCGCTTCTTGTTCCACTACAACTTCCCTCCATACTCTGTTGGTGAAACAGGCATGGTAGGTTCACCTAAACGTCGTGAAATCGGTCATGGCCGTTTAGCGAAACGTGGTGTGTTAGCAGTCATGCCAGATCACGCTGATTTCCCATACACTATCCGTGTTGTGTCTGAAATCACTGAATCTAATGGTTCATCATCAATGGCGTCTGTTTGTGGTGCGTCATTAGCACTGATGGATGCAGGTGTGCCAATTAAAGCCGCTGTTGCAGGTATTGCAATGGGTCTGGTGAAAGAAGGTGACGATTTCGTTGTTCTGTCTGATATCTTAGGTGACGAAGACCACTTAGGTGATATGGACTTTAAAGTTGCTGGGAGCCGTGAAGGTATCAGTGCACTGCAAATGGACATCAAAATCGAAGGTATCACACGTGAAATCATGCAAGTTGCTCTGAACCAAGCAAAAGGTGCGCGTCTGCACATTCTTGGTACAATGGAACAAGCGATTAATGGTCCACGTGAAGAAATCTCTGAATTTGCACCACGCATTTATACAATCAAAATTAATGCAGACAAAATCAAAGATGTCATCGGTAAAGGTGGTTCAGTGATCCGTGCGTTAACGGAAGAAACTGGCACAACGATTGAAATCGAAGATGATGGTACTGTGAAGATTGCAGCAACTGATGGCTTGAAAGCGAAAGAAGCAATTCGTCGTATTGAAGACATCACCGCTGAAGTTGAAGTCGGTCGCATTTACCCAGGTAAAGTGACGCGTATCGTTGATTTCGGTGCATTTGTTGCAATCGGTGGCGGTAAAGAAGGTCTGGTACACATTTCTCAAATCGCGGATAAGCGTGTAGAGAAAGTGACTGACTACCTGCAAATGGGTCAAGAAGTTCCTGTTAAGGTATTAGAAATCGACCGTCAAGGCCGTATTCGCCTGAGCATGAAAGAAGCGGTTGCACCAACTGAAGAACAGGGTGCGCAGCCACAGGACTCAGCAGAGTAAGCTGACCTAAAAAACAGCGCTCTACTTGGGTAGAGCGCTATCGGCCAATGAGGCTGAAACGATAATTTGTAAAGCGTGGTAATGTAAGGACGGAGTATGCTGAACAGTATCTGTCTTCGGGTGAGAGATTATCGCACGCTCCCGCGTGTGCTCTTGGCGCTTATCTTTTTTGTTATTATTGGATGTAGCAGCAAAGATTGGCGAAAGAACGAGGTGTTTGCCGTTCCACTTCAACCTTCATTACAACAAGAAGTGATATTGGCGCGCATGGAACAAATCCTTGCGAGCCGATCTTTAACCGATGATGAGTACGCACAGCTTTTATATGAGCGCGGTGTGTTGTATGATAGTCTCGGTTTAAGGGCGCTGGCACGTAACGATTTTTCGACTGCGTTAGCCATACGTCCTGATATTCCTGAAGTTTTTAATTTTTTAGGGATATATTTTACGCAGGCAGGCAACTATGATGCTGCCTATGAAGCGTTTGATTCTGTTTTAGAGCTTGATCCAACTTACAATTTCGCGCGGATGAATCGTGGCATCGCATTATATTACGGTGAACGGTACAAACTAGCGCAGGATGATCTGCTGGCGTATTATCAGATAGATCCAAATGATCCTTTTCGTACTCTGTGGCTTTATCTCGTCGAGAAAGACATAGACCCGCGTATGGCGCAAGATAATCTTGCTGCCCGCTACAACCAAGCGGAGAAAGGGCAATGGGGCTGGAATATCGTAGAATTCTATCTTGGCAATATCAATGAAGATACATTGATGGCGCGATTGAAAGAAACATCTACGGATAACACTTCGCTCGCTGAGCATCTCAGTGAAACTAACTTCTATTTAGGTAAACATTACCTAAGTCTGGGGGATAAGGATAGCGCAGTTGCGTTATTCAAACTGACGGTAGCTAACAACGCTCACAGCTTTGTTGAACACCGCTATGCATTGTTGGAATTGGCGCTGTTAGGCCAAGAACAAGACGACCTTTTAGAATCGGGCCAGCAATAGCTGACGAACATTTCATTGAAAAAATTTTAAGTCATCATCCCTCGGGGTGACGGCCTATTTGTTCGTTTAATAAACACAATTTGAGCCAGTTCACATTTTAAATGAAAATGACCGAAATGATTTTCCGATGGTTATGTAAACTGGCTGCCACTAAGTATGAGGCACCTTTACATGACTACTGAGACCGATATTTCTTTTGCTGAGTTAGGTTTATCAGCACCTATTTTGACTGCACTGAACGACCTGGGATACGAAAAACCTTCTCCAATCCAGCAACAATGTATTCCATTGTTAATGGATGGCAACGATGTATTAGGTATGGCACAAACAGGTAGCGGTAAAACTGCTGCGTTTAGTTTGCCATTACTGCAAAACATTGATGCAGATTTAAAAGCACCGCAAATTTTAGTGCTTGCACCAACGCGTGAGTTAGCTGTGCAAGTTGCGGAAGCAATGAGCGATTTCTCTAAACATATGAACCGCGTAAACGTTGTTGCCCTATATGGTGGCCAACGTTATGACGTGCAATTACGTGCATTACGCCAAGGTCCACAAATTGTTGTGGGTACACCGGGTCGTCTGCTTGACCACCTGAAACGTGGCACGTTAGATTTATCTAAATTAAAAGGCTTAGTCTTAGACGAAGCTGATGAAATGCTGCGTATGGGCTTCATTGAAGATGTTGAAAACATCATGAGCCAAATTCCAGCAGAACACCAAACTGCGCTGTTCTCTGCAACAATGCCTGAACCAATTCGTCGTATTACACGTCGTTTTATGAAAGATCCGAAAGAAATTCGTATTCAGGCAAGCATTACAACTCGTCCAGACATTGCTCAAAGCTATTGGACTGTGTCTGGCATGCGTAAAAATGAAGCGTTAGTGCGTTTCTTAGAAGCAGAAGACTTTGACGCAGCGATTATTTTCGTGCGTACCAAAAATGCAACATTAGAAGTGGCCGAAGCGTTAGAACGCAATGGTTACAACAGTGCGGCACTGAACGGTGACATGAACCAAGCACTGCGTGAGCAAACTTTAGAGCGCTTAAAAGATGGCCGTTTGGATATCTTGATCGCGACTGACGTTGCAGCGCGTGGTTTGGACGTTGAGCGTATTAGCTTAGTCGTTAACTATGACATCCCAATGGATGCAGAGTCTTACGTTCACCGTATCGGTCGTACTGGCCGTGCAGGTCGTGCCGGTCGTGCATTACTGTTCGTTGAGAACCGTGAGCGTCGCCTGCTGCGTAATGTCGAGCGCACAATGAAGCTGACTATTCCTGAAGTTGAACTGCCAGATGCAGACCTGCTGAGCCAACGTCGTCAGGCGAAATTTGCTGAAAAAATTCAACAGCAATTAGAAAGCAGCGATTTAGATCAATACCGTTCACTGTTAGCGAAAATGTCCCCATCTGAAGATGTCGACATGGAAACCTTAGCAGCGGCACTGTTAAAAATGGCACAAGGTGAGCGCGCGCTGATCCTGCCACCAGATGCACCACGTCGTCCACGTCGTGAATTCAACGACCGTGATGATCGTCGTCGTGATGGTGACCGCCGTGATCGCAATAGCAACGGCAACGGTTTCGATCGTGCAGAACGTGGTGAGCGTGGCGGCCGTCGTGAGCGTCGTGACGTTGGCGATATGGAAATGTACCGTATCGAAGTTGGCCGCGATGATGGTGTGGAAGTTCGTCACATTGTTGGTGCGATTGCTAACGAAGCTGATATCAGCAGCCGTTATATTGGTAATATCAAATTGTACGGAACTCACTCAACAATTGAATTACCAAAAGGTATGCCAACTGACGTGTTAACTCACTTAAGTCGCGCACGCATTTTGAATAAACCAACGCAAATGCAACTGATCGGTGATGCACAGCCATTCGAACGCCGCGGTGGCGGTGAGCGTCGTGGTGGTCCACGTCGTGAAGGTGGTAGCGAAGGTGGTTTCGGTGCAGGTCGTCGTAATGACCGTGGCGGTGAGCGCGGTGGCGAGCGTCGTGGTGGTGGTGAACGCCGTGGCGGTGGTAACCGTGACCGTGGTAACTCTGCTCCACGTCAAGAAGGCAATACTGCAGCTCCACGTCGTCGTAGCAGCAGCCATAACGCATAATAGTTTGGTTTTATCGGGATTAATTCCCCACTAAAACACAAAACCCGCATTTCTTTGGAGTGCGGGTTTTTTTATTTAAGTTTGTTTAATCCTTCTTTCAAGCAGCCTTCTCCTTGCTTCACTTACTGTCATTACACGATTATTATCTACGTCATTTTTAGCAGCCATAATCAGTTTTAATAAAGCATTTGATTGTCGCGTTTTCAAATTGTTATGCATAGTAGAGAATCGTTTCCCATATTGTGATTTTAAACCAACCCCAGCGCCTCTTTTAGCGGCTTTAGGTAGCGGCGGCTAACAGGAATGTGCTCACCTGAGCTGAGCACCAACTCGGCTTGGCCGCTATCACCGAACAAAATTTCATTCAGTTGGGTCATATTCACCAAATATTGCCGGTGGCAACGCACCAGCGGGGTACGCGTCTCTAATGTGCGTAGTGTCAGTTCAGTAAAACCTTCTTGCCCTTGTGTACTCATCACATAAACACCGCTCATACGCGATGTGACATACAAAACTTCATCAAGCTTCATCAAGTAAATACGGCTATGGCCTGTACACGGGATAAATTTTAGCGGCTCATTGTTACCTAAAAGCTCAAGGTTTTGTTTTTGTTTGCCTTGGCGTAAGCGGTTCAAGGTTTTTTCGAGCCGCTCAGGTTCAAGGGGTTTTAGCAGGTAATCAAACGCATGTTCTTCAAACGCTTGGATAGCGAATTCATTGAAAGCGGTCAGAAATACAATATAAGGGCGGTCTTCGGGATCTAGCATGCGCACCATTTCTAAGCCTGTTAGGCGCGGCATTTGAATATCAAGAAAGACCACATCAGGCTTTTTTTTATGAATAATGCCTATCGCTTCAATGGCGTTTGCGCATTCACCGATAATTTCAATATCATCGTGTTCTTCGAGTAAGCAACGGACGTTTTCCCGTGCAAGGGGTTCATCATCAACAATTAATACATTCATAGGGTTACATTATCATTATTAGGGTGCTGCCAAATACGGTAGGCGAATTTTCATTCGGGTAAATTTTTCCGGCTCATGCTCTACGCTAATGCCATATTGTTCGCCATATTTTAAACGTAAGCGTTTATCGACCAAGCCCATCCCAAGGCCATCACACTGTTTTGCAGGTTTATATAAGCCCGCGTTATCTTCTATCTCGATATACACATGTTCACTGCCGATATAGCTGCGTATTGTAATATATCCCGTCTCTAATAACTGTGAGGTGCCATGTTTAATCGCATTCTCAACAAGGGGTTGCAAGGTAAATGCGGGCAGTTCGACATGTTTGGCTTCTTCTGGAATTTCAATATGGATTTGCAAGCTATCTTGAAAACGGGCTTTTTCAATTTGTAAATAGGCATTGATATGCTCAATTTCCTCACCCAAAGTGGCACTTTGCTCTGGGCGCTTGAGGTTATTACGGAAAAAGGTCGAAATGTATTGAACCAATTGCCCAGCTTGTTGGCTGTCTTTGCGGATCACTGCTTGCAACGTATTGAGTACGTTAAATAAAAAGTGAGGGTTAACTTGGGCATGGAGCAGTTTTACTTCTGATTGCAGTAGCGACTGTTTATTACGTTCATATTGACCCGCTAGAATTTGCGCAGAAAATAAGCTTGCGATACCTTCGCCTAATGTACGGTTAATCGAGCTAAATAAGCTATTTTTAGCCTCATAGAGCTTTATGGTACCAATCACGCGGTCATTCTCCCCCCGTAAGGGGATAACGAGAGCAGAGCCGAGTTTACAGGTTGGACAAAGAGAGCACTTATACGGTGTTTCATTGCCATCGGCATAGACAACCTCATTATTATCAATGGCTTGCCTTGATTGACTCGATGAGATAGGTGTTCCGGGGCGGTGGTGATCAGCACCGATGCCAATAAAAGCGAGTATTTTTTCTCGATCAGTAATCGCAACAGCACCAATTTCGAGCTCTTGGTAAATAATTTTGGCAACCTTCATACTGTTATCTGCATTAAAGCCTTTGCGTAAAATACCCTCCGTGGTTAAGGCGATTTTAAGGGCTTGTGCAGAAAACGCGGTGGTGTATTTTTCCACTATCGCACGTCGGTCGAGTAAAATACGAATAAACATCGCAGCACCAATGGTATTTGCGACTAACATCGGCGCGACAATGCTTCTTACCAGCTCAACTGCTTCATCGAAGGGGCGAGCCAATAATAGAATAATTAACATCTGAAGCAGTTCAGCCACGAAAGTGGCGCAGCTAGCAGTAACAGGGTTAAAAATTTTATTAATTTCACCGCGTTTCATATAGTAACGATGAACTAACCCACCAATAAGTCCTTCCACAATAGTCGAAATCATACAGGCAAATGCACTCATACCCCCTAATGAATAACGGTGTATCCCGCCAGTAAAGCCTACAGCAAACCCCACGGCGGGGCCGCCAAGTAGTCCACCTAATACCGCACCAATGGCGCGTGTATTAGCAATAGAATCATTGATATGCAGACCAAAATACGTTCCGATAATACAAAAGACAGAGAAAATCAGGTAACACATCACTTTATGGGGTAAGCGGATGGTGACCTTTAATAATGGAATGACTAGCGGGGTGCGGCTGAGTGCCCAAGCGATAACTAAGTAGACGCACATTTGTTGGAGTAATAATAATATTAAGTCAAATTCGTACATGCTCGTCATATTTCACATTGTGGGGGTGTTGACTGCGTTCGGTTACTCGGGTCACATACTTATGTATGCTCCCCAAGATACCCTCTCTGGTTGCCTACCCACAATGCGAACTATTTAGAGCATGGCTCGTTAAATTTTGCATTGTGGTAAGTGGAGAATTCGGCGATTTTACGACAGACTTTTTAGTGCTGTGTATGAGCGGAATTATTCACTTTGGCTATCTATTTTTAATGTTTATTTTCTTCGTAATTATACCGTAAGTCATTGGTTAAGTAATCGACATTTGAATTAGGGCAATTCATCATTATTTGACATAAGAAAAAAATCGATTCAATATTAGACAAAGACCTGCCTTTTCGTGATCTTGCGCACGAATTTATTAACGCTATACCTAATTTTCTTGTCATACTCTAGGGATAATAGTTTCCCCCGTTATTATTTAAGGTTCGCATAAATAATGAAAAAAAGAACAATAGTACTGATTTTGCTGATGCTTATCTTAATTGCAGCAGCGGCCTTATTTCATTCCCATAATCAATATTTATTGTTGCAGGGAGAAGTGGATGCGCCTGAAGTCATTGTCACTTCAAAAGCCAAAGGCCGCGTGATGGAGCGGCATGTGGAGCGTGGGGATGATGTTAAACAGGGGCAATTGTTGTTAACCCTTGAAAGTCCGGAACTGCAAGCGCAGTACGAAGCCTCTAAAGCAGCAAGAGACCAAGCCAAAGCACAACTCGATCAATCCTTAAATGGCACACGTGCAGAAACCATTCGTGATTTGCAAGCATCGTTAGCTCAAGCCGATTCACAATACCAAAATGCATCCCGTGAATACGCGCGCTTAAGTAATTTAAAAAGCAAAGGCTATGTTTCAGCAAATGAGCTGGATAATGCACGTAAAGCTAAAGATGTTGCTTTCTCGCAAGTCCAGGGGGCAAAAGCTCGTTTAGATGAAGGGCAGCACGGCGATCGTATTGAGCAGCGCCATCAATATGAGGCGGCTTTGCAGCAAGCAGAGCAAAAATTGGCTGAGATCCAAGTGCAAATCGATGATTTACAGGTTAAAGCCCCTGTTGATGGTGAAGTTGGTCCAATCCCCGCAGAAATTGGTGAGTTATTCAACGCAGGTAGCCCGCTGGTATCACTGATCCGCCTGCCACAAGCGTATTTTATTTATAACCTGCGCGAAGATATTTTAGTTGGGGTGAAAAAAGGCGATAAAGTTCAGCTCGATATTCCTGCTTTAGGGAACAAAATGGTTGAAGCAGAAATTCGCTATATCGCGCCAAAAGGTGACTATGCAACGAAGCGAGCGACGCGTGCAACAGGGGATTTTGACTTAAAAACCTTTGAAATTCGTTTGTATCCTGTTGAGCCAATCGATGGGTTAAGACCCGGTATGAGCGTGTTATGGCACTGGGATAAGTAAAGGTGTTGCCATGAAATTAAAGTTCGCTTGGCACGGATTTGAACATGCTTTTAGCCGCGAAACCCAAATGGCTATCCGTAGCCCTGTTTTTCACTGGTTGAGCTGGTTGTTCCCGCTGATGTTGTTTACGTTAGTTAGCGCTAACTTTTCTGAGGGAACCTTGATGGATCTGCCTGTTTCAGTGGTGGATGATAATCACAGCCCAGTGTCTCGACAAATTATTCGCGACCTGAATGCGGGCCCTCACGCTGATGTAAAAACAGTGGACGATAACCTCAGTACCTCACTTAAAAGGTTAGGAAGTTCAAAAGACTACGCACTATTGTATATTCCGCATAATTTTGAAGAGGATGTCCTGCGTGGACGTCAGCCTGAATTACGGATGTATTACAATGCGTTATTTTACGCGTCTGGTAGTTACGCCATTCAAGACTTTAGTGGGCTGGTGGCGGAGCTAAATGCGAAATACCGCCAAGAAATGGCAAAATCGATGGGAAAAGCCTTGCCACCGTTAGCGCAAGTGACACTTTCCTATGACAGCCTGTTCAACCCAAGCGGCAGTTATATTTATTATCAACAGTTTGCCGCCACAATTCATATGCTCCAGCTGTTTGTGGTCACGGCGACAATCTACACCATGTCACGTGGTACGACTTTACAGAGTGTCAAACCTTTTGCCACCGCTTTGTTAGGCAAAATGGCACCTTATACCTTATTTTTTAGTACGTTATTAGCCATTGAATTGGCTGCATTAGTCACGATTTTTGACGCCAAAGTCATCGGGAACCCGTTGTACATGATTGTGGTTGGTTTCTTTTATGTAATAGCGGCGCAAAGTGTTGGGCTATTGCTCTTTAGTTTTACCTCGAGCGCCATCATGGCGTACAGTTTAATTGGGATGCTAGTTAGTATCGCGTTAGCGTTCTCAGGGATGGCCGTGCCTGAATTAGCGATGATTTTGCCGGCACAGATTATTTCGAATATCGAGCCACTAACCCATACGCTTAATGCGATGTTCGATATCTTCTTACGGGAAATATCGTTTGGGCGGATAGTCGAGGTTTGTTTATTTTTACTGATTTACCCTGTTGTTACCGCTTTTTTAGTGCGTAAGCGCTTAGTGAAACGGTTGGAAACCCAAGGAGGCGCCGCATGATTACTGTGTATTTTGCGACCTTCCGTAAAGTGTTACTTGGGATGTTAGAAAAACCCATGTGGTTGCTTCTGTTGGTATCGCTGTGTGTGATGAGTTTGGTGTATGCGAGGCCTGTGTTATGGGACTTGCCTGTTGCAGTGATTGATATGGATCACAGCACGGCGAGCCGCGAGCTGATCCGCGATTTAGACGCAACACCAAAAGTGCAGTTGCACGGTTATGACAATCTTGCACAAGCTCGCCAAGACATGATTGCACGAAAACTCTTTGCGATAATTATCATTCCAACGGATTTTCAACAGCATTTATTGAGCGGTAAAAACATTACCGTACCTGTGTACGGGGATGCGACAAACCGCTTGGCGAGTGGGCAAATTCAGCAAGAACTTTCTAAGGCATACCAAACATTGCTCAATGCGTATAACACGCAGTTATTAACTAAAGCGGGTTATAGCCAAGAGCAAGCGAAGGTGATTATCACCCCTGTGCGTAGTGAAACAGAGCCCTTATATAACCCTGGTGTTAGCTTTGCGGCGATTGTTTTCCCTGGCTTGTTGGTCATGTTATTACAGCACTCCCTGTTAATTGCCTGTGTACGGGTGAGTATCGCTGTTCGCTCTACGCCTAAAGGAAAACCGCCGTTAGCTGTTTATTTAGGCGCGTTATCGGCGTTGATCCCGATTTGGTTATTTTTATCGACGGTATTTTTTGCCCTTTGGCCATGGGTGTTGGGGTACCGACAAGAAGCGCCACTGTATGTGATTTGGCTGTTCACTTTCCCATTCCTGTTAGCCGTACTTGGCCTTGGCAAGTTGGTCACGGAATGCCTACGCAGTGTGGAAATGATTTATTTAACATTGGCGTTTATTACCACGCCAGTGTTTTATATGTCAGGCACCATTTGGCCGTTGCAAGCGATGCCAGATTGGGTACGAATGATTGCTTCTGCACTGCCATCCACGTGGGCAACGAATGCCATGGCGGGCCTTAACCAAATGGGCCTACCATTTAGCGATGTATTAATGGATATCGTGATGATGTTGACGCTAGGCGTGATTTACACCGTCATTGGGGTCTTTATTGGTATGTTGCGCGATGGAGAGCTGCGTCATTTAACCCATATGTTTAACCGTTGGCGTCGGCACCACCGCTAGGTTTCTACTTATTCGAAAATAAGTCTGCCATAATGTGAGGCTCGATGGTTTGAGACACCATTTGAGCCTCTTTGCTTAATGTTTCCCAGTCATCGGGGGGAACCCCTGCTTTAAGCATGGCGGAAAAAACTTTGTAGGCATCATTCTTTGAGTCATAAGCACGTAATGTGCTGAAGTCATTCACCCAGCCAATGATGATAGTTTTATTTTTCTCACTACAACGGAAGAATAAGCGAAATTGCTGTAAGAATTTAGCTCGAAACCAATGTTTATGTTCTGTCCCCAACGTATTTCCTTGGTAAAACATAGGATCGAGTGGGTTAACGGCAATACGTTCTTCGATGACTTTATTTATTGCCGCCAATAATTTGGTTGGTACTTTCTTTTTATAGCCTGCTGGATCGGCGATTTTTAAGGATTGAACTGTGCTGACTAATGCCACTAGCTGCTCTAAAAAACAGGCGTGAAAAAAAATTTTCCATCCATTAATTTCTAACATTTCCCTGTTACCTCATGTTACTCGTCAGTCAGTGGCGCATCTAAATCAATATCTATATTAGCGGTCAGTTCATTGATCTTATTCCATAATGCTACAGGGGCAGGGTAGATATGTCGTGGGTTTTCTCTCATGTCTTTCTCAAGGAATGTCAAAAATTGAGAGACAACAGGGTCGTCTTGTGGCTCAGTTTGGCGGGACATAATGACATTACCGTCTGCAAGTAGTGAATATTCAATGGTTTCACCGGGTTTTAAGTGTAGAGCATCACGTATAGCGGCGGGGATCGTTGTTTGGCTGCGCTCGGTCAGGCGGGATTTGGCTCGCAGCGATACCGACGTCAGGTTTAAATCAATCATTTTATTTGTCTCATCGCATTTCATTCTACAATGAGTGTAATGCAAATGCATTGCACAATGCAAGTGCATTACTTTTTGTATGCGAGTGAATAAAATTTAACTAAGACACCATCGACAAGCCCGCTATCTGCCGCCAATAGCCGTTACAGCTTTGGTTTTCAATACGCAATGGCATCATGCCATCTTCATTGGCTTTAAACTGAGCAAGCACATCTAAGGACTCAACGCTTTCAGGGGAAATGCGCACAATATCCACTAAACCTTTCATCGATGCCAACTCATTCCCGAGGTTATAACAATCACCACTGAGCGTTTGGATACCATTTAAGGTAAACACTTGCTGTTGCTCTTGGGAAAGCACCTTACGTCCTTGAGGGTAATTAATGCAGCAGGTTTCGCAATCATCTTTTTGCTTATTTTCTGAACGTGCAGTAAAGCAGCGCGCTGAATAAGCAAGGGGGAGATGGCCGTAACTCATAACTTCCACTTCGAATTTATGGCGAATTCCAATTTCTTCACATTGACTGAGCAAGTTCACCAACCAATCACGGGAGAGTTCAACAGGCATGCACCAACGAGTCATACCTTGTCGCAGTAGAATATTCAATGCTTGGGCGTTGTAACAGTTGAGGCCGTGTCCAGCCACAAATGGTAGCTTTTTATCCACCAACATGTTGATGACGCCAAAATCGTGCGCTTCAAGTAAAAACTCGCCGTTATCCACCAATTTGGTGATTTCTTTTAGCTCTGAAGGCGCTTGCAGTAGCGCAAGGGAGCTCAAGACGATTTGCTTACCACTTTTGGCTAATTGCTGGGCAAGCTCTATCCAATCATTGGGCTTCATTTCACGGCGCTTGCTGCATACCGTTTCCCCAAGATAGATAATATCGGCTTCACTTTGCATCGCGAGTTGATAAAAATCGTTTAACGTCTGTTTTGGCCAGTAATAAAGCACTGATCCTAAAGAGTACTGCATGATAGTTTTACCTTTTAATTATTGCCATTTGCGATGATAAGCACCTAATGTGGTTTGGCTTCCTTCAGAAAGCTTTCCAAGTGCTTTCATCCATTTAGGATCGGTGACAAAGTTATCAGGGTTGGATTTATAACGGTCAATGGCTTGGCGCCAGATACGTGCGACTTCAGAAACATAAGCAGGGCTACGTTGGCGACCTTCAATTTTCACGGAGGCAATATTTGCTGCCATTAGCTCAGGTAATAATTCAATCGTATTGAGGCTGGTGGGCTCTTCAAGAACATGGTATTTCTGCTCGTCTACTAAATAGCGGCCTTTACACAATGTTGGGTAACCTGCGTTTTCATCGGCTTTATAGCGGTCGATAAGTACATCATTGAGACGTGATTCCATACCATTGGCAGTTTGTTGCCAACGCACAAAGCGGGCAGGAGAACAGGCGCCAACGGTATTTGGGGACTCTCCCGTCAGGTAAGAGGATAAATAACAGCGCCCTTCAGCCATAATACACAGGCTACCAAAAGCAAATACCTCGAGGGGGACAGGGCTATTTTTCGCCAATTGCTTAACTTGATGAATCGAAAGTACGCGAGGCAGTACGACACGGTGGACATCAAAGTTGCGCTGATAAAAGCGGATTGCCTCAGTATTGGTTGCAGAGGCTTGCACGGAAACATGTCTTTCAATATGCGGGTATTTAGTGGCAGCGTACTCTAACATCGCGATATCGGCGATAATAAGGGCATCGGCACCAAGGTCAGCGGCAAGATCTACCGAATCTTGCCATCGTTTGTAGCCATCCGGGTGAGCAAATGTATTGATGGCGATATGCAATTTACGATTGCGGCTGTGAATATAACGCTCTGCTTCATGCAGTTTTTTTTGTGTAAAATTCAAACCTGCAAAATGGCGTGCGTTAGTATCATTTTTTAGCCCGATATACACCGCATCAGCGCCATTATCCACAGCAGCTTTTAAAGCAGGTAAGTTTCCTGCTGGGCAGAGTAATTCCATTGACCTATCCCTGTATAAATTTTGACAGCCGCTATTTTAGTCAAGGGAACTGTTATAGATTTTGATTTAGAGCAGAGAAATTGTTAATGGATGTTTGTATTCGTTACGCAAATAGCAAAACAGGCAGATAAAAAATAAATATTGGCGAGATGGGTAAAAATTGATATAGGATCAGACCAGTAACCCGATTTTTTGGCAAGATACTTATCATAACCCAAATAACACATCAATAATATCAACCATTGTTATTATTGATTGTTATAATTTTTTTAAATTATGTGTATAGACAACATGTTACCCTAATTACTTCGAGCTGCTACTCTGATTAAGTAGTTACACGAAAACGGGCAGACAATGAATACGGGAGTCAATATTGTGTTAGGTAAAATTCGTTCTCAACTCATCACAAAAGGCCCTTCACTTTTGAAATTGCCTTTAAAAGTGACCCCATTTGCTGTGCAGCGTCAGGTGCTTGAACAACTGTTAAGTTGGCAGTTTCGTGAGTCAGTAAAAGAAGGGGAGCTTGATTTTCTCGAAGATAAATGGCTTAAAGTGGAAGTTCGTGATTTAGCACTGGTGTGGTTTATCAGCCTACAAAATGGTCAGTTAGCGGTTAAGCAACAGGCAGATGCCGATGTCAGTGTTAGCGGCAATGCCAATGATTTGGTGTTGATTGCAGCACGGAAAGAAGACCCTGATACATTATTTTTCCAACGCCGTTTGGTGATTGAAGGGGATACCGAGTTAGGGTTATATGTGAAAAACTTGATGGATGCGTTTGAGCTCGAAAATATGCCAGCCCCCTTGCGTTTCGCATTATTGCAATTAGCTGAAGTGATTAAAACGGTACAAGATAGCGAGGACGCAGAGCATAAAGCCCCTGCGTTGACCTCATGCTAATTCGGGTAGAGATCCCTGTTGATGCCATGGGCATTGATAGGCTACTGCGAGAAACCTTCCCAACGGAAGCTGAAGCTAACCTTGTTCAACACCTACGTGAAGACGGTTTACTGACATTGGGAGTTGTCGCCACCAATGATAATGGTGAAGTGATAGGTTATGTGGGTTTCACTCCTGTTGACCTAAATGGCGAAGACGTACAATGGGTGGGGTTAGCACCTTTAGCCGTTAATAAAGCCCACCAAGGGCAAGGCATTGCAGAGAAACTGGTTTATGAGGGGTTAGATAGCCTGAATGAATTTGGTTATGGCGCAGTGGTTGTGCTGGGGGATGAGCAATATTACTCGCGCTTTGGGTTTGTACCAGCGTCTAAACATAACATTCATTGCCAGTGGCCAGAACAACAAGCTCACTTTTTAATTTGTGGGTTAGAAAATGGTGGGATAGGCGAGCAACAAGGTGATGTGGTCTATTCTTCACATTTTGACAATTTAGCTTGAGTTAAATAAGCCGTCAAATCGCTAGGCTGGTCAATGACCAGCCTTTCTTTTGTCTTTTTACTCAGTTGCTTAACCTTATATTCCAGTTGGGATGCCGCTGAACGTGAACCAATCAAACATGAAAATGCTAATGTTAGTGGCATTTTCCCTTTCAATGCTTTTGCCCCTGTTCCCGCTTTGTGTTGCTCAAACCGGCGCTGTACATCCGTCGTGATCCCGCAATAAAGTGCGTTATTTTTCTCTCTCACTAGATAGAGATACCAGCTATTTTGCTTTAACTCGCTTTTTTCTGAGGTGATATTTGTCATTTTGTGCTGCTTTACCAGTTAAAAACAATGAGTTAAAGACGAATATATTCGTTAAGGAAGTTATTTATAACACATTAATATATAAATAAAAAATGCAATAAAGTTGTCACAAAGCTGTAACCTCAACATAGGTTGTCATTCAATTTATTTGAATAACTATAGCAAAATATGCTAATTTTCATTCCAAGTTAAAGCGCATAATATGATCCATATCACAGGGGGACAGTAAAAACCCCGATTAAAAATCCAGTTTACAACAAGTTTACAAAAAGGAATATACGATGAAAAAATCAACATTATTTGCTGCTGCTTTAGCTTTAGGTGCTGTATCATTTGGTTCAATGGCTGCTGACGAAGTTCAACATTCTAGCCAACCAGCTGCGGGTTATGTCTCAGTGACTGGTGCAGTTAGCGTCAATGACCTGACCGCACAATTGGCCAAAAAAGCTGATGAAGCTGGCGCAACTTCTTTCCGCGTGATTTCTGCAAGTGGTGAGAATTCAATGAGTGGTACTGCGGCTATCTATAAATAAATTTACTCGTCATACTTCGAGCCGTAGCGTTGTTGGCCGCGTTCATTCGCACTAGTCACATACTTATGTATGCTCCTAGCGCCTCGTTCACTTGCCGCCTAGCTACAACTCGAATTATTTAGAGTAAATACTCGAATTTAGTTGGCATATAAGCCTAAAAATATTTAGCTTAATATTTCAGCTAGTTAGAGTATAGTAATAGCGAATTTTACGCCTACGTTCAGAACTGTTTTAACGAGCTCACGGAGTCATCTCCAAGAGCTTGTTCTGAACGGGTTTATATGGAAACCGCTATGACGCCTGAACAAACCTTAAAACACATCCAGCGCTATATTTCCCGCCAACACGTTTTTTCCCTATTCACTCACCACCTCAATGATATCTGGCCTGCCAGTTGTTATTATGCATTTGATGCGAAAAGTATGTCGTTGATCCTCATGACGGATCCCAACTCTACACATGGTCAGCTGATGGTGGCTAACGCCCAAGTGGCGGGCACAATCTCTACACAAACCAAAACGGTAAATGCGATACAAGGGGTTCAATTTATTGGTGAAATTGAAAAACTTGAGGGGGAGGCTGAGCAGCAAGCGCGAAATGCCTATTGCCGACGATTCCCCGTGGCCCTCTCGGCGAAGCTACCTGTGTGGCAGCTTCATTTAGCGAAGGTAAAAATGGTGGACAATAAGTTGGGGTTTGGCACTAAATTGCATTGGAAATCTGAACATAAAAAATGATTAAAATTTAAATATTTAATCGTACCATCAGCTCAGTTTTTCTTATTGCTCAGTATTTTTTATACCAAAAGGTATATGAACTGATGGCGCTACTGAACTTGTGGAATTTAGGTGACCAGATTGATCATCAAAGAAAATATGCGGTTTAAGAACACCTAAAACTAATCCCTTATCTACACCGCCTAGAAAAAATGCATCATTTGTTATAACACCCCATTGTTTTAAAGTATTAATAGCCCTTTCATGAGAAGGTGCATTTCGAGCTGTTACTATTGAGACTCTGATGCGGTTTTTATAGTTAGGATCTGTTAGTTTTTTTTGCGTTTCAATCTGTTGTATTGCAGATATTTTTACTAGGAACTCTTTAAGGGGGCCTGGATTATGTGGTTGCAAGACATTAAGGATTTCATGTTGATGAAATTTACGTAAATCCTTCGTTTCGTGCATTACCGTTTCAGATTCATCATCAGCCAGAACACCATCAAAGTCGAATGCTATTCTAAGATCGTTATCATTAGCTTCATCAACAATAGCTGATTGCATAACATATCCTGCGGGATACTTTAAACGAATTGCCTCTTTAACATCTTCGGAGTTACCTGATAAAAATAATGAAATATTGAGTGCAGGAATGTATTCGTAAGGTGATTTACCCTGCATAAAAATAGCTCTAGAAATAGGCAGGTTATAATGTTCAATAGATTTCATAACCCTAAGACCTGTGTCAGGGTCATTTCGTGAAAGTAATACAACTTCAATGAGCGGATCTGTTTCAGGGTTTTGACTTAAATTGTTTAGAGAAAGCAATCGTTTAATAAACGAAAAAGATACCCCTTTTTCTAGAGGATTATCTATATTTTTAGATTGATACTTTCGATATTCCTCTTCGCCTTTAGTGCGGAATACCTCATCAGCTTCTTGCAAGTTGAACATTGCACTTGAAGCAACACCAATAACAAGTCTTGTTTGAAGATCATAGGGCATGAAACTACTCCAGTTATAGCGAAAATGTTCGGATGAGATTTATCTTTAGTAGAGGAATAACGCTATATCGACTAATTTATCTGAGATTATGGATCACCTGATTTGCACTGCCGCGCCAAATTAAGCGTGGGTCATGTAAATCTTGCTCAAACTTGCCGTCAATCAAGGTATTGACCAAGCTGACAACCTTTTGTTGTTCGAGCGTCAATTCAGCTAGCTTATAGCCAGTCCATACCCAGATGTCCTTATCCGGGCAGACCGCTTTCACTCGCTTCACTAACTTGAGCACCGCTGGCAAATTAGCTGGGTGTAGAGGGTCTCCGCCAGAGAGGGTGAGTCCTTGCCGGCGGATACGGGTATCTTGCAAATCTTGGATGATTTGGTCTTCCATTTCTTGAGTGAATGGTACGCCAGAATCTACTCGCCATGTGCTTTGGTTATAACAACCGCGACACTGGTGGACGCACCCCGCCACAAACAGTGTGCAGCGAGTTCCAGGGCCATTAACCACATCAACAGGATAATATTGGTGATAATTCATGCTATTAACCTATTTGGCCATTACCTAAGTGTTTGATGCGGCGCTTCACTTCTTCTTGCTTACCTGCGTTAAATGGGCGTGCATCTGGGCTGCCTAAATAGCCACATACGCGGCGGATCACTGAAACACGGTTAGTGTCATGGTTGCCGCAAGCTGGGCAGGTAAACCCCTTGCTGGTACAGGAAAACTCGCCAGAAAAACCACATTCATAACATTCATCTATCGGTGTGTTGGTACCATAATAAGGAACATGTTGATAGCTATAATCCCACACATCTTCCAGCGCCCTGACGTTATGTTGCAAGTTAGGGTACTCGCCGTAACAGATAAAACCGCCATTCGCGATTGCAGGATACGGCGCTTCAAAGTCAATTTTGTCGTAGGGATTAACTTGTTTTTCAACATCTAAGTGGAAACTGTTGGTGTAGTAGCCTTTATCTGTGACGCCATTAATGACACCGAATTCTGCGGTGTCGATGCGACAAAAACGGTCGCATAAATTTTCACTTGGTGTGCTATATAAGCTGAAACCGTAGCCTGTTTGTGCTTTCCACTCGTCTGTTGCTTGGCGTAGGCGATCAACAATAGCTACGGCTTTTTCACGTAATTTTTCGCTGTCATACACGTGGGTTTCGGAGCCAAATAGCGCATTGATGGTTTCATGTAATCCAATGTAACCTAAGGAAATTGAGGCTCTGCCATTTTTGAATATCTCAGCAACATTATCGTCCGCTTTTAATCTTACGCCACACGCACCCTCCATATACAGGATAGGGGCAACGCGGGCTTTCACTGTTTCTAGGCGGGCAATTCGTGTCATTAAGGCTTTTTTCGCGATAGCGAGGCGCTCGTCTAATAACGCCCAGAATGCATCTTCATTGCCTTGCGCTTCAATGGCGATACGCGGCAAGTTCAGGCTGATAACACCTAAATTGTTGCGGCCATCATGAATTTGTTCGCCATTTTCTTCATAAATTCCTAAGAAGCTGCGGCAACCCATTGGCGTTTTAAACGAACCAGTGACATCAACCACACGGTCATAATTAAGGATATCGGGGTACATGCGCTTGCTGGCACACTCTAAGGCTAATTGCTTGATATCGTAATTTGGATCGCTAAGTTTGTGGTTTAGCCCATCTTTGATAGCGAAAACCAGTTTAGGGAACACGGCGGTTTTACGGTTTTTACCAAGGCCTGCAATGCGGTTTTTCAGGATTGATTGCTGAATTAAACGCGCTTCTTTTGATGTACCTAGCCCAAAACCAAATGTGACAAACGGTGTTTGGCCATTGGCGGTATGCAGTGTATTCACTTCATACTCTAAAGATTGGAACGCATCGTAACACTCTTTATCGGTACGGCTTTGCGCGTAACCTTCTGCATCAGCAATTCCCCATTCTTGGGCCACTTCTAAGTGTTTTTGGTAACTGATCGCCACATAAGGCGCTAAAATCTCATCAATGCGGTTGATGGTTGTGCCACCATAAATATGGCTAGCCACTTGAGCAATAATTTGCGCGGTTACCGCTGTTGCTGTTGAAATAGATTTAGGGGGCTCAATTTCCGCATTTCCCATCTTAAATCCATTAGTTAACATGCCCTTTAGATCAATCAGCATGCAGTTAAACATCGGGAAGAATGGGGCATAGTCGAGATCGTGATAGTGAATTTCACCTCGTTCGTGAGCCAAAACGACATCACGAGGTAAAATATGCTGTTTGGCATAATGTTTTGCTACGATCCCAGCAAGTAAATCTCGCTGAGTTGGGATCACTTTACTGTCTTTATTGGCATTTTCATTTAACAAAGAGACATTACTTTGCTCAATTAATCCACGAATATCATGGGTAAGCTGGCTACGTTTTTCACGCTCGCTATCTCTATCATGGCGATATTCGATGTATGCACGGGCTAAATCTTTGTACGGCCCAGCCATCAGCTGGTTTTCGACAGCATCTTGGATTTCACCAATGTCCACTTGGTTACGGTTGCAAAGCTGCTCTGTGACAATAGAGGCAACTTGAAGACAATAATCGTCATCCTTAACATCCACCGCTGCGGCTGCGCGCTTTACGGCTTCTTGTATTCTTGGAAGGTCAAAATTGACCTGACAACCATCTCTTTTAATGACAACCGTTCCCACTGTCTCTCTCCTTTTTAAGTTATCCACAGTATTAACGGTGTTATCCGTTATCTTTCTGCTGAGCGTATAACTGTGGATAAAATGTGAATAAATACTATATATTGTGCCTATGTAGGTAATTAAAGCACAATATATAGGTTATTGCTTTTTTTTAGCTGACATTAGTTTGATCCAAAACAAAGAAAATAATTAAGTGTCTGAATATCAAAAGCAGGAGCTGAAAATAAATAATTTAGAGAGTAAGAAAAAAGTTTACCTTAAGTTTCGATTCGGTTAATGGAGAGGTAAGGCATTTGGGAGATGAAAAATGGGAGAGGAATAACAGGCTTTGGGCAAAACAAACACCCCACTGATATCATGGGGTGCCTTCATTGAATTAAGCGTTACTTGCGTACGGCAATGGCTTCAATTTCAATTTTTACGTCTTTTGGCAGACGAGCAACTTCAACACAAGAACGTGCTGGGAATGGTGCGTTGTGCTGTTTGAAGAATTCTTCATAGGTTGCGTTGACTGTCGCAAAGTCATTTAAGTCTTTAACAAATACAGTGGTTTTAACGATATCAGCTGCGGTTAAGCCTGCTTTTTCTAAGATTGCTTTGACGTTAGCCAGTGATTGGCGCGTCTGTGCAGCGATATCTTCTGGCACTTCACCGGTTTTTGGATCAACAGGGATTTGGCCTGAAGTGATAACCATGCTACCCAAATCAACGCCTTGAACGTATGGGCCAATGGCAGCGGGTGCGTTTTCTGTATTGATTTCGTATGACATAATTACTCCGTTTCATCACGTAAGAGAAGTGACTCGCCTGATATACCTTAGGCGGAGCCACATTTTTATGGCTATTAGGCGCTATTAAAACACGGATTGCGCCCTGACAACACCGAAGTCTACGCTGAAATAACCTATTGATTATTGATCACGGCGTCTCTATCGAACTCTTTTTCACAGAAACGGCAAGTTAGCGCGACTTCTTTGCCCACTTTCTTCACGCGGAAACTGCTTGAAACGGGTTCATTGTGGCTAATGCAGTTACTGTTTGGGCATACCAGTACGTTATCGATATGCTCTGGTAATGTTAATTCTAATTTTTCAACGACTTGGTAATCTTCAATGCGGTTTACGGTCGCTTCTGGTGCGTACATCGCTAATTGGTTAGCTTGCTCAGGGGTTAAAAAAGTATTTTCAATTTTGATAATGTCTTTTTTGCCCAGATTACTAGACGGTAAATTTAACCCGATAGTGATGCGCTCATCTGTTTTGGTCAATTTAAATAATTTCAGTAGTTTAAAGCCAATTTGAGCAGGAATGTGGTCGATAACCGTACCGTGGCTGATCGCTTCAACTTGTAGTTTATGGTCGTGTGTCATGATGGTGTCCTCCTCAGATAGCCAATTCTTTATTTAAAACCAGTGATAGCAACGCTTGGCGTGCATAGATGCCGTTACCTGCTTGCTGGAAGTAATACGCATAAGGGGTGCTATCGACATCGACTGTAATTTCATCGATACGTGGTAGTGGGTGCAAGACCTTTAGATTCGATTTTGCCGAGTGCAGGTCTTCAGCGCGTAAGATGAACTGTGCCTTCACATTGGCATATTCAGATGGGTCGAGACGCTCTTTTTGGACGCGAGTCATATACAGGATATCCAGTTCTGGCATCACTTCATCAATGTTATTGTGCAGGCTGTAAGTGGCGCCTTTTTCTTCCAAAATATGCAAGATATGGTTTGGCATAGACAGTGCTTCAGGTGCGATAAAGTAGAAGTGATTACCTTCAAATTTAGATAAAGCCTGCGTAAGTGAGTGTACGGTTCTGCCATATTTGAGGTCTCCGACCATGGCGACTTGCAGGTTTTCTAAACGGCCTTGTGTTTCTTGGATGGTGAATAAATCCAGCAACGTTTGTGTTGGGTGTTGGTTAGAACCATCACCTGCATTGATGACAGGGATTTTACCCGCAAACTGGCTGGCTAAACGCGCCGCACCTTCTTGTGGGTGGCGCATCACAATGGCATCGACATATTGGCTGATAACAGAAATGGTATCTGCTAAGGTTTCGCCTTTTTTACCTAACGATGTGTTGGTGCTATCCGAGAACCCCACAACGGAAGCACCTAAGCGATGGATTGCAGTTTCGAATGATAAGCGCGTTCTGGTTGAGGCTTCAAAGAAACAACTCGCAACGACTTTATGTTTTAGAAATTCAGGTTGTGGCTGTTTTTTTAATGATGCAGCCACGTTGAGCACAAGCTCAAGGTCTGAGCGGTCTAAATCGTTAATCGAAATGATATCGCGAAGATATAAAGGATTCGGCATGGTTGTTCTCCTTTGTCAGCAAGACATGTTAGGTCTATAGGCCAAAAAAAAGCCCCTCAATGAGGGGCTTTCTTATTAATACGGAGGGGAAAAACAGGCTGTCCAGACCGCTCGAAGGCAGTGCGTTGGAGGTGTTCTGTGTAAAAAATACAGCAGCAGCGTTCATGGTTTCTCCCGACAAATTGTGGCGCATTATACGCATGTCTCTCGCTGACGCAAGCGTTTGCATAAAGAAAAATGAAATTTTTTTCGAGTGTGCTTTTCGATTGAAAATTGAACAAGTGGATAAAATATAAAAAATCAGTGGGATGGCAAGTTTTGCTGGTTGTTGCATGCGGAACATTTTTTATGGGTATTCAATCGCTAAATTACCCGCGATGTTAAACGAGTGTTCACCATAATCACCTGCGCTATTTGGTACGACTTTAATTAAAGTAGCGTCAATATAATAGACTTTTTGGTTTTGCGTCATGGTAATAGCAACGCCTTTATTGGGTAAGATTGCTTCTCCCTGCCAGCTCAGTTTGACTGCATGTGCTTTGCTGGTGGTTTGGAATAACTGGTTAGAGTAGGCGTTTGCAGGCGCAGCAAATGATAACTTAGCATCCACTGTCGTTTTGCAGTCAATGGAAAGTGGGATTTTGTGTGTTACGGTTTCTTGCCCCATCCTTTTAGAGGAAACATCCCCGTGTGTAAAGTTTGAATAAATAGCGTTATCGGTGAGTTGGCATAATAGTGGTGCGTTTGAAAACGAGCCATGAATACGAATAGGCATATTTTGTGTTGCTGCTTGAGAATAAGGGATAATACCAACTAATAATATAGATTGGACATATATTATAAATTTAATAGCGCGCATAAATGAAGTATCTCAAATAAAATATGATTTATTTTTTTTTCATCATACATTTTGAGCCGTGTGGTTTTATTACTCAGCTCAAAATGTAGATAGAGAATATATTATTGGTAAGTAATTGCTAAGTTACCTGTAATATCAAAGGTGTGGTTACCGAAATCGTTAGGGCCGTTAGCCGTTAATCGAGCAATACTCGTATAGAAATAAATCGTGTTTCCACCTTTAGCAATTTTAATGCTATCTGATTGACCCGGTTTTACTTCAGTACTGTTGTATTTTAATTTCACACCAAATGCGTCACTAGAGGTTCTAAAGGCTTCGGGTAATTTAGGCGCATTAGTTGCAGCAAACGTTAATTTCGCATCAGCAGGGAATTCACAGGAGAAACTTAAATAGCCTGAGCTTTTAAATGCAGTCTCATCACCGATTTTTTCTAATGTATTGATTGCACCAAAGGTCGTTGTATTTTCTAATTTTGTATCATTACAAGGCTGAGTCACATTAGAAAATGTACCTTTGATGTTAATTGGCATATTTTGAACAGCGGATAGGGCCGGTAAAGAGACACAAACGAGTAATGCTAAACCACTTTTTTTTAGCAAATTCATGAAAAAATTCCTTTTAATTAATATTAAGAAATAACATTTTAGTCAATATATTGTTTTTATTGAATAGAGGTGATGCAAATAAAAATTTAATTTTGGTGTGCTGACTAATATAAAGTTAAATTCTTTTTTTAAACCGCTATGGATTAATCAATTTTAATTTTTAGCATAAATACTTAATATTGTTTTTATAATTACACGTTTAATTACGTAAGTAATATTGATATCTTTTACAGTTAATTGTTTTTTAAATAAGTTAAATTTGTTAAGTTATTTAAACTGTAAATAATATTAAAATAAAAACCTTATATGGATTTTGGGAGGGGATATTTTGATTCAATACGGAGTTGTTACTCCCTCAACACAATAGCTAGCGTTGAGGGAGTTAAGCTTAGAAAATATTGACAGGTAACTCAGGTGCTAATGTGGCTACCATGACGGCTTTAATGGTGTGTAAACGGTTTTCTGCTTGGTCGAAAACAATGCTATAAGGAGATTCAAACACTTCCTCGGTGACTTCTAATCCACCGTACATATTGAATTCCTTCGCCAATTGCGCGCCGAGCGTGGTGTCTTCATTGTGAAATGCTGGTAAGCAATGCAGGAACTTCACATTAGGGTTACCTGTTAACTTAATCACATCCATATTGACTTGATACGGCTTTAACAGGTTAATTCTTTGCGCCCAAACCTCTTTAGCTTCACCCATCGACACCCACACATCCGTATAAATAAAGTCAGCGCCTTTGACCCCTTCTGCAACGTCTTCGGTAAGCGTGATTTTTGCCCCTGTCGTTTTGGCAATTTCTTGGCAGGTATCAACCAGTTCCTGTTCAGGCCAACAGCTTTTAGGTGCGACTAAACGCAGGTCTAGCCCTGTCAGTGCAGCAGCTTCTAACATGGAATTGCCCATGTTATTGCGCGCATCGCCTAAGTATGCAAATTTAATTTCAGAAAATGGGGTGTTTGGTCGGTGCTCTTGAACGGTCAGCAGGTCGGCTAATAACTGTGTGGGATGGAATTCATTAGTTAGTCCATTCCATACAGGCACTCCCGAGTGTGCGGCTAGTACGTCAACGGTGCTTTGCGCGAAACCCCGATATTGGATACCGTCATACATTCTGCCGAGGACCCTTGCCGTATCTTTCATGGTTTCTTTGTGACCAATTTGGCTGCCAGAAGGCCCTAAATAGGTGACTCTTGCACCTTGGTCGAAGGCACCAACTTCGAAAGCGCAACGGGTCCGAGTGGAGTCTTTTTCAAAGATCAGGGCAAAATTTTTCCCTGCGAGAAGGGGGGGCTCTGTGCCTGCTTTTTTTTCTGATTTTAACCAGGCAGAGAGCTTTAACAATGAATGAATTTCGCTAGAGGTGAAATCCAATAACCTTAGAAAATGCTTACTATATAGGGGGTTCATAAAATGCAGCCTTTTTTGATTGAATTAATATTCAATTTATATTCATAAAAATTCAAAATCAACCCCCAATGAAAAAGAATTATTCTGAAAGGTATGGTTTCACTGTTAACCCTATGGGAGAATGGCGCAGAGAATAGCGATAATGGAATAAGGGGTGTGGATATGGTTGATAAAGCGGAACTCGACGCGCAGTACGAAGAAACTCGTCTAATTATCGAAGAATTACTGGAAGATGGCAGCGATCCTGATGCACTGTATGCCATTGAGCATCACTTTTCTGCGGATAACTTTGCGTTATTAGAAAAAGCCGCAGTTGAAGCGTTCAAATTGGGTTATGAAGTGACGGATGCGGAAGAGCTCGAAATCGAAACGGGTGAAACGCTAATGTGCTGTGATGTGATCAGCGAAAGCGCATTAAATGCAGAGTTAATTGATGCACAAGTTGACCAATTAATGAAACTGGCTGAGAAAATGGGCGTCAATTACGATGGTTGGGGCACGTATTTCGAAGATCCAGATGCAGAATATGATGATGAAGACGGTGACGATATCGAACCAGAAGATCGCGTTCATTAATTGTTAGTCGCATCATTCAAATACTTAAAAGGATAGTTAAATACTATCCTTTTTTGTTAATGACAGAACTACAGTGCTTTCAACATGCGAATTTCGCAGTCACTATGGCCCGTACTGCCAAGGGCTTCATCAATAAATTCAAAGCCTAATTTTTCATACAGCTTAATGGCTGCTTGTAGCTCTTTTGTGGTTTCTAAATAGCAACGAGTATAGCCTTGTGCTTTTGCAAACTCTAACGACATCAGGACGATTTGCTTCGCTAAGCCTTTGCCACGTAAGACAGAAGACAAGTACATTTTTTGTAGCTCAGCCGTTTCGTTATCACCACCTGCCAGTTGTGACACGCCACCACCCCCGACAATTTCCCCGTCCATTTCTACCACCCAATATGCGCTGCGTGGCTGGCTATAAACTTCAAATAAGGTGTCTAAAATAGGGTCAGCTACTGCGAAGCCTTTGTCTGCTGTTAAGCCATGTTCTGCGGAAACTTCGCGGATCACTGCTGCGATCCCTGCATTGTCTTGTTGTTCGATAAGACGAACGTTGTAGTTTTGTGTTGTCATGTGAAACTCTTAATTATTATTGTGTACAACTCAGTGTAGAGAGAACCTGAAGGGCACTTCAATCTGAGAACTGCGAATGCAGTTATTTGATAATACGCGAATTAACAGGCAAGAAAAAGCCCTTATCCGTGAACGAATAAGGGCTGCTAAATTGATTGATTAATCAATTATTATAAAGAGGCGATAGTCACTTTCTGTGCTTCAATTTTCGCTTTCGCTTCAATATTTGCAGTAAGACGCTCACGCTCTTTTTCGACAACCGCAGCAGGGGCACGGCTGACGAAACCGTCATTAGCCAGCTTGCTTTCGATGGTGTCGATTTCTTTCGTCACTTTTTCCAGTTCTTTATCTAAACGCGCTAATTCTGCGTCTTTATCGACTAAGCCTGCCATTGGGATCAGCAGCTCAGCACCGTTAACCAGTTTGGTCACAGACACTGGCGCTTCTTCACCATCCGCTAAAACACGGATTGTCGCAAGGCGAGCCATGGATTTGATAAAGTTTTGGTTCTCTTCAACGCGACGCTGTGCATCTGCTGACGCGCCACGCAGCATCACATCCAGCGGTTTACCTGGCGAGATATTCATTTCAGCACGAATATTACGCACTGCAATGATCGCCTCTTTGATCCACTCAAGGTCATTGAGTGCCAGCTCATCCACTTTCGCTGCATCAAACTCCGGGAACGCTTGTAGCATAATGGTATCGGCTTCGATGCCTTTAACCACTTTCACGCGCTGCCAGATAGTCTCTGTAATAAACGGAATGATAGGGTGCGCAAGGCGGAGTAAGCCTTCAAGCACTTCAATCAGTGTGAAACGTGCCGCACGAACTTGAGCTTCATTCCCTTTATGAACCGCTGGTTTAGACAGCTCTAAGTACCAGTCACAGAATTCATTCCATGTGAAATCGTAAAGAATATTTGCTGCGATATCATAACGATAGGTATCTAGCGCTTCACGGTAGGCTTTAACTGTTTGGTTAAACTCAGCCATGATCCAACGATCGGCTAATGAGAAACTCATTTCGCCCCCGTTTTGGCCGCAATCTTGGTTTTCTGTATTCATCAGCACGAAACGGCTTGCGTTCCAGAGCTTATTACAGAAGTTGCGGTAGCCAGATAAACGCTTCATATCCCAGTTGATGTCACGGCCCGTTGAAGCCAGTGCTGCTAAGGTGAAACGCAGGGCGTCAGTACCGTGTGCTTCAATACCTTCTGGATACTCTTTTTGAGTGCGTTTAGCAATTTTTTCAGCCAGTTGTGGCTGCATCATATTGCCTGTGCGTTTTTCCAGCAGGTCTTCCAACGAAATCCCGTCAATCATATCCAGTGGGTCGATAACGTTCCCTTTGGATTTAGACATTTTTTGGCCTTCTTCATCACGAATAAGACCTGTCATGTAGACAGTTTTAAATGGCACTTGTGGCTCGCCGTTTTCATCTTTGATGAAATGCATGGTCATCATGATCATACGGGCAATCCAGAAGAAAATAATATCGAAGCCACTGACTAATACATCCGTTGGATGGAAAGTTTTCAGTGCATCGGTATTTTCTGGCCAACCAAGGGTTGAGAATGTCCAAAGACCGGATGAGAACCAAGTGTCCAGTACGTCGTCATCTTGGCGCAGTGCAACATCCGCGGCTAAATTGTTTTCACGGCGAACTTCGTCTTCATCACGACCGACGTAGACATTGCCTTTTTCGTCATACCACGCAGGAATGCGGTGACCCCACCACAATTGGCGAGAAATACACCAGTCTTGAATGTCGCGCATCCAAGAGAAATACATATTTTCATATTGGCGTGGAACAAACTGGATACGGCCGTCTTCTACCGCTTTGATAGCGTCTTTCGCTAAAGGCGCAGTACGCACGTACCATTGGTCAGTCAGCATTGGTTCGATAACTACGCCACCACGGTCACCGTAAGGTACGGTTAAATCGTGAGGTTTAACTTCAACTAATAAACCCAGTGAATCGAATTCAGCGACAATGGCTTTACGCGCAGCAAAGCGCTCCATTCCACGGTAGTTTTCAGGAATTTCACAGCTATACGCAGTAGATGGGTGGCCGTTAGTATCGAAAACTTCGGCTTCATTACGGACGTTACCGTCTAAGTCCATCATGTTAATCATGGTTAACTGATGGCGTTTACCCACTTCGTAGTCGTTAAAGTCATGAGCAGGCGTGATTTTTACACAACCTGTGCCTTTTTCCATATCCGCGTGTTCGTCACCGACGATAGGAATACGGCGATTGATTATTGGCAGAATGATTTCTTTGCCAATCAAATCTTTATAGCGAGGATCTTCTGGGTTAACGGCAACACCGGTGTCCCCTAACATGGTTTCAGGGCGGGTGGTTGCAACCACTAAATAATCTTTGCCTTCAGCCGTTTTTGCGCCGTCAGCCAGAGGGTAGCGCAGGTGCCACATGGAACCTTTGATTTCGCGGTTTTCAACTTCAAGGTCAGAAATTGCGGTATGCAGTTTTGGATCCCAGTTAACGAGGCGTTTGCCACGGTAAATTAGGTTTTCTTTGTACATGCGTACGAAAGCTTCTTTAACCGCTTTGGACAAGCCTTCGTCCATCGTGAAACGTTCACGATCCCAATCAACAGAGTCACCTAAACGGCGCATTTGTTGGGAAATAGTGCCGCCTGATTCTGCTTTCCACTGCCAAATTTTATCGATGAACGGCTCACGACCGTAATCGTAACGAGTTTTGCCTTCTTCCGCAGCGATTTTACGCTCAACGACCATTTGAGTTGCGATACCCGCATGGTCAGTACCCGTTTGCCATAAGGTGTTTTTACCTTGCATACGTTGGTAACGGATCATGGTGTCCATGATAGTTTGCTGGAAAGCGTGCCCCATGTGTAGGCTACCAGTGACGTTCGGTGGTGGAATGACGACACAGAAACTGTCTTGGGTGGTATCCCCATTAGGTTTAAAATAACCGCTTTTCTCCCAATGAGCATACAGGTTCTGCTCAATCTCTGCGGGGTTATAGGTTTTGTCGAGCGAAGGCTCGTTCATTGGGCTATCAGGTTTCTTTTCCATCGTCTTTATATTCAGTAAGTTGGCGGCGTCGCCATAGTCAAATTGAAGCCGACGCTACGGTATGTTTTATACCGTTCACGCGCCAACTGTTTTAAAGTTTCATCAATAGGTACAAAGTCTATCACTTCATGGAAAGCAGTTGCAAAATCTGCGAACTGCGATTGTAAATTAATCAAAATATCACGCGGCGTATTGCCTCGTTTTGCAGGCCAACAAATTTCAATAGGCGCACCATAACGAGGGCCTTCACCCGCCAAATTATGAGGCACAAATTGATGAGGGTCACGTTGCCACAAGGCTTCATCAATTTTCTCGGCTTGCTGCTGTGTTTCACAAGCAATCAAAACCCGCTTCCCATGACGCCACATTTGCGCTGCAAGCTCACAAGCTAACCATTCGTGGGCTTCAAGTTCAGATGATGGTGAAGGGTGTTCAAGTTGATAGAATGTACCTTTTTTCATAATACCCATTATACCCGTCATACTTAAATTTGTAGGGGTGTTGGCTATGCTTTATTCAGCGGTCAGCGCAAGATTATATCTACGCTGAATTATATACTTTTTTATAGCTGCCTCAAAATGGCTTTATGCATGTAGCGAAAACCCAAAAAACAATATCCCGAATCGCTATTGCTCATCGGGATATTTTTACTAACGAGGTACTGCTAAGTCACTAAATGGGATTATTCGTCACCATTTAAGCCAGCACGGTTCAATAAGAACTGCGCTAACATAGAAACAGGGCGACCTGTTGCCCCTTTCGCTGCACCTGAACGCCATGCTGTTCCTGCGATATCAAGGTGCGCCCAGTTATATTTGGTCGCAAAACGAGACAGGAAGCAGCCCGCAGTGATAGCCCCAGCAGGACGACCACCGGTATTCGCTAAATCCGCAAAGTTCGGCGTGATTTGGTCAAAATACTCATCCGCTAACGGTAAGCGCCATGCACGGTCACCCGCTTGCTCAGATGCATTTAACAGCTCATGGGCTAGCGGATTGTGGTTCGACATCAAGCCTGTATAGTGGCTACCTAACGCAATCACACACGCACCTGTTAAGGTTGCGATATCGATAACTAATTCAGGGTCGAAACGCTCAACGTAGGTCAATGCATCACACAGCACTAAACGACCTTCCGCATCGGTATTTAACACTTCAACGGTTTGGCCTGACATGGTCGTAAGAATATCACCAGGGCGATAAGCACGGCCACCCGGCATGTTTTCACAGCCAGCCAGAACCCCAATCACGTTGATAGGCAGTTGTAACTCAGTGATAAAGCGCATCACACCGTAAACAGACGCGGCGCCGCACATATCGTATTTCATTTCATCCATGCCATCGGCAGGTTTGATTGAAATACCACCTGAGTCAAAGGTTAATCCTTTACCTAGCAGTACGATTGGTTTGCTATCTGGGTCTGGGTTGCCTTTATATTCCATGATGGACATCAGCGATTCATTTTGTGAACCTTGACCCACCGCCAGATAGGCATTCATACCCAGCTCTTTCATTTGCTCTTCACCGATCACACGAGTGGTCAGTTTGCTGTCTGAAAGGTCTGCTAATTGGCGCGCTTGAGACGCTAAATAACCCGCATTACAGATGTTTGGCGGCATATTGCTCAAGTCTTTAGCGGCTTTAACACCCGAGGCGATAGCCAGACCGTGAGAAATTGCACGCTCACCGCTGGTCAGTTCACGGCGTGTTGGTACATTAAACACCAATTTACGCAGTGGACGGCGATGTTCTGTTTTATTACTTTTCAGTTGATCAAACACATACAGCGATTCTTTTGCTGTTTCGACGGCTTGACGGACTTTCCAGTAGTTATTGCGGCCTTTTACATGTAATTCAGTTAGGAAGCACACTGCTTCCATTGAGCCTGTTTCATTCAGCGTACTGATTGTCTTCTGAATAATTTGTTTAAATTGACGCTCGTCTAATTCGCGTTCTTTACCGCAACCGATAAGTAGAATGCGTTCAGACAGAACGTTAGGCACATGATGGAGTAGCAGGGATTGACCTACTTTACCTTCAAGTTCGCCACGGCGCAGCAGGGCGCTGATATAACCGTCACTGATTTTGTCCAACTGTTCAGCAATTGGGGACAGACGGCGTGGTTCAAAGACACCGACAACGATACATGCGCTGCGTTGTTTCTCCGGGCTACCACTTTTTACACTAAACTCCATGCGTTCTCCTGAATCTTAAAGACAAAGGCCGATGCTCCCGCTAAAATTAGCGTTTCGCATGATCTACCTCATAGAGAATAAACTCTTTATGTTAAACTAACCATCTATACGCGAAATAACTCACGTTGTATGCTGTTTACCGCGAAACAACGTGAAGTATGGCAAGTATATCTGGTTTCACGAATATTAAGCATGTTCTGATATTTCAATCAGTATAGAGAATGCTTTTATATCATTCTAGCCATACAATAAACCAGAGTATATGTTAGTAAATGGCAGACATTTAACGAACTTAGCCATTTTCTTCCCAAAAGACAAGTTTTCACAGGCGTAATAAGCGTGATCATTATTAGATATTTGGTACGGGAAACCCTGAAAAGTCAGTTAGCCATACTTTTTGTATTGATGCTAATCTTTTTTAGCCAGAAGTCGATAGACATTCTGGGCGCAGCTGTTCAGGGCAATATTCCCTCAAACTTAGTACTTCCTTTGTTGGGGTTAGGTGTGCCCGAAATGGCGCAGCTTATCTTGCCTTTAAGCCTATTTCTTGGGCTATTGATGACATACAGTAAACTTTACACTGAAAGCGAAATTACGGTGATGCATGCCTGTGGTTTGGGCAAAAGTGTGTTAGTCAAAGCCGCGTTAGTTCTTGCCGCAATCACAGCGATGGTCGCGATTGCCAATATTACATGGATGCTGCCGTGGTCATCGCAATATCAAGAACAAGTGCTGGCAGATGCGAAAGCAAATCCAGGCCTTGCGGCGATGGTAGAAGGGCAGTTTAAAACCACCAAAGATGGCAACTATGTGCTGTATATTGGTGATGTTAAGGGCAGTAATTTCAAAAATGTTTTCCTTGCCCAATTACGCGCAGCGAATGAACAACGTCCTTCTGTCGTCGTCGCAGATAGCGGCTACATGAAAGAAGACCCAGATGGTCGCCAAGTGGTTGTTCTTAATGAAGGAACACGCTACGAAGGAACTGCATTATTGCGTGATTTCCGTATTACAGATTTTGTGAATTACCAAGCGATTGTAGACCACCAATCAGGTGAAACCCGCAATGACCGTGTTGAGCAAAAGAACATGCTGCAACTGTGGGATGAAAATACCCCAGAGGTGAATGCGGAGTTTCACTGGCGTTTAACGATAGTGTTCTCTGTGGTGGTTATGGCCTTGATGGTCGTGCCATTAAGTGAAGTGAACCCGCGTCAAGGGCGCGTGCTCAGTATGTTGCCTGCAATGTTGCTGTATCTCATTTTCTTCTTACTGCAAAGTACGTTGCGTAATAGTGCTGATAAAGGCGATCTTGACCCGCGTTATACCATGTGGGCGGTGAATTTAGGCTACTTGGTCTTGGCGGTGATCCTCAACGCGTGGAACACTGTCCCAATGCGCCGTATGCGTCTTAAACTGAGTAAAGGGGCTGCTTGATGTTTGGAGTTTTAGATAGATATATCGGGCGAACCATCCTAAATTCCATTTTGGTGACGCTATTTTTATTGGTTTCGCTGTCTGGGATCATTAAATTTGTCGAGCAGCTTCGCAAAGTGGGTGATGGTGATTACACCGCACTCAGTGCAGGCGTTTTCACCTTACTGACCGTACCAAAAGATATCGATATTTTCTTTCCGATGGCGGCATTGTTAGGTGCCTTAATGGGGCTAGGTGCACTGGCTTCGCGGAGTGAACTGGTGGTGATGCAAGCCTCTGGTTTTACGCGTTTGCAAATCGCCCTGTCCGTGATGAAAACCGCAATCCCATTGGTGATTGTGGCGATGTTTATCGGTGAGTGGGTCGCGCCTGCGGGTGAACAGTGGGCTCGAAATTATCGCGCAGAAAAAATTGTTGGTAATTCATTAGTGGTGACTGACGAAGGGATGTGGGCGAAAGATGGTCGTGATTTCATTCATATTCAGCGTATCAATAACTCAACATCTATCCAAGACGTTTCTATCTATCGCTTTGATGAACAACAAAAATTAAAATCGGTTATGTTTGCTTCAAGTGGTGAATACGATACAGCGAATCAGCAGTGGGTATTATCACAAGTGGATGAATCGATTTTAAGCAGCGAGAAAAAAATCACAGGTTCACAACGGCTTACTGTTGATTGGAAAACCAACTTGACCCCCGAAAAACTGGGAATTGTCTCTCTGAATGCGGACTCGCTATCAATTCGTGGGCTGTATCAATACGTCTCATACTTAAAAGAGAGCGGCCAAGTGGCGGCGGTGTATGAGCTGAGTTTATGGAAAAAAATCTTAGCTCCGCTATCTGCGGCGGTGATGATGTTAATGGCAGTTTCCTTTATTTTCGGGCCATTACGTACAGTACCTATGGGAGTGCGAGTAGTATCAGGGATTGTTGGCGGCTTCTTATTTTACGTGCTAAACCAAGGGTTTGGTAACTGGAGCCTTGTCTATTCAGTTCCACCGATTATTGCTGCTATATTACCGAGTTTACTGTTCTTAATTGTCAGTATCGTCTTGTTAGTTAAAAGAAAATAATTATTTTATTGTTGATAAAAGGCTGTGATCCTTCAGGTATCACAGCCTTTTTCGTTTATTGCCACTTACTCAGAAAATAATTACCCAAATTGCTGATGATTTCGAGCAATTTAGTTTGTGGCCGAAATAAGATGTATTGCTGCTTATTTCCTTCCGTTGCACTGATATATTCCCCTTTAACACCAATAACGTTCGAGCCGCTTCTATTGGCTAATTGCTGCGCATAAGAGAAAAATCCGCCATTGGCAGTATAGGATTGCTGAATAGTGTAGGCATTTTTTCGTTCTATTTTTGCAAATTCATTCCAGACTTGCTGGCGTGTATCGCTAACCAGTTGCTTATATTCCTTTGTGTCTTCCAACTTAATTTTATTTGTTTTTAACGGGGGATAATCTAACTGGCTTAGGTCTATCTCAATATTGTCGGGCTTTTTAGGGGTAGGAAAAGCACTTTGGTGATTATGGATTTTTCTGAGCTGTTGCACTAATTCGGAGACTTTTTCTTGTTTAGTGGGGCTGGGGCGAAGTACGTGAGCTAATAAAAAAGAAGCGACTTTCATCTTAAATCCTGTCTTTGTAGCCGAAGAGGGTTTAAGAATATCGTTTAGGTTGGGCGAGGTATTACACAAAGCGCTGAAAGGAAAAACAGCCTGAACGGGTCAGGCTGTTGTTGCAATTAATGTAAGAACGCGGGTAAATCCACGTTTTAGAGTAGGGGTATAGCTCGCCATTGCCTGTAAAGCGTCGACGGTACCCTTTCAATGTTTCCCATACGCATGGTTAGATGAAAGAGAAGCAACTAAATCATTAACTCCAACCGTTAACTTACTAAATTTACTGCTATCTTTGCGTGTCATCACTACAAAAACGCCGATATTTTGCTGTGGGATCATCGCCATATAGGTATTAAACCCACCACCACCGCCGGTTTTTTGGTAAATGCCGGGGATGCCATTTTTCGGTTTCATATAAACCCAACCTAGACCTAACCCGTCAGCGTGACCAGCAACATCCATCCCTTTAATTTCTAAAAGCTTTTCGCGAGGGAAATAAATACCCTGTTCACGTGCTGCGGTCGCTTTACGCAAATTAGTGTCAGTGGATAAAAATTGTTGCATCCATTTTTGCATATCCGCTGGCGTTGAATACACACCACCACTGCCAGCGGCCGCAAGGGTATTATGGCAAGGGCTTGGTTTCGTGCCTTCCATTAAACGAGCACATTGTGCATTACTTGGCGTATAAGTGGTGTCCGTCATCTTCGCAGGTGAGGTCACATAGTGGCTAAATAATTGCGGATATGGCTGCCCTGTCGCTTTTACCATCGCATCCGCCAGTAAATCGTAAGCAAGGTTGGAATAGGAGGCTTCAGTTCCTGGAGTCGCATCCAACTTGCCTGTTTTTAGCCATGTCCAGCGGTTATCTTGTGTCGGCCAAATAAACACAGGTCGACCCCATTTTCCACCGGGCTGTTCACGGGGTAAACCACTGGTGTGGCTAGCAAGGTGATACAGACGGATAGGTTGCCCACTGGCATTATCAGGCACAGTAACACCTTGGTAAGCATACTGTTGTAATGGATCAGTGATCAGCAGCTTTTTGTCTTGCTCAAGCTTAATGAGTATTTCGCTTGTCATTAATTTGGTCACTGATGCGATACGAATTAATGAATTTGGGCCGGGTTTTTTTCCATTACCCGGAGCGGTTTCCCCATAATAACGGGATAGCGTTTGGTTATTATCAATCACGATAATCGCCATACCTCGTGCATCACTTTCATTAAAAATACGATTAGCATATAAATCGACAATCTTAGCGACGCGCTCGTAAGTCCTTCTATCTCCCTCAAAAACCTGCCAATCTGAGGATTCAACATCATTACCTTGTAAAAACTTAGGTGTTTTCTCTGTCTTGGTTGAACATGCCATTAAAGCAAGGGACAACGCGGATACAGACAGGATTTTTAGAAATGATTTCTTCATGTTTGGAGCCAGCCGATATGATTGTTTGCAAGTGGCTTTTCAGCCAATCTTATTTTTTCTTAGCGAAAATTCGCATTATTGCACCAATTAAGATGCCAATAACGACCCCTGTCGCTATCCACCCAACAAAACCCATGATAAAGCCTTTCAACATTGCATTAGATTGCGGTTAAACTAACAAAAATAATAGTCTATCGCTAGCCACCCAAGCATGGATACGATAAAAATAATTAGCAAAAAACTAACATACTCATTAATCAATATATAAACAAAAGAAGCTTTCCTACTCGATCCCAATATTATTGTTCAATATGCTTTATTTTTAATCGAACAATCACCTCCAGCACGAATAAGTGTTGCCAGTGGACACAAGGCAAGTATAATGGCAGCGTTTTCCAAGAAACACATCACTTCAGTGCCGGAGTGGCGGAATTGGTAGACGCAGTTGATTCAAAATCAACCGCCTTCGGGTGTGCCGGTTCGAGTCCGGCCTTCGGCACCAAAAATCAGACGCTAAGGCGTCTTTTTTTATGTCTGAAATTCCAGTTTTACAAGGCTTTTTCCTACTTTTCAGTCTTCCCAAGTATACTAAGTTCAACCCACATCAAGTACCTACTGTTGGTATATGTGTTGGTATCTCTCGATTCGATAATAGTTTGTACCAACGCAAGGAGATAAATTATGGCATCTTACTGATGCTAAAGTCAGGGCTGTCAAGCCTTTGGGTAAATCGTATAAATTGACCGATGGTGATGGTATGCACTTGATGGTACATACCAACGGCTCAAAATATTGGCGTTTACAGTATCGCTTTGGCGGTAAGCAAAAAATGTTAGCGCTGGGTATCTATCCTGAAATCTCACTCGCAGAAGCCAGAGAGAAAAGAGATGCCGCCAGAAAGTTGCTCGCGATTGGCACGCGACCAACAAAAAGTGGTCTGAAGGGCATAGTCATCGAGTCCTCAAAAGTCTTGAGGACAATATCTTTGCTGCTATTGGTAAACGCAATATTGCCGAACTGAAAACTCGTGACCTACTCGAACCGATTAAAACCGTGGAGATGTCTGGACGTCTTGAGGTGGCAGCACGTTTACAACAACGTGTGACAGCTATTATGCGTTATGCCGTACAAAGCGGTTTAATCGACTATAACCCAGCGCAAGATATGGCTGGCGCAGTCGCCATAGGCAAACGAGTCCACAGAGCAGCCTTAGAACTTAAACGCCTACCTGAGTTCTTACAACGTATTGATGATTATAAAGGAAGACCTTTAACTAAACTTGCAGTCAAACTCACCTTATTAGTCTTTATTCGTTCCAGTGAACTGCGTTTCGCCCGTTGGGATGAAATCGATTTTGATAATGCCATGTGGACGATCCCCGCTGAACGCGAAGCGATAGAAGGGGTTAAGCATTCCCATCGCGGATCAAAAATGCGTACCCCTCACTTAGTTCCTCTTAGCCGACAAGCCATTGAGATCTTAAAACAGATTTATCAATTCAGTGGTAACCATGAGCTGATCTTTATCGGCGATCATAATCCTAGAAAACCAATGAGTGAAAACACGGTTAACAATGCATTACGTGTGATGGGCTATGATACGAAGACGGAAGTGTGTGGACATGGTTTCAGAACAATGGCATGTAGTTCGTTGATTGAGTCAGGGTTATGGTCGAAGGATGCAGTAGAAAGGCAAATGAGTCACCAAGAGCGCAACTCAGTGAGAGCTGCTTATATTCATAAGGCGGAGCATATTGAGGAAAGGCGGCTGATGGTGCAATGGTGGGCGGATTATTTGGATGCGAATAGGGAAGGGCATGTAGGGGCGTTTGGGTTTGGGAAGTGATGTTGGACTTAGCTGCATAGTTAAATTATAAAAGTTGCCGATAGCATATTAGCAATAATTGGAAGGTTGCGTATATGGTTGTATTTTATACAACCATATACAGATAGCTTTTTTAGAATATAGTTGTAGTAGGCCAAACTATATTTTGACTAAGGTCAATAATTAAAAATCTAACAGTCTACTTTGAGCTTGAAGTCGCTCTTACAGTTAGCCGTAATAATATCTTTGAGATGTATTCAGATTATATGTCAGTATTAAGCGCAATAATCACATATTATTCGATAGAGTGATTTTGTAAGATTAAAGAAAAATAAATTCATCTCAACTAGTTACATTGTATTTGTCGAAATATAAATATGATTTTCTATATGGAATCTTTCATTCAAATCAAGGAGGCCAAATGTGAATTTTTCCTTAGATTTTTTGTCAATTACGCTATGCATTTCAGTATTAATATTTAACCTTAAGCAGTCAAAAAGCTTGTTTATCTAAGGGGCTAAGATAAGGAAATTTTGTTGATTCTATTTCAGATATGATTAATAAATAAGGAACTGTGCTTCGCTACCTTTATCTAAAGAAGTGATGATTTCTTTATTATTAGTTCTTTGCTTAAATTTTATGAATTAATATCAGAGATTATGATGGCTCCTTTTATGAATATTTTGATGATTAAGCGGTTATAAGATTATTTTTATATATTAATTAAAACAATTCTAGTTTAAACCCATGAATAGATGTAGTGAAATAATGTGGTTGTAAGGATATTTTAGCAGTTACCAAAATACCCATACAAGGTTAAGCTACTTTACTATCTTGACTACTATATATCGATAAAAATTTCTTAGGTATTGCAGGCCATTTTAAAAAATTAAAATAATTCATATAATCCTTTTCTATAGCATTTTTAAGCTGTCTGTTACCATTCAATTCGTCTCCTAGAATGAAGAATGCACACATAGCTACATCACCTTTAGATTGGTTGTGAGAAATAATAGAATGTAGTTCATGTTTCGATATGTCTATTCCTATTTTTGATTTTGCTAATTCCCTGTTAATTATAAGGATATCTTTTTCTTGGTAATCTCTTAACTTATCTAAGTTTTCATTAACAATAGTAATGACTTCGTTATAGTTTTCATCCATTAATAGTGTATAAACTTTTGAAGAAATATAACGACTAAAATTATATTGTTTATGAAACATTTTTTCTAAAATCTTAAGTGATTTACTAAATTCATTTTTACTATTTAATATTTCTACTTTACTTTCTAAATAGGATGTTTCTGGAATATCTTTAGATATATTGTCTAGGAACTCTTCTGATATTTGTATGTTATTTTTATCAATTAGTAAGATTGATAAAATTTCATGAATGTTTTCATTTCTCCAAGGACTATCGATTGCTTCTTTTGCTAACTCAATTCCCTTGGCTATATCTTTATTTTGCCCTATTTCATATTTTGCTATAAATAATTTAAATGGAGCGATGTTGGAAATGTTTTCATCTTCTGAATATTTGTTAATAAATTCATTAATAATAGTTTTTTCTTTCTCTCCATCATCTAGTGTCAATAAACATGAGTGAAGTTTAGTTAAGTATTTTAATATGTTTTTTTTCTTATTTTTTGATGAAGAATTATATACATTTTCTAGGTGACTAATGCAATCAAATATTTTTGATTTTTCTTTTTCTAATATAGAACAAGATGAAAATATATTTAAATATGTGTCATGTGTCGGGTTTATATCTTTAATTTTATTTAGCAAAGCGTATAGTTTTTCTCTTCTTTCTTTTTTATCTATACAATCAGAATACTCGTCTAAAATTGTGTCGAATTTTATTCTCCATGCGGAGTTTTGAAGGCTATTATCTTGATATAGACTTTCTTCTATTAGGTCATATATCTCCTTAAAGCTAAAAATGCTTTCTTTATTATATTCCAAATATCGTAAGGCTATCCTGCATAAATTATTTTTTACATTGATGCTATGATTGAATTTTAATTTCAAATCTTTTAAGTATTGTATTTTTTCAGTTAACTTAGGAAGTATATTAGTTCTGGATAATGCATTGTTTAAATTAAATTCGTCTAACTCTATTAGTTTATCACTATATTCTAAAGCAGACTTTATATCTTCATTGTTAATTTTTAAACTAATTATTCTCTGAAGATATTTTGACTTTATGTTATGATTGTTACTATCAGATATAAAGTCTTTTAATTTTTCCTCTGCAAGAGAGAAATTTTTTTCTCTGATCAAGTTATCAATGAATAGTAAATTTTTGAAATCCTCTTCAGGTATTTTTTGCTCATCATTATCACTTTCAGATAGTTCATTTATTAATGAAGATATGTCTTGAGTGTATGTGTATTTTTTTAATTTTATTAAATCTTTACTTATAAATTTGTTTTTTGTTAAACCATGATTATCTGTGATGAAATTTTGTATCATTTTTTCTCTTTTCGTTGATTTAAGAGTTTCACCCAGGGATAATTGACTTCCGAGCTCATGAACCAGCTCTGCCATTAACTCATCAAAGCCATCAATTTCAACCCAATAAACTTTTTCCTGATTTAAGAGTTTAAATAATTCAGGTGTAATTTTATCTCCTTTTCTTTTACACCAATATATCCCGTTTTTTAAGTAATCAGGTTGTTTTAATAAATATTTCAATACCTCAATGATAGAATTATCATTTCCTGCATAGCCTACAAATATTAATCCATATTCTTTGGAGAACTCTACTAACTTTTCTTTGGTATTATTTTCTAGCGATTCAGTCTCTTTTAGTGAGCTTTTGATACTATCAAAAAGATAATCTCCATGTAATTTTATTATTTTTGGTCGAGATGATGCTATAGAAATGCCTTTTATAGATGAATCATGTGCGCATAATAAGGGTCTATCGGAAGAAAATTGATAGAAAGCTTCATTAATTAAATCATCAAAATTAGTTGTAAAAACGGTATCAAAAAATTTTGATTCAAATAATTCAACTAAATATGCATAACCTATAGAAGGTAGTTTTTTATCTACTTGAAGTTCAACAAATCTTCTACGCTGTGAAGGTAGATCAAATTTTTTTTCAAATAATGAAGAATATTCATTATTTTTATCATACCAATCAGGATGATTTTCAGCTAACCATTCTGCCGCTGAATCAGGGTCAGTGTAAGGATTTGGACTGAGTCTATCAAAAATTTCCTTTCGCCATTCTTGAACTAATTCAAAACCAGTTTTTATTCCGGAGGTTACCGATGCTCCAGCACCAAGAAATATAGCATAATTGGGAGATGTTCCAGATTTAATCCTTATATAGTCAGCTAGATCTTTAATACTTCGTTTTTTGAATAACAACTTTACTTCAGGGATATTATTCATCTTTTTTTCTGAATCCATTTTTGTTCCTATGATTTTCTGCTTAAATTAATAAAAATTATGGCATTTTTTTTACCTAAATAAAGTGATTGCCCTTCAATTTTTCAATGAAAAAATAAATATAAGTTGCTTTTTAGTTTTTAATTTTGATTAAAACTTATTTTTTAATGGAATAATTTGATTATAAAAATCTTATGAAATATAATGGAAAATAGATTTTTTTCTAAGTTGATATGACGGTTATTTAAATGAAAATTTGATTGTTATCAAGCAAACCAGAGAGTCTTTATTTAGGGGATTGAATGCTGGCTGGTTCTAATTACTTAATTATTAAGGTTTGAGTATTTGTTTAAATAATTTCTAAATATATAAACCATAAAAACTAATATTTTTAGCTGAATTTTATATGTTAATTTATGAGTTATTTACAGAAGATCATTAATTAGTCATTATAATTAGTTCTAGGCTAGTTCATTTCTGAACACTAATCTTGATTCTGACAGGTTCATTTTTCTAGCGCATTACGGTGTGGTATCGTTTTTCTCATACTTAGAAGGGACTTGTTTAAATATACCTGCTGAACCAAATCTCTGTTTTTATGTAACAAACTGTATTAATTGAAAAATAATGAAGGAACACCCATCAGGTTTAAGATTAAATCTATGAGTATTTAATGTATAAAATTGCAGAAGACTTTTGGCTTTGAACGTCTAGATTATCAAGATAATAAAATATAGTTTGGAGAGGGTGACCGAAAAGTCATAGAAATTGTACTACTGAAGTGGCATAGTTAATTTGGCCACCTGACTAGAGGTGATATTCTTACCTCAATAACATCACAGGATTGCGTTATCAACGATGCAAAATTACCCCACAACTAAATTCATCAAATACTTGTGTTGTAAGTACAACCGTTTTAGTTACAAAAGTTATTCGAGTGTTTACTCCACTGGGCAAACAAATCTTATAAAGATGAACATACTGCCTTTTCACCATTATAGTCTATACTAGGGGCATGTGAAATTCCCCAGTTTTACTCCAAAAATTAATAGAACCTAATTTGTCTAAAACCTTTTCATTTAAAATTTACTCTTCTTCACCCTCTGTGATTAGGCCACTCTGTTTAAGCTCAATAGAAAGTTCTGCAAGAGGCTGTCTTAAAGCAAGTTCTAATTTGGACATATTTTCAATCATCCAATTTATGATGGTTGGCCATTGTTCTTTATCCATGCCATCAAAAGATTGAAGGAATACTATTTGGCAACTTTTTCGCTCTGGTAATGGTCTCCATTCTAATTTATGACCAAAAGTATGCTCAATTTGTAATTTTTTTTCGAGTAAATGTTCAAACAACCATGTGTTTTCTTGGGCATCTGCTCGAGAAAGATTGAGTTGTACTCGGGCATCTTTTTGCGAAAAAATCAGCTCATATGGTACTCCACTGAGACCAGAACCCGCAGCTAACCAATGATCTGTTGATGGTGAACGATTATTAAAAAGATCGCAGCGACTGCGACGAAACTCTTCTAGTGCTTGTGTCCAAAACTCACGTCGTAAATAGTGGCGCTGCTGAAGGTCATTACCTGATGATTGTTCTTCTGCTTCTTTTTGTGCCATGCCGATCATGAACGATTCGGCTTCAGGCGTTGGGATAACTTGTCGAATATCGATAAACACGTCGTTACCAAAGCAATAAGGAGTGACTTTAAAACATTGGATACGAATATTAAACTGCATCAGCCATAATGCTGTATTGGTCACTTCTTTGCGAAAATGAGCAGCTACCATGATGACGCGTTGTGTACCTTTGCGGTTAAGTACAACTTCACGGCCAATAAATTCAATAATGATTTCAGATGCTGAGCGCGTTTCATTTGGTTCATACTGGTTGAGATAGCGCTGAAATATATCAATGATACTTTCTTGACGTAAATTAGCACAATACCCCGCATATTTTAGTGATTGCCAAACCACATCACGGCCTGAATCATCAAGCTTATTTTCAATAATCACCAAATTACCATCTTTATCTAATGCAAGTAGATCTAGACGCTCTTTAGTTTCATCAAATCCAGCAAATTCTTTTTGTATAATTAACAGTTCATCGTTAACTTCTTCTTTTTTAGTTAATGCTTGCGGATTTTTAGCTAACCATTCTTGTAGATGTTCACGTTCACGGAAACCTAAGCTACTGAAAGACACTTCTTGTAAAGAGTGTAGGGTATTTTCCTGCTTATCGACTTTATACATGAATTGCCTCTTTTAGTTCTTTTCAGCCTTAGGTAATGTAATTTCGCTTGAGAGTAGTTGACGGCTAGAATGTCTGAAAGCCTAGTTAAAACGCCTATCAAGTACTAGTATTTTATATATCCCGCAAAAGCACCATCGGAAATAACTATTTCGCATCCCAGTTTGTAAAATAGCGCTTTAATTTTTCGACTGTGTGACGCCATTTCGGTGTTGTGGGTTTGCAGACCGTATTTTGATTACCAAAGAATCCGACTTCACTAACTGCCTCTTGTTCATCACGGGTTTCTAGCCACTTTACAGGAACAAAATACTCAGATTTATCAGGGTCATTTGCATTCTGTTGATAAAGCTCGCTGTATTTGAGTACATCCATTGCCAGTTTTTCACCATCATCAGTGTTGATGGTAAAGCTACTAGCAGGTTCAACGGTGCTTTGTACAATGCCAACACCAACATAACCTGTCGCTGGAATTTTGACCCACACACGATCACCTGGTTGAAGCTGTTTTAGTGTCTGACTATACCAGCTTCCACCACCTGCGCTGATAAATCCGTAACGGCGTGCCTCTTCCCAAATTCGGCCTCCAAAAGAGACATAAAACTCACCGTTCCAAGGTTCCTTGGTATTCGCATTTGAGCCAGTGGTTGCCAGTGCCGCATTGGTTTGTGTTTCGCTTGGGTCAATAAGCCAAACACGACTTAGAAATTGTTCATCGCCGTGTTGGAATACTTTAAAAAACAGAACGTTGATCGAAATACCATTTTTGCTTAGATAGTCCACGATACGTTCAGTAGACGGGTCGATTTCTGCTGCGACGATAATAATTTGATGGGACTGGTTAAGTGATTCTTCTTCTAGCTCAACATTGAAACGTTGTTTGAATGCATCACCTAGGTTTCCTCCATTAGAGAATTTTTCGTAAATCTGCGACAGACGATCAGCACTGAGGTCATCAACCCAAGAGGCATAATCCAGTGCTTGTGCGACTACCTCACGCGGTGTACGGTCACGTTTAAGCTCAATTAGGATCAGAGATGCATCTGGAGCAATTGCCAGTAGGTCGATACGACCTTTATCGAGAGTATTTTCTTGATGCCCAATAATCATCCATTGGTCAGAGAGAATAGCTGGGTCGTTTAAAATCATTTTTTCCAGTAGTTGTTCGCTGGCAAGTTTGCTAGTTATTAGCGGTTGGGGATTATCACCAACACGCCAGATAGCATGATTGATCGACATCGTCTGTTCCTTAGTTTAATGCAGCTTCTGTGAGAGCATCCGCAAGGTGGAGCTGGGTTTGTTGAGCGGATTGCAGTCGGGATTTGAGGTGTTCACATAGCAATGTCAAATCGCGCACTTTCTCAACTATATTTAATTGTTCGCTATAAGAAGGTAAGGCAACCAGTAAGGAAGATACTTGTATTCTTGATACGTTTTTCATTGAAGAGCTCGTTCCACCAGCAACCTCAGAGTAATAAGTTCGAGAATACTTAGAGTTATTGACTAAATTAATATAGTTCGCATCGACTAATTTAGAGAATTGAAACCTAATGATTTTATCACTAAGCATTAAATGTTTCGGTGGAGAATCAGGAACTACGACAGAGCGAGCCACAAGGTCGGCAGTATTTGCTCTTGAAATTAAAAAATCCCTTGCCTTCACTTCATATTCTATTTTAGGTTCTAAATGTTTTGGAAGTGCTTTATTTTCATTAGGATTAAATTCACTCCATGTGACGGAACTAATTTTCAATACTCCCCAATTATCATCAACTCTTGGTGAAGCCTCGCATTGAGGGCTCCAGCCAGCTTCTGAATTATGAGCTAGATCCCCTAAGCGACACCACTCCCATCCCAGTGGCAACTCAAATGGTTTTTCCTCATCACTAATCGGCGGCAATGGTTTTTGTTTTTTAATTTTACCGTTTTTCACCATCTGTACTTTTTCTTGTTCAATACGTTTTAGCAGTTCAGAAGCTGGTTCATCGTTAGGATCTTGTGGCACCAGTTTACCCATGACGGCTAATTGCAAAATGGTTTGCTTTAACGTATCGATGCTCGCCTCGGTGGTAAATAGTGTGTCGAAATGCTGGCTAATTCGCGACCAGTTTTCAGAGAGTTCTTTTGCGTTTTGGCTATCTGTAAGCGTTGCTAGCAGGGCTTCAACGAGCTGTTGATGGGCATCAAGGCTGGTTAGCGATTGTTGTTCTAGTTGATCGCAGAGAATCATGAGCTCATTAGCTTTTTCAACAATTCGTTGTTGCTCATCAAATGGAGGAATAAGAATAAAAGTTTCACGTACTTTATCTGCATTAAGGTTCAATACAACTGCACCTGATGCTTTTTCTTTAAATGCTTTTATAATAAATGGTGAAGACAGTAATTGGTAAAGAAAATTTTTATCTAGCAAAGATGGAGGGGAGATTCTTAGCCAACCGTCATGTATACAACCTTCAATAAGAGTTATATAAGGCCGCCCAAAGCTCATTGAGTTCGTAAGAAGGAAATCACCAGGATATACCATACGTGTTTTGTGTAGACCTGAAGGCTTAATTTTTTCATTAGCCGAAGAAATATATTTACCGCCAATATCGGTATCTCCAATTTTTATCCAGTTAAGACCATCTTTCTCAGTGGTCAAATAATCTTTAATTGGTCTAGGAGATCCGCCTCGCTCTATTTCTGATATGTCTCCAAATCTCACCCACTCCCACCCTTCTGGCAATTCAAACGGTTTCTCATCGTCACTAATTTCTGGCAGTGGTTTTTGTTTTTTTATTTTTCCCTGCTTCACCAGCTCCGCTTTCTCAGCTGCAATACGTTTTAACAGCTCAGATGCAGGCTCATCGTTTGGGTCTTGCGGTACTAATTTTCCACGAACTGCCAGTTCTAAAATCAGCTCGCGCAATTTCTTAATACCATAAAGATCAATTTTACCGTTGCTGCCACGCCCTGCGGTGGAGCGAGTTTGCAGCGCGGAAGACCAAACATCGATATGGTCGGTAATTAGCTTCTCAACGGTCATCAGTTTGTTTCCTTATTGCCAGCTAATGCCGCACCAAGAATATCGCGTAATTGATGACGTAATTCACTAATTTCAGCTTGTTGTGTTTGGTATTGCGCCAGTAATTCGTCGGGATCGTGGCTGATAGTTTCGCCTTGATATGGGTTTTTGATATCAAGGTTAAAGTTACGGGCGATAATCTCGTCGATGCCGACTTTCCATGCCTGCTTGTTCTCTTCCCGGCTGGCAAAACCATCGGCTTCATTACCCCACCAGTTGATTTCACTCTGGAACTCTTCAAACTTCATCGGTTTGGTTTTGCTGTAGTTTTTAACTCCCTCAGGATAGGGGTGTTCGTAGAACCAAACTTCTTGGGTTGGCTGGCCTTTGGTGAAGAACAGAATATTGGTTTTGATTCCGGTATATGGGTTAAACACGCCATTTGGTAAACGCACGATGGTGTGTAGGTTACACTCTTCGGTCAGTAGTTTTTTGATTTTGGTTTTGACGCCTTCACCAAACAGTGTGCCATCCGGCAGAACGACGGCTGCACGGCCTTTATCCGCAAGCACTTCAATGATCAATTGCAGGAACAAGTCAGCGGTTTCTCGAGTCTGCATTTCCGCTGGAAAATTTTTCTCGATCCCATCTTCTTCAGTGCCACCAAACGGTGGGTTGGTGATAATGACGTCGAGTTGTTCATCCCAAGCGGATAGTGGCTTGTTCAATGTGTTGTCATGACGAATTTGTACTGGAACTTCAATACCATGCAATAGCATATTAGTGGTGCACAGCAAATGTGGGAGCTGTTTTTTTTCTACACCAAAGATCTGTTGTTGTAGCGTTTTATGATCTTCAGTGGTGTTAACGTAATGTTGTTTCACATGGTCGAACGCGCAGGCAAGGAAGCCGCCGGTACCACATGCCGGGTCCATAATCGACTCGCCAAGCTTTGGATCGATGCGGTTGACCATAAAACGCGTCACCGCACGCGGGGTATAGAACTCGCCCGCATTACCGGCGCTTTGCAGGTCGCGCAAGATCTGCTCGTAGATATCACCAAACAGATGACGTTCCTGGCTGCTGCTGAAGTCGATTTCATTCAGTTTATTGATGACTTGGCGTAGAAGCGTACCATTTTTCATGTAGTTATAGGCATCGCTAAACGCTTGTTTTACCACAAAACCCCGCGGATTTTTATCAATAGGCGCTGCGAGATTTTTCAAAGCAGGGAATAAATCGTCATTGACGAATTCGAGCAGTTCATCCCCAGTAATTCCCTCGTTGTTTGCTGCCCAAGTACGCCATAAGTAACGCGCATTAATGGGGAGTTGGTAATCGTCTTGCTCGAGTTCAAGCTCTTCTTCCTGAGTATCAAATATTTTCAGAAATAATAGCCAGGACAGTTGCCCAAGGCGTTGAGCATCACCGTCTACACCTGCATCTTTGCGCATGATGTCTTGTAAGGATTTAATTACTGAGCTAATCGACATGTTTGTATTCCATTGGTAAAAATGAAACCACCGAGAGTTGATGACTCACGGTGGTAAAATAATATGGGTTATTAGGCCTGACGAGGTGGTAACTGATAAATTTGGTCTTCCAGTTCATTGACCGCTTGCTCGTAAGCTTGTTTATTACCAAAGCTACTTTTGATGATTTCTAGCGGACGGCCTAGGCTGTCGAACGGTTTCAGTTTTAGTACCTGAATGTCTTCAATTTCCTGAACGCCTTCATCTGCGTATTTATCCAGCAAGGTATTGAGTACATGTTGTGCAGATTCTGAATATTTGGTGAAGTAGTTACGTTTACGCACGTTGTCAGCCCGTTCTTTACGCGTCAGGGGCGGTTGACCATAAACCACGTGGCAAAGGAGATCGAATGGGTCAAGATCTTTGCCCACTTCTTCTGCTAACACTTCCCAAAGCACGCCGAGTTGCTGGAGCTCATCAATAATAACCTGTTTGCGTTCAGCAGAGTGCCATTTTCGAATGAAGTTATCAAGAGAGGCAAAGTCTTTATCTTTGAGTAGCGTTTTACGGGTGTAGTCCTGAAAGGATTCGGTGACTAATTTACCATCGGCATCGTAATATTGGACACGTTTTGCCAGTACTTTTACGGTAACTCCGTTGACATGATATTTACGAATTCTGTTTTCGTCGCTTTCTTCAAAAGCACCGCTGTCACTTTCTGATGTGGTACCATAGTGAGCGGAAGGTTCTTCTGCACCAGTAAATACATCGTGATCTAACGCTTCGTTTCCTGAAGCCTCATCTTCTAATACATCATTGAAATCAGACTCGGGATCGGAAATATCGTTAGGTGTTGTGCGGATCACTTTTTCAGGTACGCCATCAAAGCGCTCATCTGCAAACAGTTCGGTGGCTTTTTTGAAATCGAGAATGGTGAACCAAAGTTTATCGAACTTCTCGTTAATACGTGTTCCACGCCCGATGATCTGCTTGAATTTGGTCATGGATTGAATGTTTTGGTCTAGCACAACCAGTTTGCATGTTTGCGCATCTACACCTGTACTCATCAATTCTGAGGTAGTCGCTATCACTGGGTAAGGTTTTTTCGGGTTGATGAAATTATCGAGTTGTGCCTTACCGATGTCGTCATCGCCAGTGATTTTCATCACGTATTTTTCATTCTTTCGCACTTGCTCTGGATTTAGGTTTACCAATGCACGGCGCATACGTTCAGCGTGGTCAATATCGTTACAAAAAACGATGGTTTTATCCATTGGATTGGTGCGTCTTAGGTAATCAGTAATGGTTTGAGCCACCAGTTGGGTACGCTCATCAATCACCATAGTGCGGTCAAAGTCTTTTTGGTTATAAATTCGGTCATCAATTAGCTGGCCTTGTTTATCAACTTGGCCTTTTGTGGGACGCCAACCTTGTAAGTCGACATCGATATCGACTCGTACCACCTTATAAGGTGCCAGGAAGCCGTCTTCGATACCTTCTTTAAGTGAATAAGTATAAACGGGGTCGCCAAAGTAATCAGTGCTAGAAACGTCATCGGTTTCTTTTGGTGTTGCGGTCAAGCCAATTTGGGTCGCACTGCTGAAGTATTCAAGAATTTCTCGCCATGCGCTGTTTTCCGAGGCGCTACCTCGGTGGCACTCGTCGATAACAATCAGGTCAAAGAAATCGGGAGCAACTTGTTTAAAAGCTTTTTGGTGCTCTTCTGGGCCAGTAATTGCCTGGTAGAGTGCCAATTGAATTTCATAGGCTGGGTCAATTGTTCTACCTGTCACTTTTGCCATTGCACTGCCAAAAGGTTGGAAGTCATTATTTTTAGTTTGATCGACAAGGATATTGCGGTCGGCAAGAAAAAGTATGCGTTTTTTATTTTTTGCTTTCCATAGACGCCAGATAATTTGAAATGCGGTATAGGTTTTGCCAGTCCCCGTAGCCATCACGAGTAATACACGTTTTTGTCCAGCTGAAACGGCTTCTACGGTTTTATTAATGGCTTGTAGTTGATAATAACGAGGGGACTTCCCGCTACTATCATCGTAGTAATCTTGACTAATTATAGGTAGCTGCTCGGCAGTAAAACCTTTCCAAGTACAGTATTTATCCCAAAGCTGTTCTGGTGTTGGAAAATCTTCAAGAGCGATTTCGGATTCAAGTTGTACAGGGTTGGTCTTGTCATGGAAGATAAAACCATCGCCATTAGAAGCAAAAATAAAAGGGACGTCGAGTAGGCGTGCGTAATCTAGCCCTTGCTGCATCCCTTTCCCCATTTCGTGTTTATTCGCTTTCGCTTCTATGACGGCAAGGGGCAACCCTGGCTTATGGTAGAGCACTATGTCGGCTGATTTCACTGTCAACCGTGCTGCTAACTTACCACGGACCACCACTTTACCATCACGAAGTTTGACCTCTTGGCGGATCTGCGACATCAGGTTCCAACCTGCATCTTTAACTGCTGGGAGGATATATTTTGTAATGGTGTCTGTTTCAGTCAGATGAGATTTATTCATACCAGCCATAGCCGCTCTCTCAACGAAATTGGGTTTAGTGCTTAATTATACACAGAATATAGGAGGGAGTTAGGTTATAACTAACAGAGTGTGATTAGTGATACTATGATTATGACTCTTCAGTTGGTAGATGTTTTTTATTACAAGATGGTATATCGGTCTGACAAGCTACAAATTCGTAAAGTCATTCAGCCAGTATAGATAATGGGAATACAATCCCTAATGGCAGCATGATACGTTTTCATTGTTGAATTTACGATATGGTTTAAATATTCACACTTTTGATGCAGAAAGATAGGGTAGTGTAATGATTAAGCTCTAGATTCAGCAATACGTGCTTGTAACCAATTTTCAACTTCGCTCTTTAACCAACGTGAGCTACGCCCTAGTTTGATAGGCTTAGGAAACTCACCATCTTGGATCAGCTTATAAAACCACTTATCCGTTAACCCCGTTAGTTTAGTGATAAATTTCATGTCAATGAATTGGTCGTTCAGTAGTGGGGTGCCAGTTGTTTGAATAGTCATTGTTTGTTTCTCCGATAATTGAAAAGGAGAAGGATTCGAAAAGGGATAATGGGAGTTGCGGGAATCCTTCAAACAATAACTGACTGGCGTTATTTTTGACTCAGCATGAAAGATTAGGTCGAGCTTAATGACTGTTGCCCATGTATGAAGAATTCCCCCCTGAGTTAGGGGGGGATGAAATTATGATGCCAGTTTTCACTCACCTATTTTTTATTTCGTTTTCTTCCAATTTGTTTTGCAGTCGGAATATCGCTGAGCTGATAAATACGGCGTTCTGTACGCTGACTGTCTTTGCCTAAATAACTTAATATATATTTCATACCGCTGCGCTTCTTCTCATCGGAATGTTTAATAACACGCTCACCACGAACTCGATAATATGGTTTTGGTTCACAGTGGTGTGCATAACCTTCACCTTCAGTAACTTCATCCCATATATCGCGAATATCTTCCCAGAAACTCCATACCTTCTGATGACGTTGACCATTAATGTAAAATGCTGCGTGAATATGCAAACGATGTTGCTCTCCATATTCTAATACCCATGCAAAACCTACAATGCTAGAAATATCTTTTATCTTTTCAATCAGCGATATCATATCAGCCGTGATTTGATAAATATCGGCATATTTAAATGATTCACTGTCTTTACGATAAGCAAAATCGATACGCAACATGAGGAGTTTTGAATAATACTCAAATAGATCATCTTGATGATTAAATAAATCATGTTGTAATAAATAGTCTGGTTTGTGATTAAAATTAATTGCACTTTTCATAATGGTTATCCTCAGTGATTAATGTTTCTCATGGGATAACGGCACTATTTAAATTTTGAATGAAATAGAAAGTAAATCATGATAGTTCTAGGTGGGACCTTGCCATCAATCATTAGACTACTTTGTGCGCTCTTATTAGGGGTCAGTGCTTTTTCCGTCTATGCTGAACAAGCACCGATTCAACTCAAATCAGGCCCCAGTAATGCAGGGCGTACATACAGTAAAGTGTATATTACTTCCAATGTCGATAGTGTGGTTATCAAAAAAAGCATCGTTAATCGAGGCAACTGTAAAGATGCAGAGTATCTTCCTTGGAAGTCAATTAGGCTGAATTTTGGCAGCACTTATGAACGTATTTTCACAGGGAAACGAGCGGGAACACCCTGTAATGTGCTCGAAGTGGCTGTTGATACAAATCAAGGTGCATGGACATTTAATTTCAAATAATCATTCTTATTTTTAACTTAATCTTTTATGGCCTGCTCAACATAGCAGGCTACCTTATTTTGTTTATCAGTGCCCCCTCTCTGACATCTAATGTAAAACTCATTGCCTCACGTCATCTACCAAACGCAATTCTATTCTTAGTTATACCCCTAAGCCTATTTATTATTCAATTATTACATAGAGATATCACATGTCCTCCCCTTATTCAGTCTTACAACCAAACACGCTTATGCAAGCTAATGTCGTGCCGCTTTCAGCTAGACCGAATTTCTGGCAAACCCACTTTGGCACCGTTAAAGGCTCCGCCACGTTTGAAGTAGTGATTTTCACTATCATGGGCCAGTTCTGTGATGAGTACACAGGCGGCTATTGGGAATACTGCACATTACTCAACGGCGGTGCATTTATTTACCCAGATTTAGCCCCTGAAAAACTCACACTATTCAATATGCACAATGGCAATGAAGCACAACTGAGCCCTGAAGCGGCTGGTGTCGCTGTCTGCTTGATGCTGTATAGCCAGTGGTCATTTAGAACAGAAAGTGAATTGCTAGTCGAGCGTTTCTATCAGCTTCGTGATTACGCCATTCAACATCCTGAAAGTTCAGCTATTTTTCATCTTATCGATTAACTCCCTCTTAATTCATTTTTCAGTTTTACCTATCTTATTTATTTTCAAGGAAATTAATTATGACTCGTTTAGCTTCCCGCTTTGGTACGGCGAATAGCATTCGTCGTGACCGCCCGTTAACTGCCGAAGAATTGTTCCGTACTGTACCCAGTGTTTTCTCTGAAGAGAAACATGAATCCAGAAGTGACCGCTACACTTATATTCCAACCATTACCTTACTCGATAGTTTACAAAAAGAAGGTTTCTATCCGTTCTTTGCCTGTCAGACTCGTGTACGTGATGCTAGTCGTCGAGAGCATACTAAACACATGCTACGACTTAGACGACATGACCAAATCACGGGAATACAAGTTCCTGAAATTATTTTGCTCAATAGCCATGACGGCTCAAGTAGTTATCAGATGTTACCGGGACTTTTTAGAGCTGTATGCTCCAACGGTTTAGTTTGCGGAGATACCTTTGGTGAAGTGCGTGTACCCCATAAAGGTGATGTCATTGAGAAGGTAATTGAAGGGGCTTATGAAGTTTTAGAAACGTTTGATTCTGTTGCTGAAAAGCGTGAACAAATGCAATCACTATTGTTACCGCCACCAGCACAACAAGCCTTGGCACAAGCAGCTTTGACGTATCGCTTTGGTGAGGAACATCAACCTATTACCGAAGAACAAGTATTACAGACTCGTCGCTGGGAAGATAAGAAAGATGACCTCTGGACGGTGTATCAACGTTTACAGGAGAATTTAATCAAAGGGGGATTGACTGGTCGGAACGCTAAAGGTAAGCGTGCTCGCACTCGTTCAGTGAATGGCATTGATGGCGATATCAAATTGAATAAGGCGCTGTGGGTGATGACAGAAAAGATGTATGAGTATATTGGCAAATGAAGCTCCATTGAGTGTTTAGGGAGGGTATAATGTGGGTAGAGACTAGGGCTCTACCTTATATTAACGCCGCCCTAAAGACTCTAATGCCCATATCATTTTTAAATAAAATAATAAAATGATCACAGCTGAAACGAGTATACTCCAATTGAATAATGTATCTCCTTTTAATTCTGAGGCTAAGTAAATACCATAGGCTGCAATAATATAATCAGAAATGATTAAGAGCCGTCTTGCCAGAATTAATCGTTTTGAGTGATGATAATTTGCAGCATAGCGTTTTTTTATTTCAAAATAGGCTATTACCCCTAATAAAGCAAAAAAATAGTAAGCAATATAGGGAATCATTTCATAATATCCCCATTAGTGTGATACTTCTGCTCATTCCCTTTATCATCAGTACATTTGTAGTAAGAATTGTTTTCATCATTGTTTGAAATCACAATGTAAAGTTCACAGTTCTCAACAATATCTTTTACATTAGTAATGCTTTGTGGTTCAGCAACAACCATCATCACATTATTAGAGTCTTGGTCTAGAAGAAAAGCATTCTGAATGTCATCTTTTATTTTGAATAAATTGATAGTATCACTAAGTATTTCAATACTTAAAAGTTTATCACTTATTTGTTTGTATGCTTTTTCTAAATCTTGTCGCGCGTACTCTTTAATAAATAGATTTTTCTTTGGAGCACCAAATTCATTTAGTTTTGGGACGAGTTTTAGTTTACCATGCACAGATATTCCTAAATCTATAAGGTCATAAGTAAGATTTCCAACAGACTCATTAAAGCCAAGCTCTTTAGCCGCTATTTGATAACCTTTTCTTAATGGGCCATCAATATCGTCTCGTCCTTCTACTAAACCTTCTACACCCTCGTAAATACCATTAGCGCCATGTGCAATTAAAGGAGCTCCGATAATACAGCCAAGCCCTGTTCCACATAATGCACCACCAGCCCACACCATGCCTGCACCACCAAAAATTGAAAGACCATTAGTTAACCAGTTTAGTGATTGTTCCAGTAAGCTTTTCTCTTCCTGTTTTAACTCGGCGGAACCTTGTTCATAACTTTTTTGGC
>NZ_JBSICD010000107.1:0-257 GCF_058246155.1 Providencia sp. UF-183 | reverse complement strand
AAACACGGTGGCGATACCCTGGCCCAAGCCGATGCACATGGTTGCCAGGCCGAACTGCGCGTCGCGACGTTCCATGTTGTTCAACAAGGTGGTCGAGATGCGGGAGCCGGAACAGCCCAGCGGGTGGCCGAGCGCGATGGCGCCGCCGTTTGGGTTGACGCGCGCGTCGCCGGCGTCGATGCGCCAGTGTTTCAGCGCCGCCAGAACCTGCGCGGCGAAGGCTTCGTTAATCTCGATGATGTCGAAGTCGTTCAAGG
>NZ_JBSICD010000106.1:0-258 GCF_058246155.1 Providencia sp. UF-183 | reverse complement strand
ACCTTCCCCCGCTCAATCAAGATTGGCCCGGCCAGTGTCGCCTGGCTCGAATCGGAAATTGACGAATGGATCAATATTAAATTAGTCCGCCGCTCAATAAGCTGAAGGGAGAAAACACCATGATTATCCCGTCACTGAATTACGCCGTATTAACCGATGCCCTGCATGCATTGAAGGATGGCAATATTCGTTACTGTGAATCGCTAGGATTCACTTTCGACGAAATGAACGCCCTCAACCAATTATCACTAGACGAGC
>NZ_JBSICD010000105.1:0-258 GCF_058246155.1 Providencia sp. UF-183 | reverse complement strand
CACGGCACCTGGCCGGGACGGTGGAACGTATCGACGCCGCCGCCAAAACGCTCAGGGTGGCGCCGGCGGTGGGGGAACCCCTTGAGTTGGCCTACGATCGTTTGGTGTGGGCCACCGGCAGTCGGCTTTCCGTGCCTGCGGTGCCGGGCTTTGCCGAATACGGTTTCAACGTCGATACGCTGGAAAGTGCACAGCGCTTGGGCGCTCATATCAAAGCGCTGGCGGCCAAACCGTCAATGCCGGCGCGCAACACGGCCG
>NZ_JBSICD010000014.1:0-125913 GCF_058246155.1 Providencia sp. UF-183 | reverse complement strand
TTAAAGAGCGTTGCAGCATTTCGTATTGAAATTTGACCTTCTGGGTCGTTGCTGCGAGGTGACGTATAATACGTTTTCCTCATGGAGAGTCAAGCGATTTTTTGCTTTTTCTTTTCAGAATCTCTCGCTGCCGTTTCAGTGTTCATCGCGCTTTGCGTTGTCTTGTTCCCGGTCAGTGGATGCGCATTATAGGGAGTCAGAAAAATCTGGCAACCCCTTTTTTGCATTTTTTTTTCGTTCGCTCAGCTTTTCAACAAATTTAAGTTAAAGTGCTAACTTTTCGAGCGAAATGAACCCTTCAGCTTCAAGTACAGGTCTTAAACCTTGCACCACCTCGTTCATTAAGAGGCAATACGCAAAGTCTTCTTCGTTAGAATCATGGAGTTCTGCCTGATTATTTATCAGCCAAACGGTTCTTCTGGCAATTGCAGAACCTGAATCTATAAACCTTGTACCGTTAGGTAAGACTTTTTCGAGCTCTTCTATTAACAGAGGGAAATGGGTGCAACCTAAAATAACGGTGTCTGGTGGTTCTGGCATTCTGATCCACGGCCTCACCGTTTGAGCGACTTCATCTAACGGTAAAGTTTCCCCATGTAACTTCCGCTCTGCCAGTTGGACTAATTCCGCAGAGCCCAGTGAAATCACTTTGCAGTTCGTGGCGAAACGGTCAATTAATTCTTTGGTGTATTCACGATTCACAGTGCCTTTTGTCGCTAATAACCCGACCACGCCATTACGCGTGAGTTTAGTTGCTGGCTTGATTGCCGGAACTACGCCGACAACAGGGAAAGTAAAGTGCGCCCTGAGATTAGGTAAACTGACGGTACTTGCGGTATTGCAGGCAATGATCGCAATGGTTAAAGGATGCTTTGCAGCTATTGCATTAACGATTTGATAGACCCTATCAATAATGAACTCTTCGCTTTTTTCACCATAAGGAAAAGCTTCGTTATCGAATGCATATATATAGTGCGCATTTGGGATCAGTTTTTTGACTTCGCGATAGACAGATAACCCGCCCACTCCTGAGTCAAATACAAGAATGGTCGGGCGAACAGATAGGTTGTTATCAGAAGTTGTAGCTTCCGGTAAGGAAATATTCTCTTCCAGCGGTGCGATAACCATACGCGGTCTCATAGTCTTTATCGAACATATTAGCTATTTTACCACGAATTGTGAGATGTGAAGTGATTGGATATGCAGCCGTGAGATCCCAAAGGCTAACGCCGCCTACTTTAATACGACCACCGCTGCCTGTAACATCATATCTAGACCCAATATATTGATATGTTACTCCCATATCGACATTATAAACCGCCCAATCTAATTGATACTTGACCTGTTGTTTTGCTCTTCTAGCCAGAACTTGATCTTTTTGTTTATCTCTCGGGTCGATATATTGATATGTCAATTGATGATGAAAAAGACCTGTATCAAATTCACCAGTCCATTCAGCACCTTTAATTACAGCTTTATTTATATTATAGAGCTGCCAATTATTCGCTGCATCTGCCGCAATCATATTATCAATTTTATTACGATAAACTGTGAAGCTCCAATCAATTAAATCTGTTACCCCCTCTATGCCACCTTCCCATTGTTTACTTTCTTCAGGATTTAAATTTTCATTTGGCCCCCAACGACCATATAACTGGTCTAATGTAGGAGCTTTATATGCTGTAGCATATGAACCAACCAATCGATACCCGTCAATAAACTCCCATCCAGCGCCTGTTTGCCATGTGGAATGCCAACCATATTTAGAATGGTGATCACTACGTGCAGCGGCTTCGATAGTGATGTTCCCAAACTGATTTTGCCCTGTTATATACAGTCCTGTGTCATCAACACTACGTTTTTTAGCAATAAAATTGTGGTTAGGTTGTATCGATTGCCGATTCCAGTCTATCCCTGTACTAATTCCGCCTTGATCTAGCTTAAAAGTATTCCCCCACTGGATATTGTATTGTTCTGAATCTTTTAATAAAGATGATTCATCGTAACGTCCTTTTCTAGGGTCAAAATCATAATCTTTTAAATGGCTATAACTAGATATTAACTGAGAAGAATAAATACCTTTTGTGAGTTTAACTCCAGCATCATAGTTGCGGCTTGAAAGCTCTCTTGTATCCGCAAGAACATTCGCATAATCCCAACTCGGAGATCCGTCATATTTAGACCTGTTATCATAACCATATGCTCGAGCGAAAGCTGAAACCTCATTATTAAATTGGTGCTCAACTCCCAACCATAGGGTTTTGTTCATAAATCCATCTCGGTCAGACTGTTTTACTCCTCCTGTATTCCCCCTCGCCTCAACATCAAACCCCCAAGTATAATTATATGAGGCAGATGCTGTAACTTTAGTTTTATTAGCTATTTGTTGCTGAGTTGAAGCGGTATAATTTTGGTATCCATAGCTCCCAAGGGTAGCTTCAAGTGTTGTGCCTGGTTCAGACCGACCTGTAATAATATTGATGACTCCACCAATCGCATCGGAACCATAAACAGCTGAGCGCGCGCCTCGAATATATTCAATTCTTTGAATCATTGATAACGGAATTTGACTCATATCTGATGAGCCATTCACACCAGCTTGATTCAGCCTAATTCCATCAACAAGTACAAGCACATGTCCTGAATTTGACCCCCGTACAAATAAAGTACTTAATTGGCCTTGCCCCCCATTTTGCGCAATATCCACCCCCGGTAAACGCCGTAATACATCAATCACGGTATTTGACTGCCAATGATCAATATCTTCACGGGTTACCACGGTAACGGGCGCTAATATAGAAGAAATTGGTTGTTCGAAACGATTGGCGGATACGACAACTTCGTCGGCCTTATTATTCGCACTTGCCAGAGAAGAAACACTGCATAACACTGCCACAGCAGCAGCCGATAACGGCAGCAACTTGTTATTATTCATTATGATTACACTCGGAAGATCAATAAAATTAAAATTCCGCGAAGTTGAATAAAAGGTTCGCGCTGATATTCAACAAAGCGATAAGACGTGTGGCAGGTATCGGACTTTACCGTTGCGCGTCAGTCTTGGATTTCAACCAAGTTCCCTAAACCACAGCCTATTATCCTAAGTGGAATGGCATTTAGTGTCTATGGATGCATAATGAAAACTGGACATCTTCGCCACATTCCCTACAATTTCGCCCCTGATACGAATTTTTTACTGTTTTATGGGGCCAAGTATGCCAAACACGTTGCACACCAAAGACTACGAACTGCAACTCGCAGACAAAACTGACCGTTTAAAGGCTATGATGGCCCCGTTTAACGCACCTGAACCTGAAATTTTTTCATCTCCAGCGTCACATTACCGGATGCGCGCAGAATTTCGGGTTTGGCATGATAATGATGATTTGTTTCATATCATGTTTGATAAAGAGACCAAAGAACGCATTCGTGTTGACCAATTCCCCGTGGCGAGCCAATTAATTAATGACATGATGGCTACATTGCTGCCGTTAATTAAACAGAATGAATTACTGCGCCATAAGTTATTCCAAATCGATTATTTATCGACACTGAGCAATAAGCTGATTGTTTCACTGCTTTACCATAAAAAACTCGGTGAAGAATGGACTACTGAGGCAAAAACGTTAAAAGCGGCATTGGTGGAAAAAGGCTTTGATTTGCAGTTAATCGGCCGCGCTTCAAAAACCAAAATCATGCTTGATAATGATTATGTGGATGAAGTGCTGCCTGTAAATGGCAAGGATATGGTTTATCGCCAAGTCGAAAATAGCTTCACGCAGCCTAATGCGCAGGTCAATATTAAAATGTTGGAGTGGGCTATTGCGGCGACACAAAATTCAACAGGCGATTTATTAGAGCTGTATTGCGGAAATGGAAACTTTTCATTGGCATTAGCGCAAAACTTTGAACGTGTATTAGCCACTGAAATCGCCAAACCTTCCGTTGCCGCGGCACAATATAATATAGAAGCAAACAACATTAATAATGTGCAGATTATCCGAATGTCCGCTGAAGATTTTACCCAAGCAATGCAAGGGGCTCGCGAATTTAGACGTTTGGAAGGCATTACACTAACGGATTACCAATGCAATACCATTTTTGTTGACCCACCACGCAGTGGTTTAGATGATAAAACTGTCGAGCTCGTCCAAGGGTATGACCATATTTTGTATATTTCTTGTAACCCAGAAACCCTTTGCGATAATTTAGTTGAGCTGACAAAAACCCATAAAATTGAGAAGTTAGCCTTGTTCGACCAATTCCCCTATACCCATCATATGGAAAGTGGTGTTTTATTAACGCGCCGCTAATTTTTCAAGGTATTTATAATCAATACAAGAACGCCGCAAAATCATGCGGCGTTTTAGTTTAAATATATACTTTAAACTTAGTTTTCAGCTTCTTGCTCAAGGGCTAATTCCGCTTTTTCTTTTTTACGTGCTTTCCAGCTTGCATACATCCATAACGCTAAAATCACGATAAATGTCGCTGGAATAAAGTTAGAACCAATTTCAGGGTTTTGAACGCGCAAAATCGCGGCATAACCAAAAATCCCAATAAAGAAGTTACCCGCAACAAATTTAGGTAGCCCCATCGGCATCGCTTGGTGCAAATAGCGTTGGTGTAAACAATACGCAGCCAATACTAAGGTCAAAATTGGGAAAAATGAAAAGTCGACTAACGAGTTAAACAGTGTTGAAAAGGTTCCATGGGTTGCAAGGCCAATCACAAAGGCCAGCAATAATGTGCTTCTTTCATAGCTTTTTTGATCCGTCATTGATTCTCCTTATTATTTGGTAAGGTCTGGGTCAGATTGATTTTGTTTTTCCTGTTCACGGCGGTACCAATAGTAGGCGCCTTTAGCAATCATTCTTAACTGTAATACCAACCGTTCTTCAAGATGCCTGCGTTTTTCTTCATCAATATCAAGGGCTTCAGCGCCTGCACTAAAGACTATCGTCACCATCGCTTCTGCTTGCATCTCAGTAAAATGGCGAGGCATCCGACTTTCAAGTTCAAGGTAATCAGCTAACTCTGCAATAAAATGTTGAATTTCCCTTGCAACGGCAGCACGAAACTCAGCTGATGTGCCTGAACGCTCACGCAATAATAACCTAAAGGCATTGGGGTTATTACCAATAAACTCCATAAAAGTTGAGACTGATGTGCGGATCACACTCCCGCCTTTTGCGATGCGTTGCCTCGCTTGGCGCATAAGTTGACGTAACATCAAGCCACTTTCGTCGACCATCGTTAGGCCGAGTTCATCAACGTCTTTGAAATGACGATAAAATGACGTTGGCGCAATGCCAGCTTCTCGAGCAACTTCGCGCAAACTTAAGCTTGTGAAGCTCCGTTCAGCACTCAATTGGCTAAATGCGGCTTCGACGAGTGAACGCCGAGTTTTTTCTTTTTGTTTTGCTCTAACGCCAATAGTGTTACTCACAGTGATCCTAATTTCTATGTCATTAAACATTAATGAACGCATTGAAGGTTAATAATAAGCACGTGTTCGCCTTCTAGCATACCTGAAATTTCTTAATCTGGTTTAGAGAAAAATCGACTCTTACTGCAAATTAGTCATTTTCAGCGTTTCACATATCACCGACATGGCTTTCTTATATATAGAAACTTTCTCACTTTTCCCTTTACCCTACCTGAACGGTGAAAAATAGATTCACCAAAAATGCACTCTGTTTTTTTCTTTTTCCAAAAACGTGTTTCTCTAGAATTTTAGATTGAAATCAGGCAATGAAAAAAGTTCACGATGTCTTAATGAGAAAAATAAATAGGAAAAGGGAAATTAGGCGAAATAACCAACTAATGATAACATCTTGTTGTCATTTTGTTTTAGAGCAGGTCTTACCTCATGCAACTTACCCATTTTGATGCAATAGTTATTGGTTCTGGTCCTGGTGGCGAAGGCGCCGCGATGGGGCTAGTGAAACAAGGAAAAAACGTTGCTGTTATAGAACGTTATAATAATGTCGGCGGAGGCTGTACCCACTGGGGAACCATTCCTTCAAAAGCCCTCCGTCATGCTGTTAGCCGTATTATCGAATTTAATCAAAACCCACTTTATAGTGATAACTCCCGTAGCTTAAGCTCCTCGTTCTCTGAAATTCTACAACATGCAGAAACGGTCATTAGCCAACAAACACGCATGCGCCAAGGGTTTTATGAGCGAAATGGTTGCCAAATGTTTTCGGGTGAAGCCACTTTTATTGATGATCAACATGTTAGCGTACGCTATGCCGACGGCAGCTGCGATGTTTTAAGCGCAGATAAAATTGTCATCGCTACAGGTTCACGTCCTTATTGTCCTTCAGATGTTGATTTCAATCATTCACGCATTTATAACAGCGATACGATCCTCAACCTTACCCATGAACCTCGCCATGTCATTATTTATGGTGCGGGTGTTATTGGCTGTGAATATGCCTCTATTTTTCGTGGATTAGGCGTAAAAGTTGACTTAATCAACACCCGTGATCACTTATTAGCCTTCCTTGACCAAGAAATGTCTGACGCGTTGTCTTACCATTTCTGGAATAGTGGCGTTGTCATTCGCCATAATGAAGAATATGAAAAAATCGAAGGCGTCGATGATGGTGTTATTGTTCACCTGAAATCAGGCAAGAAAGTGAAAGCTGACTGCTTATTGTATGCCAACGGAAGAACCGGTAACACTGACGGCTTAGGTCTTGCAAATGTTGGTATTGACGCAGATGGCCGTGGTCTTGTTAAGGTGAATAAAGCTTACCGCACAACGAATGAGCATATTTATGCTGTCGGTGATGTGATTGGTTATCCAAGCCTCGCATCTGCGGCTTATGACCAAGGCCGAATTGCTGCACGTGCAATCGGTGGTAGTCTTGGCGATGCACATTTAGTAGAAGATATCCCAACGGGTATTTACACCATCCCAGAGATCAGCTCGGTAGGTAAAACAGAACAAGAACTTACCGCAATGAAAGTGCCATATGAAGTGGGCCGCGCTCAGTTCAAGCATTTAGCTCGCGCACAAATTGCAGGAATGAATGTGGGCAGTTTGAAAATCTTATTCCATCGAGAAACGTTACAAATATTAGGTATTCACTGTTTCGGTGAAAGAGCGGCAGAAATTATTCATATCGGCCAAGCTATCATGGAACAAAAAGGTGAAGGTAATACCATTGAATATTTCGTCAATACGACGTTCAATTACCCAACGATGGCAGAAGCTTTTCGTGTCGCAGCATTAAATGGTTTAAATAGACTGTTTTAATGATGCATGTTGATGGTTGCCTATTTACTGGCAACCATCATTTCATTTTACTGAAAAACTATTTTGACGATTTTTTCCTAAACCTTATTCTTATAATATTGGTTCATAGAGTTATAAATAGTTTCAGCTAATTGCTCATAGCGACCACGTAAAGGTGAACCAGGACGATAAACAAGAACAATTGTTCGCTTCGGTTCAGGCTCTATACAATTTAAATAGCACACTCCATCACGGCACGCTTCATTTGGTACAGCCAAATCAGGTAACAGCGTAATTCCACTTCCTGCCGCAACCATATTTCGTAGCGTTTCTAGACTTGTCGCTCTAAAATGTGTGTCTTCTTTTGCGCCCGCTTGGAAACAGAATCCCATCGCTTGGTCACGTAAACAATGGCCATCTTCTAACATTAATAATTTTTCGCCTGATAGCTCACCCATTTCAATAGTGTCTCGGTCATGCCATGGGTGGCTTTCATAAATAGCGAGTTTCATTGGCTCTTCAAATAAAGGCACAACAATAAACGGTGCTGTTTCTTTTACATCCGCTAAAATTGCACAATCTAATTTACCGCTATCTAATTGCGCTAATAGCTGCTGAGTTTGCGCTTCATGTAAATAGATTTCTAATTTTGGATGAGCTTGGTGTAGTTGTGGAATGATGTGAGGTAATAAATAAGGGGCAACTGTTGGTATTAAACCAATATGCAATGGACCAGACATGCTTTCCCCTTGGAGAGCAGCCATTTCTTGCAGTACCTTTATTTCCCGCAAAATAGTTCGAGCCTGTTCAACAAGTAATAACCCTTGTTGGGTAAAAAGAACTTTACGACTGGTTCTTTCCAATAACATAACACCGAGTTCTTCTTCTAACTTACGAATTTGACCACTTAATGTTGGTTGGCTGACATGACAAGAATCCGCGGCGCGTCTAAAGTGTTTATGTTCGGCGAGTGCAACGAGGTACTCTAAATCTCGAATATTCATATTTCTTTTCCTTTCGTGAATTCTTTGTCAGACCAAAGATAGATAATACCAATCACTATATCGATATTAGTTTGTTTTATCTATTGATATATTACAAAATGGGGTCTTTCATCCCATTTTTGCATAAACACCCCCTCGCAATGAAACAAATTGTAATATTTAGAAACAAAATGCATCATTAATTCCCTCTGATTTTATTCACGAAAAGCGAACCAAAAATAAACAATATTAAATTTTATTTATCATATTTAACACGATATGAAATTCCCATAACAAGTCAATTTAAGACTAAAACAGGCAGATAGATTTAATTATTTAATTTTTAGTGAACTACAAACTAGTACATAGATATGACAGTGAAATTCTAAAAGAAAAAATACCACAAAGACGTTTAGATACATTATATAGTTTTTATATTTTCGTATAGTAAACATAACGTTATGTATAAAAATCTTTAAAATTTCATACATAATTACACACACTTTTACTGTGGATAATTTTAAAATAGCACCCTATATTAATAATACCAAAGCAACAAATACTGAAAAAACCAATTCAAATTAATAGTTTTATATAGTCACCTGGCTTCTGGACAGTTTTCATCAGTGATGATGATACGGAGGGCTAAATACTATGGATTCTATTACTACACTTTGCCCTTCCTAAGTTAAAAGTATCCCATTATGTGGTTAAAGAATGCCGCCATACTGTCGATACCTTATACAACATGCTAGTGATGACAGAATAGAGTATTGAAGAGCACTAAATTAGCAAAGCATGCAAATCGTATTGCTAAAAACCAATAACGACAAAAAAGTGTAATAGACATCGGCAATCTAGCGTAGTTAAAGAAACGATCCACTTAGCTTTCTTCTATATAAGAAGAAAACAATAGGAACGCTTCCTAAGATGAACAACAATTCATCGGGGTTGCAAGAAAAAAGAAAGGTGTCAAACAGCTATTTGGGTAACTTCAATATAATTAGGCACCATACTGAAACATTTATATTACTCATAATATGATTTTTTGCGGATTAACTCGAAAAATAAGGCAACTTTACTCTCTAAAAGTTTAAAAATGAGATTGTTCAGCCCTTTCTCTGAAACATTTTGTTATATTTATTTTCATTTATTATTAAACTTTGTAAATTTCTGTTTGAAAGTTAATTAAAATTCTCAATATTACCTTACTGATTTATATATAAGTATGGGCTCAATAACTGTAACTATCGAAAATCAAACAGCAGATTAAACCATCGAAAAGCAACTTAAAACATCACCAATAGAACATTTAACACCGAAAAACACAAATTAACAGAATATAGTAAACAAAACGGCAATTTATCAGTAAGTCACAGAGATTCAATATAACCTATATTTTCATTATATTTTCACACATTTGAGTTTTTAGATTTACACCTTTTGAGAGTTTTTTGTTTTATAATTCTTCCCATAGCAAGACATGAACAAATTGAAATCAACCAAATTATATAAACTTTAAATTAGGAATAAATATCATGACTATTAAAAATATCACATCAGTATTAGCGTTAACTTTAGTTGCTACTTCATTATTCACTGCAAATGTTCAAGCTAAAGAAAACCAAACAACCATTAACTTTAAAGCTGCTATTGTTGCTTCACCATGTACTTATGATATTAATGACAACAAAACCAACTTAAATTGCTTTAATAAAGAAACGAATAAAATGGAAACAAGTAAAATTGATTTTTCTAAAGAAAAAAAATCAACTGAATGGAAAAAATTAGATGAGAACCGTAGCATCTACCAATTTAAATGGACTAATGAAGAAAAAGGCCACGCATTATTATCTGTACAACATGCGTAATAATTAAATAACCAATTCATTTAAATAAAACTTAATATAACTAACTGATTTTTATCAAATTCAGTTCTGGAATTCCATTATGCAAAAATCAATAACTGAAAAAGTATTTAATCGTTCAATCATGGCTTTATTATTAATTTCAGCTGCCAGTGTATTCAGTGCTAATGCAGTTCAGAATCAAGAAGCTGGCACGATTAATTTCTCTGGCGCAGTGGTTCATCCAACCTGCACCAATGATATTACTGACACGCAAATTAAATTGCACTGTTTGAATGATAATACAGGATCGTCCACCACAAAGATTGAGTTAAATAATATGACTCAAAAAAATGGTTGGAACGTTATTAATGAAGGCAGACATGAATATTCATACAACTGGGTTAATGAGGAGAAACAATTAGGAATGTTAACCGTTAAATATATTTAATAAGAACAGCGTTATGGGAATTGGGGTAGTCATGCTACCCCCCATTTTTCGTCCACAAATTACCGCTTAGAAACCTAACCGTATTTTTGCTTCCTCAATGGCACTCGCCACCTGCTTCTGAGACACTCCACCTTTTGCTAATCGCTTATCTAAACATGATTGCAACGAGAGAATTTCATACACATCCAACTGAATAGTATCACTGAATTTTTGCAGATCGCTTAATGCCATTTCCTCTAAAGCCTTACCTTGCGCTATTGCCGCGACAACCGCTTCACCCACAATATGATGCGCTTCGCGGAATGGAACGCCTTTGGCCACTAAATAATCCGCCAGCTCGGTTGCATTTGCATAGCCTTGTTTTGCGGCTTCTTCGCAACGTGGTCGACGAATTTGAATACCATCAAGAACTAACACGGCCATATGCATGCAATCTAACCATGTATCCATCGCATCAAATAGGCCTTCTTTGTCTTCTTGCATATCTTTGTTGTAAGCAAGCGGTAACCCTTTTAAGGTCATCATCATACCTGTTAATGCACCTTGAACTCGCCCACATTTGCCGCGGATCAGTTCTAATGCATCGGGGTTTTTCTTTTGTGGCATTAAGGAAGAACCTGACGTAACTTTGTCAGATAACTCAACGAAACCAGCTTCACCGCTATTGAAGAAAATTAAATCTTCCGCAAAGCGCGATAAATGTACCATGCCAATGCTGGCGTCAGATAATAATTCAAGTACGTGGTCTCTATCGGAAACTGTATCTAGACTGTTGCGAGTGGCAGAGGCAAAGCCAAGCCAAGAGGCGAGTTGTTCACGGTCGATATCATACGCGGTTCCCGCCAATGCCCCACAACCTAACGGGCTAACATCCAAACGTTTTAGCGTATCTTTTAAACGACTTTCATCACGCGCTAGCATTTCACTGTATGCCAAACACCAATGAGCAAACGTTACTGGCTGAGCACGTTGTAAATGGGTATAACCTGGCATGACAGCATCTTGATTATTTTCAGCGGTAACCACTAACGCTTTTTGTAGCTCAGTGACCGCTTCAAGCAATAATGCAACTTGGTCTTTACACCACAATTTTAAGTCTGTTGCCACTTGGTCATTACGGCTACGGCCTGTGTGCAGTTTTTTGCCCAAATCACCAACTTTATCAATCAGTTTGCCTTCAACCCAACTGTGAATATCTTCCGCATCGCTTTGCAAAATAATTTCAGGGTTATCTTGCACTTCTTTTAACAGTGCATTTAGTGCCTGTTCTAAAGATTGTTGTTCGCTATCTGTCAACACACCTACCGTGACCAATGATTTTGACCATGCGACTGAACCGATAATATCTTGTTGCGCCAAGCGATAATCGAAACGCAATGAATCATTAAACTGTTTAAACCGCTGATCGGCCTGCTGACTAAAACGTCCACCCCAAAGTGCCATAACAAATCCCTACCTGATTGATAAAATAAGTGTTTAACGCCCGACAGCAATATTAGCTGCCGGGTTACTACGATTGACTTTATTTTGCTTTGTTTTGTTCTTTCAACGCACGAATACGTGAAGACAGGGAATAAAGACGGATAAAGCCACCAGCATGGCTGTGGTCGTAAACTTCATCTTCACCAAACGTTGCGAACTCTTCAGAATACAAGCTCTTATCCGCTTTTTTCTGAATCGCTGTCACTTGGCCTTTATACAGTTTCAGTACCACTTCGCCCGTCACATCTTGTGCTAAGGATTCTGCCGCAGCTTGTAATGAATGACGTAATGGAGCGAACCAACGGCCATCATAAACAACGTATGACATTTCTAAGCCTAACTGCTCACGCCATTTGTAGCTATCACGGTCTAATACTAATTGCTCAATCCCACGTAGCGCAGCCATCATGATGGTACCTCCCGGGGTTTCATAGCAACCACGAGATTTCATGCCCACTAAACGGTTTTCAACGATATCGATACGGCCGACCCCGTGTTTCGCACCTAATGTGTTCAGTGCTTCCAAACAACCTAATGGAGACAATGTGTTACCGTTAACAGAGACCACTTCGCCGTGTTTTACACCGACAGTCACTAGCTCTGCTTCATCTGGCGCATCTTGCGGATCGACAGTCCATACCCAACAATCTTGGTTGGCTGCATTCCATGTGCTTTCTAATACGCCACCTTCGGTGGAAATATGCCATGCGTTTTCATCACGGCTATAAATTTTTTCAAGGCTGGCGGTTGTCGGAATATTACGCTCTTTCAGGTAATCGAGCAGCGCTTCACGGGAACGTAAATCCCACTCACGCCATGGTGCAACCACTTGCAGTTGTGGTGCTAACGCCGTATAGGTGCTTTCGAAGCGTACTTGGTCATTTCCTTTACCTGTTGCGCCATGAGCAACTGCGTCAGCACCGACTTTTAATGCGATTTCAACTTGTGCTTTCGCAATAATTGGGCGAGCCATTGATGTACCTAATAAATAGCTACCTTCATATAATGCGCCCGTTTTTAATACTGGATAGATGTATTCCTTGATGAACTCTTCACGTAAATCAACGACGTAGCATTCTGATGCGCCAGATTGCAGTGCTTTTTTCTCAACACCGACTAAATCTTCTCTGTCTTGTCCCACATCGGCAACGAATGCAACCACTTCACAACCGTCATAGTTTTCTTTCAACCATGGAATAATTGCCGATGTATCCAGACCACCTGAGTATGCTAATACAATCTTTTTAATGCCCTTTTTCATAACGTACCTATCCGCTCAATTAATTTATTATGTGTATGGCTCAATTACGATGCCAAGATCCGAGTTCCGATTGCTGTTCCATTAAACAGCTCAGGAAGTTGTTCAGCGTGACGCCAACTTGCAATATCGACGGAGCGTTGCAGTGCGTTAGCAGCGTCTAACGCAGCATTCACCTTCACAATCATTCCATCTGTAATAATTCCTTGGTCGATGAGTTTTTGCGCTTTTTGCGTCGTCATCTCATCAATTTTTTGGCCTTTGCCATCTAAGATGCCACTCACATCCGACAATAAAACCAGATCGGCATTGAGTGCTTGGGCTACAGCGGTTGCGGCTTGGTCTGCGTTCACATTCATTAGCTCACCTTGTGCGGTGACACCAATAGAACTGATGATGGGCAAATATCCCGCGCCGAGAAGCAATTTCAATAGCTTGGCATCACCCGGTTTTGCATTCCCAACATGACCGAGCTCGTCATTCAACTGTGTAACAACCGCACTTTGCCCATCACCAAGTGATAACCCCACTGCGGGTAATTGGTGTTTGATGCTCCATGCCAGTAAGGTTTTATTTGCCGTCCCAGCTAAAGCCCCCGTAATAATGTCGATTTGATCCGCCGGTGTAACCCGCAGCCCCTGCTTCTTCACAACGGGAAGTTGCAACTTCTGCATTAATTCATCCACTAAACAACCACCACCATGGACAATCACCAGCTCGCGTTGATGTGCTTGGCGATAAGTTTGAATAGCGGTAAACAGTTTTTCTAACGCTTCAGTACTATCCAGTAACACACCGCCCAATTTAATCACTAAGGGTTGCATGGCTTGTCCTTATTAAAGTAATGACTGGGTTTCATTGAAACCAAAACGAATATTCATGCACTGTACAGCTTGTGCCGCGGCACCTTTTAGTAGGTTATCTTCTGTACCGACTAAAATCAGGTGTTCCCCTTTCAATACATAACCGATATCACAAAATGGCGTGCCGACGACAGATTTCAATGCAGGAACACCTTTATCATATAAACGCACCAAGGGTTTGTTTTGATAGGCTTCTTTAAACGTTTCGCCAATTTTCTCTGCTGTGACGCCCGCTTTTACCTTACAGGTGATAGTGGCGAGGATCCCTCTTGAGAAGTTGCCCAGATGCGGCGTAAAAATCACCTCTTGCCCCAAATGCGTTGAGATTTCAGGCTGATGGCGGTGAGTGAAAATACCATACGGCTGTAAGCTCACTTCACAGAAACTGTTTGTCATTGAAGCCTTGCGCCCTGCCCCTGACACACCACTGGTTGCATTGATAACAGGCCACATGCTGTTATCCAGTAACTTAGCTTCAATTAACGGTTTTAACGCAAGTTGCGAAACGGTTGGATAACAGCCCGGTACCGCGATTAACTGGGCTTGGCGAATTTTATCCGCTTGCCATTCCGCTAAACCGTAAACTGCTTGCATTAACCATTCGGTATTTGTATGTTCAAAGCCATAGTATTGGGTGTAGAACGCAGGATCTTGAACGCGGTAAGCACCCGATAAATCGAACACCACACAACCCGCCTCAAGAAATTGCGGGGCGATGTCGTGGCTCACTTCATGTGCCGTGGCGAGGAAAACAACATCAATGCCTTTTGCTACCTCTGCCACATCAGTGAGTGGCAGGACAGGAAGGTCAATAATGCCTTTATACTGGGGATATAAATCAGAAAAACGTTTATTTGCATCGGCACTTTGCTTCGATACCATCAACCCTTGAAGGTTAATTTCAGGGTGACGTTGCAAATAAGCGGCTAATTCTGCTCCAGTATAGCCACTGGCCCCGATAATGAGTGTGTTCAACATATGCTTTCTACCTTGTACTCGTGACCCAAACAGTTTAATGTGTATTTTTATTCAAATAAAGTGCATGAATATTGATACTATTATGGATTAAGGCTGTCAACAGTGAATATTAAATTACCTGCATTTATTGAGATTTATCGTCAATTAATTGCCACTCCATCGATTAGTGCGACTGATTCTCATTTGGATCAGAGCAATAAAGCCCTTGTGGAACTCCTTGGTGGGTGGTTAGAGACGCTGGGGTTTTCGGTCAATATTCAACCCGTACCGGAAACACGTGATAAATATAACCTGCTAGCTTCCATTGGCGAGGGTAATGGTGGCCTGATGTTATGTGGCCATACCGACACTGTGCCTTTTGATGATGGCCGCTGGAGCAAAAACCCTTTCGAGCTGACAGAACACGATGGCAAACTTTATGGCCTCGGTACCGCAGACATGAAAGGTTTCTTTGCTTTTATTGTCGATGCGCTGCGTGATATGGATCTTGCGAAGCTCAAGCGCCCACTGCATATCCTTGCGACTGCAGATGAAGAAACTTCGATGGCGGGAGCCCGTTATTTTGCGGCGAACACTGCATTGCGCCCTGACTTTGCCATTATCGGTGAGCCGACCTCATTACAACCAATACGCGCACATAAAGGCCATTTATCTAACGCTATCCGCATTACGGGGCAATCGGGACATTCAAGTGACCCGGAGCGTGGTGTCAATGCCATTGAGCTGATGCATGAGTCGATTTCTCATTTAATGACGCTGCGTAACACATTGAAAGAGCGTTTTAATAACCCGGCTTTCGTGATCCCTTATCCCACCATGAACTTTGGTCATATTCATGGCGGTGATGCGGCAAACCGTATTTGTGGTTGCTGTGAATTACATATGGATATTCGCCCATTACCAGGGCTGACATTGCAAGATTTGGATGAGCTACTGAATGATGCCCTCGAACCTGTTCGGGCAAAATGGCCGGGTCGCTTAGCCATTGAGTCAATGCATCCACCGATACCAGGTTATGAATGCCCGACAGATCACAAAATGGTGGCGGTGATAGAACAGTTGCTGGGTCAAAAAGCCGATACGGTGAATTACTGCACCGAAGCGCCGTTTATTCAAGAACTTTGCCCAACTTTAGTTCTGGGCCCCGGCTCTATTGAACAAGCCCATCAACCCGATGAGTTTATCGATATGCGCTTTATTGAGCCTACCCGCCAGTTAATTAGCCAAATGATTGAGCATTTCTGCTTCACGGAATAAATCAAACTAGCTACTCACATCAACGCGACGCTGAAAAGGGTCGCGTTTTTTTATCATGAATTTTTTTCTTGTTCTGACTGAAAAAACATCAGCGCGATAATTTAATTTAAGTATTGACTATTGATACCGATCTGGTAATTTCTATTTAGACGTCTAAACGTATAGATGCATACATGGATATAATAATTAACAAAGATAATAGTTAGTCTGCAAAATTGCGAGGTTACAGGGTATGAGTTTTTTTCACGCAAATCAGCGCGAAGCGCTAAATCAAAATTTAGCTGAATTAGATGGACAAATTAATGTTTCATTTGAATTTTTCCCACCTCGCAGTGAAGAGATGGAGCAGACGCTTTGGAAATCCATCGATCGGCTCAAAAACCTGAAACCGAAATTTGTCTCTGTCACCTATGGTGCTAACTCAGGCGAACGGGACAGAACCCATAGCATCATTAAAGATATCAAAGACAAAACGGGATTAGTGGCTGCGCCACACTTAACCTGCATTGATGCCAGCAAAGATGAATTAAAATCTATCGCTCGTGATTATTGGAATAATGGTATTCGCCATATTGTTGCCTTACGGGGTGATTTCCCTGATAGCAGCCATAAGCCCGATATGTATGCGACAGATTTGGTTGAATTATTAAAAAGTGAAGCCGATTTTGATATTTCTGTGGCGGCTTACCCTGAGGTTCACCCTGAAGCCAAAAGCGCGCAAGCTGACTTAATCAACCTGAGAAAGAAAATTGAAGCAGGCGCTAACCGTGCGATTACCCAATTTTTCTTTGATGTCGAAAGCTATTTGCGCTTTCGTGACCGCTGTGTGGCCACAGGTATCGATGTGGAAATTGTGCCGGGTATTTTACCCGTTTCCAACTTCCGTCAACTAGAGCGTTTTGCCAAACTGACTAATGTACGCATTCCAGCTTGGATGAGTAAAATGTATGAAGGGTTAGATGATGACCCAGAAAGCCGTAACCTTGTTGGGGCATCCATCGCCATGGACATGGTGAAGATCCTCAGCCGCGAAGGTGTGAAAGATTTTCATTTTTACACACTGAACCGTTCTGAGCTCACCTATGCCATCTGCCATACTTTAGGGGTTAGGCCTTAATCAATTCACGGTGATAAAACATATAACTGCTGTTTTATCACCGAATTACCTTTAAATAATGAAAGCGTTAAACCAGAACTGAGTCTGGGATATTTACCTGAATGAATACAGGCTCTTTTTCATTGACAAACTGCTCTAACGTGAACTTTTGATAGTTAAGGTTGTTATAACCCCGAAATAACAATATTCCCCTTTGAAGATCGGTCAGTACCGTCCAGACAGAGAGCTCCGTTAAATACAGTTTGAAGATGTCATCCTCTCCCAATAACGGATCCACTGATACATTTTTAGGGATTGTTTTTTTAACTCTGCCATTGCATATTGTGACAAAGCCCACACCCCATCCGGTGCTTTTCTCTGAAAGACATGTGATTTGGGGTAACAAGCCAAAATTGATTCAGGCTCATCTGATGAAAACTCTAATGTCCTTCCATGATAAACATGTTTGTGTTGATCAGTGATTGCCAATGAAGTACAAGCAAAAGCATGATAGTGGGCATCACTTGTTAACATCCCCCCCCTTAATAAACAATCTATTTTTGATAGTTATAAGAACATTGTGTTATAAACAATCATTATCAGATTATACACAGCCTACATTTTTCAAAATAGAGAATAAACCATACAACGATAAGCGTTAAATCCCATCACATTGAATAAAAATAATAATAATGAAATATTCCAATAATAATCAAAAAATGACATTTCATTTAGATACCTCATATTTGATAGTTATCATTTTAAATAAATTTAAATAACTTTTAATATCATGAAAACCATCATTTAAATATCATTACAACATTTAACATGAATGAAATTTTATATATACATAAACTATAGCGGATAATCTCTCAGAGCCACAGCACCAACACAAATAAAACAAAAATCACAAAATAGGTAAAAAAATGGATAACAAAGCTTAATTCATTAAACATGACAGCATTAAATTTCACAAAGTGCCTATTAACGAAGTAAAGAAAATGATATTTAATAATTTTCACATTAGTTAAAAACTTATATTAAACATATCGATACCTAATTACCCCTCAAGTGAGGATTCAAATTTATTTTATTTTTTAAATTTATATCTTTGGGTATAACCGAAAATTGGCGTATATTTAATATTGAGCTCAAAAACCAACATGAAATAATCACCACATAGTTATTGAGGGGTTTTAGATATGAGTAATAACGTTTCAAATTCAAAACATAGTGGGATAGATGATATTTATGCATCACTCGAATTATCCAAATCTTTACCGAAGAATAAATTCCCATTAAAAGAACAAGACCCGCGTAATGTATTTAGCGCAGTGCGTGATGAATTAATGTTAGACGGTAATTCGCGTCAAAACCTCGCCACGTTTTGTCAAACATGGGTGGATGATGAGATTCGAGATCTTATGGACTTATCTATTGATAAAAACATGATAGATAAAGACGAATACCCTCAAACAGCCGAAATAGAAAACCGTTGTGTACGCATGTTGGCCGACCTTTGGCATTCACCTGATGTAGAAAATACCCTTGGGTGCTCAACGATTGGTTCTTCAGAGGCCGCAATGTTGGGTGGCTTGGCACTAAAATGGCAATGGCGTAAGAAGCGTGCTGCGCAAGGTAAACCAACCGATAAACCAAATATGATTTGCGGACCCGTTCAAGTATGTTGGCATAAATTTGCTCGCTACTTCGATGTGGAGCTCCGAGAGATACCATTGGAAGGCGAGCGTCTCATTATGAGCCCTGAAGAGGTCTTAAAACGGGTTGATGAAAATACCATTGGGGTTGTGCCAACTTTAGGAGTCACATTTACCTGCCAATATGAGCCAGTAAAAGCCGTTCATGATGCACTCGATAAACTGCAAAAAGAAACGGGGCTTGATATTCCTATTCACGTTGACGGTGCAAGTGGTGGTTTCTTAGCGCCATTTTGTGCGCCAGATTTAGAATGGGATTTTCGTTTACCTCGCGTAAAATCCATTAACTCTTCAGGCCATAAATTTGGCTTAGCACCACTTGGTGCTGGCTGGGTAATCTGGCGTGAAGCAAAAGACTTACCTGAAGAATTGATTTTTAACGTGAACTACTTAGGTGGCAACATGCCAACCTTCGCACTTAACTTCTCTCGCCCTGGCGGGCAAATTATTGCGCAATACTATAATTTCCTCAGGCTGGGTCGCGAAGGTTACGCAAAAATTCATAATGCCTGTTATGCAACCGCACAATTCCTCGCACGTGAAATAGAGAAATTAGGGCCATTTGAAATGATTTTTGATGGTGACAGCCAACAAGGGATCCCTGCACTTGCTTGGAAGCTCAAAAAAGGTGCAGCCACCAGCAACTATTCCTTATACGACATTGCCGATAAACTACGTAGCCGTGGTTGGCAAGTTCCCGCCTATTCAATGCCTGCAAATCGTGAAGACTTAGTCGTTCAACGTATTTTAGTACGTCATGGTGTGAGCCTAGACTTAGCCGCACTGCTTATCGATGACTTTAAACGAACCCTCGATTATTTTGATAAACACCCTGTCAATAAACCACTCACTGAAGAAGAAGGCGGCGGCTTCAACCACAGTTAATGTATTTTTTGTCTATTAAGCCAAAGAACTTCAGGTTCTTTGGCTTCTATTCGGATCTGCGCTAAACAGGCAGATTATATCTGGATTTAAGGAGAACTCGTATGGCAACAACAACGACAGCTCCAGCCGCAAAACAGCTGACATTGTTAGGCTTCTTTGCAATTACTGCTTCTATGGTAATGGCAGTCTACGAATACCCGACATTCGCAACCTCGGGTTTTAGTTTGGTATTTTTCTTATTATTGGGTGGATTGCTGTGGTTTATTCCTGTCGCACTTTGTGCGGCTGAGATGGCGACAGTTGAAGGTTGGGAGGAAGGTGGTGTTTTTGCTTGGGTTTCAAACACCCTCGGGGAACGCTGGGGATTTGCGGCTATTTCCTTTGGCTACCTGCAAATTGCAATCGGCTTTATTCCCATGCTGTATTTTGTGTTAGGGGCACTGTCATACATTCTTAATTGGCCTGAACTCAACACCGATCCTGTGACTAAAACAATAGGTGCACTGGTTATTCTATGGGTTTTGGCCTTCACACAATTCGGTGGGACAAAATATACTGCCACGATTGCAAAAGTCGGTTTTTTCGCCGGTATTTTACTCCCTGCACTCATTTTAGTGTTTTTAGCTGTTAGCTATTTAGCCAGTGGAGCACCGCTTGCGATTGAAATCAGTACCTCTACTTTTTTCCCTGATTTTACTAAAATAGGGACATTGGTTGTTTTTGTCGCCTTTATCTTAAGTTATATGGGTGTAGAGGCGTCAGCAACCCACGTTAATGAAATGAAAAACCCGGGTAGAGACTATCCCGCAGCGATGTTTCTACTGATGATTGCCGCCATTTGTTTAAGTTCGATAGGGGGCTTATCTGTCGCAGCGGTGATCCCAAATAGTGAGATCAACCTCTCCGCAGGCGTTGTACAAACCTTTAACGTTCTGGTGACTCACTTTAACTCAACACTTGAGTGGGCAGTACGGATCATCGCAGCATTGCTGTTGCTTGGAGTATTAGCTGAAATCGCGTCATGGATTGTTGGACCTTCAAGAGGGATGTATGTGGCTGCTCAAAAAGGCATCCTGCCGCAAAGTTTTGCAAAAGTGAATAAAAATGGGGTACCTGTCACCTTAGTGATTTCTCAATTACTTATTACCACGATTGCCATCGTTGTACTCACTAACACAGGTGGCGGCGGTAATATGTCCTTCTTAATTGCCTTGGCCTTGACCGTTGTTATCTACTTATGTAGCTATTTTATGCTGTTCTTAGGTTATATCCATTTAGTGTGTAAACAACCTGAGAAAAAACGTGCATTCAATATTCCGGGTGGAAAAAGCTTTAAAGTCCTCGTGGCTGTCGTTGGCTTAATTATTTCCATCTTGGCATTCGTCGTTTCATTCTTCCCGCCAAGTTCGCTACCGAGTGGAACAAGTGATAATACGTATGTCACGCTACTTGCAGTGAGCTTTGTGATTATTTTCTTGTTGCCATTTGTTATTTACGCATTCCACAGTAAACAAGGTAAAACCATCCCTGTCTCACTGGTGCATATTAAGGCGCATAACGCCCCAAAAAATCACTTTTTTATCCACCCTAGAGCTCGTTCTACCTATCATTTAATTCATCATGATAGCCAAGAGAACAATCCGAAATAATAGGCTGATATAAAAAACCACCCGCTTGCGGGTGGTGAGGTTGTTGACAAAGCAGGATAAAAGCGTGGTTTTTCCTGCTTTGTGTTATCAGCTGAAAATCAAAGAATTGATTTTCCTCGTCTATTTTCAAAACCTATCCAACCTGCAGCCAAACCTAATCGGTTTGTCAGCAGTCTGACCCACCCGCTTTCGGGTGGTTTACTTAGGCCTGATAAAACCATGTTACTGCTTATAATTCAATAAGAAACTAACCCGTATTACGCATCCCTGCCGCCACACCCGCAATGGTCACCATCAGGGCTTGTTCAACACGCGGATCTGGGTGCTCCTGTTGGCGAGAACGGTGCAGTAATTCAGCCTGCAACACGTTAAGTGGGTCGGTATATACGTTACGCAGAGCGATAGATTCTGCAATCCATGGCAAATCTGCCATTAACGCTTCATCTTTCGACACCGCCAGCACGCTTTTAATATCATCCGATAACTGGTCACGCAGTTTTTGACCCAATGGCCATAAACGCTCTTCTACTAAACGGTGATCATAATATTCCGCCAGCCACAGGTCAGCCTTGGCATACACCATCTCTAACATCGCAATGCGCGTATTAAAGAACGGCCACTGCTGCCACATTTCATCGAGCACAGATTGTTTGCCTTCTTGCTCAATAACATGTTTCAGTGCAGCTCCAGCGCCTAACCATGCTGGCAGCATTAAGCGGTTTTGTGTCCATGCAAAAATCCATGGGATTGCACGCAAGGTTTCCACACCACCCGTTGGGCGACGTTTAGCAGGGCGTGAACCTAATGGTAATTTAGCAAGCTCTTGCTCTGGTGTTGCCGCACGGAAATACGGGACAAAGTCCGGTTGCTCACGCACATAATCACGGTACATCGCGCAAGACACATCAGACAGCGAATCCATAACAGATTTCCACTCATTTTTTGGCTCTGGTGGTGGTAATAAATTCGCTTCTAAAATCGCACTTGCATACAGCGCAAGGCTGCTAATAGTGACTTGTGGTAGACCGAACTTAAAGCGGATCATTTCCCCTTGCTCAGTCACACGTAAACCACCTTTTAAGCTTCCCGGTGGTTGGGACAGTAACGCAGAATGTGCTGGCGCACCGCCACGACCGATGGTACCGCCACGGCCGTGGAATAATGTCAGCGTCACGCCCTCTTTTTCACACAGTTTGATTAATGCATCTTGCGCACGGTATTGTGCCCATGATGCTGCCATCACACCCGCATCTTTCGCAGAGTCTGAATAGCCAATCATCACCATTTGACGGTCGTCGATAAGCTCACGATACCAGTCAATGCTTAACAGTTTTGTCATGACGCTTTCGGCGTTATTTAAGTCCTCAAGGGTTTCAAATAACGGTGCAACAGGCAGGCGAATGGAGGCGCCTGCTTCTTTGAGCAATAATTTTACCGCTAAAACATCTGAAGGCACTTTTGCCATTGAAATGACGTACGCTGCGATAGAGTCATTTTTCGCTTTTGCGATCACACGGCAGGTTTCAAACACTTCTTGAGTTTCTGCGCTTGGCTGCCAATCTTGTGGGATCAATGGGCGACGGGACTGCAATTCCGTTAACAGGAATTGTTGTTTTTCCTCTTCAGACCACTGTGCATAGTCACCCAACCCTAAATATTGAGTGAGTTCTGCAATTGCATCCGTATGACGCGTACTCTCTTGGCGCACATCAATGCGTACCAGTTGTAAACCAAAGCTGCGAATGCGGCGTAAGGTATCCAGCAACTGGCCATTGGCAATAATTTTCATATTGCAGGCAATTAATGATTGATAACAAGCGTATAGTGGGTCCCATAACTGGGCGTTATCCGTTAACAGATCTGCGGGTGGCAGAACTTGTTCGCCTTTCACGCGGCGCTCTAAATATTCTAAAGTAGAGAATAATTGGCTACGCAGGTTTTTCGCTATTTGGCGATATGGCTCGTCGACATCATCCCCACCGGCTAAAGCACGCAGTTCAGGTGTAGCCTCTGTCATGGACAGCTCAGACACCAGCACCTGAATATCTTTCAGGAATAAATCGGCAGCTTTCCAACGGCTTAATAGCAACACGTGACGAGTGACATCAGCTGTCACATTTGGGTTACCGTCGCGGTCGCCGCCCATCCATGATGTAAAGCGGATTGGGTTGGCTTCGACAGGGAGAACAGCCCCGATAGACTCTTCCAGTTGCTCATTAAACTCACGCAAAAATGCAGGGACACCTTCCCACAACGAGTTTTCAACAACCGCAAAGCCCCATTTTGCTTCATCAATTGGCGTTGGGCGAATTTTACGGATTTCATCCGTATGCCATGATTGAGCCACTAATTGGCGTAGACGACGCATGATGTTATTGCGTTCGTAATCAGCAATATCGTCGTGGTCGAGTTGCGATAAACAATTATTTACCTCAACCAGTTTGTGGATCAGTGTACGGCGCGCAATTTCAGTGGGGTGCGCGGTTAACACTAGCTCAATGGATAGCTGCTCCACCGCTTTTTGAATATCGTTATCGGTAAAGCTTTTGTCTTTTAAGCGGCTGAATAATTTTTTCAATGCCACTGGGTTGCTTGCAGCTTCACCGTGTGGAGAAATACTGTGGTATTGCTCAGCCACGTTAGTCAGGTTTAAAAATTGGTTAAATGCCCTTGCAACGGGAAGCAATTCATCATTCGAGAGGTTTTGCAATGTCATCAGCAACTTTTGGCGCTGAACTTCATTACCTGCACGGGAGGATTTGGAAAGCTTACGAATGGATTCAACTTTATCAAGTATGTCCTCGCCTAGTGCTTCCTTGATGGTATCGCCGAGTAGCTTACCCAGCATACTGACATTACTGCGCATTGCGGAATATTGCTGATTCATGAGACTCCTGACCTTGTGCTTCTGGCAGAATGCATCCCCGCACTAAGCACGGTTAACAGACTGCGACCTGTTTCCTGTAACAAAATTTCAGTCGGCTGCGTTAGAGTTGTCGTTTTGTGATGCAGCCCGCTAAATTTACCCTTGAGTGTATATTCATATCAGAAAAAAATGGCTTTGGGGGATTTTTCTGAAATTTAATTACAGCCTTATTTTTATTAATTTTTCTTATTTAAGTATTGTTTCAGCGCAATATATCGTCGATTCAGCACTTTTAAGACATGAATAATGTTGAAGAATTAAATCATCAGAATAAAAAGAGGGAAAAAAGGGCGAGAATTAAAAAATTTCATGATGTATTGGCGCTCTGTATAAAAATAAGAGCACCAATACACGCAAAAAATCACTACAACAATTGGGAAAGTCGGTTTAAATCTGACTGAATTGCCCCAGCGGTGACATCGCGCCCCGCTCCTGGGCCACGGATCACTAATGGGTTATCACGGTACCAGCGACTTTCGATAGCAAAAACGTTATCCCCCGGTAATAATGAGGCCAGTGGGTGGTCGGGTTTTACCGCTTCCACGCCCACTTTCGCTTTCCCTTTCACCGCATCAAACCGCGCAACATAACGCAGCACTAACCCGAGCTCTTGCGCCGCTTCTAAGCGTTGCTGCATTTGCTCATTGATGATTGCACTATTTTCGAAAAACTCATCTAAAGAGCCTGTCTGTGCTTGTTTCGGCACAAGTGATTCAACACGCACTTCATCGGGTTCGATATCATAACCGGCCTCACGCGCTAGAATAATCAGCTTGCGCATCACGTCTTGCCCTGAAAGGTCAATGCGTGGGTCAGGCTCCGTTAAGCCCTGTTGCCATGCCTGCTCGACAAGTTCGCTAAAGGGTACTGAGCCATCAAATTGCAAAAATAGCCAAGACAATGTGCCTGAGAAAATACCGCTAATGGCTAAGATCCCATCACCACTTTCTTTTAAATCGCGCACAGTATAGTTGATGGGTAACCCTGCCCCCACCGTTGCGTTATACAACCAGTGACGGCCTGTTTTTGAGAAGGCATCACGAATTTGGCGATATTGCTCTGTTTGTGCCGCCCCAGCGATTTTGTTGGCGCTGATCACATGGAAACCATAACTCGCGAAATCCACATAGCTCTCCGCCAATGCTTCACTGGCAGTAACATCGAGAACCACGAGGTCATCATAAGGATGGGAACGCATCCAAAGGAATAAGTTATCATCTTCATGTTCGACGGCTTCATCATCAAAAAACGCTAATGCACGACTTGGGTCGATACCTTGATAATTCAATAAACTACGGCGACTATCCACCACGCCTGCCAACACAAAATCAAAGTCACTGCGAGCGGAGATATTGTGTTGTTCTGCCGCAAAAAGTTCTAACCAACGCGCCCCAATATTCCCTTTACCAAACAACACTAAGCCAATGCGTTTTTCGGCGCGGAATAAGCTTTGGTGCATGCCTTGGATCAGGTGCTCAGTTTGGTTAGTGCGCAGCACGGCAACTAGGCTAATGGCATCTTCAGAGTGCCAAATAAATTCGACCGGTTGGCCTTTAAGCTCTTCATAGAAACGGTGGCTATGTAGCGGCTTTTTACACACACCCGCACCAACTAAAGCGACTAAAGAAAAGCCTTCCCGTAAGGATAACGACCCCGGTAAAGCCGCTTCTTCAAGCACATTTAGCGCACTTTCAACAATTTCAGAGGTATAACAAAGCTGAATTAGCGCACGGTCATCATGAATTCCCCGCGCAAGTGGGCGTAACTGAACACGTTTGAGCAATAAATCCACATCTTTGCAGATTTGTTTGAAATCACGACTGGCCGCAATACGTAACTCAATTAAGCACACATCATCATGACTGGTGACAATTTTTGCCCCTGCACCAGACGCCAAAACACGCTCAATTTTTGTGGAACCTTGTTCTGGCTGGTAACTGCATCTGAGTTGCAAATCGATATTACTCACCGATACAGGCTGTAACGTGCGCGTATGCAGAACAGGGGCTGCAAGTCGCGCTAATTCACTTGCTTCATCAAGACGTAATAAAGGCAGCAAACACGCATCTTTCACTTTACGGGGATCCGCACTGTACACCCCAGCAACGTCACTCCAAATGGTTACTTTCGCCACATCAGCCAGTGCACCCACTTGAGTCGCGGAATAGTCACTCCCATTACGCCCCAAAAGAACAGTTTCACCCTGTTGATTACGTGAAATAAACCCAGTCACAACAATACGGCGATTAGGCAATTGCGTTAACTGTTGCTGTAGCAAATAACGAGACTGTATTTCATCAACTTGTGGCTGCGCGGCACGCTCTGCACGTAGAAATAAACGTGCATCCAACCATGCACTTGGCATCGCTGTTTGTGCTAACACTTCTGACATCAAACGCGCTGACCAAATTTCACCATGCCCAACAACTTCGGCATACGTTGCATCGTTAATCGGTTGGTCAAGCAATGCGCTTAAACGCTCTAAATCTTCAATAAATAATTGGCTCAATACCGCCGCTTGTTTTTCAGGAAGAAGACTTTCGATTAAATCCAGTTGGTAACGACGTAAAGACTGCTGTGCCTGATGGGCTGATATGCGATCACTTTGGCTCAGCTTTAGCCAATTAATCAATTGATTAGTTGTACTGCCAGCTGCGGAAACCACCATTAAATCACCGGGTTGGCTATAATTTGCCATAATAGTCGCAACTCGCTGGTAACACTTTGCATCCGCGAGACTACTTCCCCCAAACTTATGTAACTGACGGTGACAAGGTGCCACCTCAACCGCTGTTAGTACACTCATCAAAAACTCCGCTAACGTTGTGCCGCAACCTTAAATGCTTGGTCTAAATCTGCAATTAAATCCTGCGCATCTTCAATCCCGACTGAAATACGCAATAAACTGTCTGTAATGCCAGCCTCGAAACGCGCCTGTGCTGACATCCCTGCATGGGTCATTGTTGCTGTATGTGAAATCAAGGTTTCGACCCCACCCAATGATTCGGCTAATGTAAACAGCTTTAGTGCACGCAAGAAATGGCGTAGTTGAGCCTCATCACCTGCAAATTCAAAACTTAGCATCGCCCCAAACCCTTTTTGTTGTTTGAGTGCAATTTCATGGCCCGGATGATCTTTCAATGCAGGATAATACAATTTTTTGACCAAAGGCTGAGCTTTAAGATATTTTACGATTTCATGCGCATTTTGTTGTTGCTGTAAAATACGCGGAGACAAGGTTCGAATACCCCTTAATAATAAATAGCTATCAAACGCCCCACCTGTTACACCAATATTATTGGCCCACCAGGCTAATTCTATTGCCCATTTCTCCTCTTTTGCAACCACTACCCCTGCCACAATATCTGAGTGACCATTAAGGTATTTTGTACACGAATGCACCACAAAATCGGCACCGAGTGAAATAGGCTGCTGAAGTACTGGACTCAAAAACGTATTGTCCACCACTACTAATGCCCCCGCTTCGTGGGCTAATTGAGCAATTTGCTGGATATCAAAAATTCTTAATAACGGGTTACTTGGCGTTTCGATGAGGACTAATTTTGGTTTTTTCGCCAGCGCCGCTTTTAACGCCACCTCATCACTTTGATCAACAAATTGAACTTGGTATGCCCCGCGCTCATGTTGGCTGTTAAATAAACGATAACTACCACCGTAACAATCATGAGGGGCGACTAATAAATCCCCCGGACGTAAAAACACAGTGCAAATCAGGTGAAGCGCCGACATACCGCTGTTTGTCATCACCGCACCGCTGCCGCCTTCCAGTTGCGCCAATGTTTTTTGCACAATATCACGACCGGGGTTACCACGGCGTGAATAATCATGGGCGCGGGGCTCATTAAAGTCAGTAAAATTATAAGTGCTAGATAAATAAATGGGAGGCACTACGCAACCAAATTGTTGGTCTTCATTTAATCCATTATGAATTGCGATGGTTGACGGCTTGTAAGTCATAAACGCTTCTCCTGAACAGTGATAGATCAAATCATACCCATCGGATGTTTAGACGTCAACATATCTAGACGTCTAAACCTCTTTACGTTTATATCAAGTAATGGAATAATCAGCCCTAATAATTATGTGTAAATTGATAGTCAATCGCATAAGTGGACTTAGCTCGTTAATTTTACATAACATTTTGTGATAAACTACGTTAAGTCGCGCCTAACATATATGCCGTTTTTTTCGATTTAGAGCTTAGAATAAGTTTCTATGAAAAAGAATATGCATATTATTTTTTATTATTACTGAAAATATCCAAGGTATCTCATGGCTGAATGGAATGGTGAATATGTCAGTCCGTATGCTGAACATGGCAAAAAGAGTGAGCAAGTAAAAAAAATTACAGTATCTATTCCGTTGAAGGTACTCAAAATTTTAACTGACGAACGTACTCGTCGTCAGATTAACAACTTACGTCATGCCACTAACAGTGAATTACTGTGTGAAGCATTTTTACATGCATTCACCGGCCAACCACTGCCAAATGATGAAGATCTGCGTAAAGAGCGCAATGACGAGATCCCTGAAGCCGCAAAAGAAATTATGCGCGAATTGGGTATCGACCCAGAAACGTGGGAATATTAATTCTTACGACGAGACTTACGCATTCCAAAATCCGTACTACGCCACCATCCCCGTGGCGTAGTGCCTCTATCTAGACAAAAAACTCGCTAGATTCCTCTGAATTATGTTTAATTCAGAATCCCCCTCAGGCTTTATTCACTCGCACACTCTACACTTTTGGCTATTAATCCATATCTATAGCTAATAATTAAAATCACGAAGGGTCGCGCAATGAATAAATACAATCTGGCTTTAATAGGACTACTAAGCGGCGTAATGATGGTCACTGCAGGGTGTGGGAATCGCCCATATGTAGAGTCCCAAGACTATAAAGATGTTGCAGAATCTCAAGCTTCAGCGAAAAAGCTTGGGACAAAATGGGGGGAGGATGTCAATTCTGCGGTCACCACCGTTAATGCCACACGCTTAACCAATACTCCTTTTGATACTGCCGCTATCTATTACCGTGGCGAACGCGTTCCGAATAATATTCAAACCATGAATTATATCGCGTTATCCCCTATCGAAATTCAGGTGACGAATGAACGTGGCCGTAAGATGCCGATGTACCGTAATAACCAAGGTCAATATATTTTGCCTGCACAAGAAGGCCAACGGTATCAATTAACCATCAAAAATACCGATAGAAATCGCATTTATGAGGTCGTAACAAGCGTCGATGGGATTGATGTATTAAATGGCCGCGCGGGTTCTTATCAAAATAGCGGATATTTAATTCGCCCAAGAAGTGAAGTGACTATTGAAGGTTTTCGTAAAAGCCAAGACCAAGTTGCTGCATTCCGCTTTGCCGCCCCTGAAGAATCCTATGTGAACCAAAATGCCCAAGGCGATGAACGGAATATTGGTGTTATTGGTTTCGCACTCTTTGAAGTCCGTGAAGAATTACCCGATTGCGAAGCCAACCCGTTCCCAGCAGATACGCAATACGCACCAGCACCGTGCCGTAAGCGGTAAATGACCAAAGACGCAAAAGCGTATACCTCTCAGTTGCGCTTTTTCATTTTATGACACACAAACTTGCCAAACAAAAATCAAAATTATCAATTTTTCTTATATTTTAATTCTGAATTCATGATATTTATTCATGCAACTCGGGAATTTCTACCGTTTAAACAAATATCGATAATTTACCTTAATCTATAAAATTATTTTAACATATAATAAATACCAGTTACTAATGAACTAACAGGATGGTATTTCACAATGAAAAAAATAATTGCAGTGTCTCTTCTGAGTTTAATTTCAAGTATGGCGATGGCATCTGGCAGCGGTTTTTACGTTTCCGGTAAGATTGGAACTTCAATCATTAAACTGTCTGACCAAAAATGGTCTGATGAAGATGGTAGCGTTGGCGGGGGCAGCAAAACAAAAGGCGTATTTGGTGGGGGTATTGCTCTTGGTTATGACCTGTATGATGCAACCTCTTTACCTCTACGTACCGAATTAGATATTACCCTGCGTGGTAAAGCCTCATCTAAACACAACATAGCAACGAGCTCATGGGATAATGGTAGCGGCTCTTTCTATTCAGATAGTGAAGATGCTAAAAATGATATTACATTAAATACCTTTATGATTAATACATATTATGATTTTAAAAACCAAACCAATTTCACACCGTATGTGTCTGTGGGCTTAGGTTTAGCGAGCATTAAGCATAAAGCACAATATACCTATACTGAAACCAATTCAGGCGGCAGTGATTACGATGCATTCTCGAAATCAAAAACCAACAGTAATTTTGCTTGGAGTTTAGGTTTAGGTTCGCAATATGCGATTAATGATAACCTTTCATTGGACTTAAGCTATCGCTTCTTAGATGCAGGCAAATCTGATGTTAGTTATAACGATGATGGCGATACGCTCAAGTCTAAAGTAAAAGTTCGTAGTAATGACTTCATGTTTGGCGTACTTTACCGTTTCTAATTTCTTCAGTTAAAAACAAGAAACACGTATTTCAGGCATTAAAAAAGGGAAACTCAGTTTCCCTTTTTTTCGCATTTCACAAGTTCGATTATTTCTTAGAACCTGGGATGCTGAAACGTTGGTTGAAGCGATCAACACGACCACCAGTCGCAACATCACGCTGTTTACCAGTATAGAACGGGTGGCAGTTACCACAAACGTCCAGGTTCAGCGAGTGACCAGCAGTTGAATTAATTTTCATTACATTACCGCAAGAACAAGTTGCAGTAATTTCTTCGTATTTAGGGTGAATACCTTTTTTCATGGGAGAACCTCTAATAAGGCCGTGTCGCCATTCCAGCCCTAACGCCGGACACCACACGTCGTGTTGATTGAATTTAATGTATTGGTAAAATTAAGTACCAAAGGCGGCGGATCATACAGAAATTCTATTTGCCACGCAATGAAAAACGCGTAAATTTTGTGATATTCTAGTTGGCTATCGCGCTTAACATCGAACAAAAAACAGACGGAAATCCAGTTATGATCGTCGTTCAGGTGGCTTTACCTGTTCCTTTGAACCGCACTTTTGATTATCGACTCCCAGATAACATGCCGCTTCCTGTCGTGGGGAGCCGCGTGATGGTGCCATTTGGTAAACGCCAAGCCCTTGGGATCGTGGTCAAACATAGTGATAAAAGCGAATTTGCAGAAGACCAGCTTAAAACCATCGAACTGGTTCTCGACACGCAAACGCTGTTTCCTGATGATGTGTGGCAACTCTTATTATGGTCTTCTCAATATTACCATTACCCAATAGGTGAAGTGCTCTTTCATGCCTTACCGACTTTACTGCGCCAAGGAAAAGCGGCTGAGTTTACGCCAATCTGGCAATGGCAAGTGACTGAAACGGGGATCGCAGCCGATCTCAATGAATTTAAGCGATCGCCCAAACAGCAACAAGCGTTAGCGTTGCTCAAGCGCCGCGCAGTTTATCGTCATCAAGTCAGTGAGCTTGAAATCAGTGAAAGCGCCCTGCAATCCCTTAAAAAGAAAGATTATATCGAGTTGCACCCTGTACAGCCAAGCGCCGAAAAATGGCAGCCAACTTTTGAAGTCTGTGGTGAACGGTTACGTCTAAATAGCGAACAAGCCACGGCTGTCGGGGCAATACGCGCTCAAGACGATGAGTTTTCACCTTGGCTACTGGCGGGGATCACCGGCTCAGGGAAAACGGAAGTTTATTTGAGCGTGCTCGAAAATGTGCTGGCGCAAGGAAAACAAGCGCTTGTTTTGGTACCTGAAATTGGTTTAACACCACAAACCATTAACCGCTTCCGCGAACGGTTTAACGCCCCTGTGGATGTGCTGCATTCAGCACTTAATGATAGCGAGCGTTTAGCCGTCTGGTTACGCGCTAAGTTAGGCCAAACAGCCATCATTATTGGCACGCGTTCTGCTCTTTTTACCCCCTTTGCCAACCTTGGCATTATTATTATCGATGAAGAGCACGACAGTTCATATAAACAGCAAGATGGCTGGCGTTACCACGCACGGGACTTAGCCGTTTTTCGCGCGAAAAAAAATAACATCCCCATTGTGATGGGTACCGCAACCCCTTCACTCGAAACCTTGCTCAATGTGAAGCAGCAAAAATACCGCCAGCTTAATCTGACCATTCGTGCGGGGAATGCTCGTCCTGCAACGCAGCATTTAATTGATTTAAAAGGCCAGCCACTGAAATTTGGTCTTTCACACTTGCTTATCCAGCACATCAAAGAGCATCTAGCACAAAATAATCAGGTGATTTTGTTTTTAAATCGCCGTGGTTATTCCCCCGCTTTGATTTGCCATGAATGCGGCTGGATTGCCGAGTGCCAACGCTGCGACCATTACTATACGTTGCACCAAAACTTCCACCAGCTACGCTGCCACCACTGTGATAGCCAGCGCCCAGTGCCTCGGCAATGCCCACAATGTGGTTCAACACATTTAGTGCCTGTTGGGATGGGAACAGAACAGCTTGAAGAAGGCATATCCGAGCTGTTCCCAGATACCCCTGTCACACGTATTGACCGTGACACGACCAGCCGAAAAGGGGAACTTGAGCAGCACTTAAACCAAGTACATGAAGGCGGCGCGCGTATTTTAATTGGCACGCAAATGTTAGCGAAAGGGCACCATTTCCCCGATGTCACTTTAGTGGCATTACTGGACGTCGATGGTGCGTTGTTTTCCAGTGATTTTCGCGCCGCGGAGCGTTTTGCTCAGCTATATGTACAGGTTTCAGGACGTGCCGGTCGTGCAGGCAAGCAAGGGGAAGTCTTTTTACAAACGCACCACCCCGAGCACCCTTTGCTGCTGACGTTATTGGAAAGTGGTTATGATGCATTTACTCAAGAAGCAATGGAAGAGCGCCATGTGGCTATGCTCCCGCCTTACACCAACCATATTTTGATCCGCTCTGAAGATCACAATAACCAAGACTCACGGCAATTCTTACAAAATGTCCGTCAGTACATCACTGAGCATCCACAAAGTGATGCAAAACTGTGGATTTTAGGGCCATCTCCGTCGATTCAAGCAAAACGGGGTGGTCGTTTCCGCTGGCAGCTCCTGCTACAGCACCCATCACGCCCTTACTTACAACACTTTATGGCGCAATTATTACCTGAAATTCTCAAACAGCCAGAAAGCCGCAAAGTAAAATGGAATGTGGATGTCGACCCAACGGATGGCTAAAGCATTACCGAATTTAAAGGGTAAATTTTATTTTACCCTTAGTGTCCAATAAGTAATCTTTCGCTTTTCCGCTTCCAGTTTGTTGATATTGTGAACTATCTTTTTTTTGTATAAAACGCCCTGTTTTGTGTGAATTTCGACCAACTTGAGATTCACTTATCTTTTAATCCCTTAAATTATTTTTGAAATTTGCGAAGCAGCTCTAAAAAATGATGCGTGTCACACTTTTTATGCAAACTAGGTAACAGATATTATTGAGAATCTAATTAGAATAACTTCTAATCATAAATAATGACGTGCTTGCGCCATTCAAAAAAGCAAACGATTAAATCAATCTAAGGAAGGCGTTGTGGAAAGTAAAAAACACAATAACACGGCAACAATGAAAGATGTTGCTAGTGCCGCGGGCGTTTCGACAGCGACGGTCTCCAGAACATTAATGAACCCTGAAAAGGTCTCCCTACAGACCCGCCAGAAAGTCGAACAAGCGGTTATGGATGTTGGCTACTATCCTCACAACTTAGCAAGAAGCTATAAACGCAATGAATCAAAAACGATTCTTGTACTCGTTCCCAATATCCGTGACCCATTTTTTAGTGATGTGGTCTGTGGCATTGAAGAAATTGCCGCGCAAGAAGGTTACTTTGTGTTGATTGGTGACTGTAAGCACCAAGAAAAACAAGAAAATGCCTTTATTAATCTGATTATTACTAAACAAATTGATGGCATGGTGTTGCTCGGTTCTAATATCCCGTTCGATATTTCGACGGAAGAGCAAAAAAACCTCCCACCAATTGTGATGGCGAATGAGTTTGCCCCTGAATTAAAACTGCCTACGGTGCATATCGATAACTTAACCGCGGCATTTAATGCGACGCATTACCTGCAAAAACAAGGCCACAAGCTGATCGCCTGTATTGCAGGCCCATCGCATATGCCACTGAGCCAATACCGTTTAGAAGGCTACAAAAAAGCGATGCTGAGAACAGGGGAAAAACTGCGGGAAGAATATATTATTCGCGGTGATTTTACCCATGAAGGCGGTGCTGAAGCGGTGAAGTCGCTGTTATCACTCCCTGAGCCACCCACTGCGATTTTTTGCCAAAGTGATATCATGGCGATTGGCGCAATGTGGCAAGCCAAAAAAATGGGCTTAACCCTACCGGATGATTTATCGTTTGTCGGCTTCGATAATCTAGAGCAAGCAAAATATACGTTGCCTGCATTAACTACCGTGAACCAACCTCGCGCAGAAATTGGTCATCATGCAATGCAATTATTGCTCGAACAGATCCATGGCAACAACGTAACACCGGGTTCGCGTCTCCTAGATTCTGATTTAATCATCAGAGAGAGCACAAAAGCGCCTAAAAGCTAGTCAAAATTGTTCAGGTTAAGTAACATGTTAATCCAAATGATGGCTAACAATTGATAACTAGTGAATTAATAGCGTGGCACAAAAAGATTATGTAGCTCGAGGGCGGTCAGCCGCCCGTAAAAAAGGCAAAGGGAAATCAAAAAAAGCACAAGGGCTACCAATGACCACGTTGGTTGTTGCCGTAGCGATCGTTGTGCTATTTGTTGGCGGCCTGTTTTATATCACCCACAATAAAAAGGATGCGCCGCAGCCGCAAGTTGCCACGCCTTCAGCACCTGCGGGTAGTACGCTTCCTCCTAAACCTGAAGAACGCTGGCGCTATATTAAAGAATTAGAACGCCGCGGCGTTGATTTGCCAAGTACCCAGCAACCTAGCTCGGGTAATAATATTCTGCGCCCTTCAGATTTAACCCCTGAACAACGCCAGCTATTAGAGCAAATGGACTCCGATAGGCGCCAACCCGTGACAAACCTGCAAGAGGTTCCGTCCAATGGCAAGCCTGTTCCACGTTCACAAGTGATCATTAATGAGCCAGCTCAACCGATTGAACCTGTTCAACGCAAACCCGTTGTGAATACTGAACCGAAACCAGAAACTCGCCCTGCCACGCCAATTGCCCCAGTACAGCCAGCGACACCCGCGGAGCCAAAACCTGCCAATAACATGCAAAACATGTTGGTACAATGTGGCTCATTCCGTACTGCCGACCAAGCGGAGTCTGTTCGTGCAACATTAGCGTTTGCTGGGATTGAAAGCAGAGTGACCGAAGGTGGTGGCTGGCATCGCATTGTTCTTGGCCCTTATTCCAAGTCAACCGCAGAGAAAATGCGCGACCGCGCAGCAGGTGTTGGCGTTTCCGGTTGTATTCTTCGTGCATCAGGGGGTTGAAAAACCCCATCCCCCACCCCATCTACTGTTTTAACGCACTCATGAGCGGTTGTTTTTATCTTCAACCTAGTCCAAGTGATAGCTAATCAACAACTATCACTTGGGTTTTGTCTCTCGAAAATAAAACTCAACTGCATTTTTTTGTAATAAAACCAGGGGCTAACTCATGACAACAATCGTAAGTGTTCGCCGTAATGGCCAGGTCGTAATTGGTGGTGATGGACAGGCGACGATGGGTAATACCGTCATGAAAGGCAATGTCCGCAAAGTTCGCCGTCTCTATAATGATAAAGTCATTGCCGGATTTGCCGGTGGCACCGCAGACGCATTCACGCTTTTTGAACTGTTCGAACGCAAACTCGAACTGCACCAAGGCCATTTAACCAAAGCGGCCGTAGAACTCGCTAAAGATTGGCGTACAGATCGTATGCTGCGCAAGCTGGAAGCACTGCTTGCCGTAGCGGATGAACATACCTCCCTCATCATTACTGGTAATGGTGACGTCGTTCAGCCAGAAAACGATTTGATCGCTATCGGTTCAGGTGGTCCTTATGCACAATCTGCCGCACGTGCACTGTTAGAAAATACAGATTTAAGCGCGAAAGAAATCGCGGAAAAAGCACTCGCCATTGCGGGTGATATCTGTATTTACACCAACCATAATGTCAACTTTGAAGAAATTTCTTCAAAATCATAAGGATTGTTAGCATGTCCGAAATGACTCCACGCGAAATTGTCAGCGAACTCGACAATCATATTATTGGCCAAAACAAAGCTAAACGTTCTGTTGCGATAGCCCTGCGTAACCGCTGGCGCCGTATGCAGTTAAACGAAGTGTTACGCCATGAAGTTACACCGAAAAATATTCTGATGATTGGCCCAACAGGGGTCGGTAAAACTGAAATTGCCCGCCGCCTTGCAAAATTAGCCAATGCGCCATTTATCAAAGTTGAAGCAACCAAATTTACTGAAGTCGGTTATGTGGGTAAAGAAGTCGACTCCATTATCCGTGATTTAACTGACTCCGCAGTGAAAATGGTGCGTCTGCAATCCATTGAAAAAAACCGCTATCGCGCGGAAGAAATGGCGGAAGAGCGCATTCTGGATGTATTAATTCCACCCGCGAAAAACAACTGGGGCCAATCTGAACCAACAGACGAGCATTCGCCAGCGCGCCAAACTTTCCGTAAAAAATTACGTGAAGGTCAGTTAGACGATAAAGAAATTGAGATTGAAGTCGCTGCATCGCCAATGGGCGTTGAAATTATGGCACCTCCCGGCATGGAAGAGATGACCAACCAGCTGCAATCAATGTTCCAAAACCTCGCAGGACAAAAACAGAAACCTCGTAAGATGAAAATCAAAGAGGCATTCAAACTGCTGGTGGAAGAAGAAGCGGCCAAGCTCGTTAACCCAGAAGAGTTAAAAGAACAAGCTATCGAAGCCGTTGAGCAAAACGGTATCGTGTTTATCGATGAGTTCGACAAAATCTGTAAACGCGGTGGGCAAAGCTCAGGGCCTGATGTTTCTCGTGAAGGGGTACAGCGTGACTTACTGCCACTTATCGAGGGTTGTACTATTTCCACTAAACACGGTATGGTAAAAACTGACCATATCCTGTTTATTGCCTCTGGTGCGTTCCAAGTCTCTAGCCCGTCGGATTTAATTCCTGAATTGCAAGGCCGTTTGCCAATTCGTGTTGAGTTACAAGCACTGACCACTGAAGATTTTGTGCGTATCTTAACGGAGCCAAATGCCTCTTTAACGGAACAATATAAAGCGCTGATGGCGACTGAAGGCGTGAATATTGAGTTCACAACTGACGGTATCCGTAAAATTGCGGAATCGGCATGGCAGGTCAATGAGTCTACCGAAAACATCGGTGCACGCCGCCTGCATACAGTGCTTGAGCGTTTAATGGAAGACATCTCTTTTGATGCGAGCGACCGTAATGGCCAGACCATCCAAATTGATGCGCAATACGTGAAACAGCACTTAGATGAGCTGGTTGCGGACGAAGACTTGAGCAGATTTATTTTATAATCTTATTAATTATCAGGTTTTCATGTATCCTTAATATACATCGACTAAAGTGCAGCTTTTATCGCTGCACTTTTTTCTATGAAATATTCAGCCCATTGCATTGAATATACCCAGATATTCCTTCATGCAGTGGGTTATTACATTGATAAAAACGCATCTCAAAGAGTTTGAATTATAGGTAACTGCATGCAGCCGACATCCACAACAATAAGTCGTAAACAAGCTTGGATTGAAAGTCTTCGCCCTAAAACCCTACCTCTCGGGGTTATCGCCATTGTCACTGGCTCTGCACTCACCTATCTAACAGGTAACTTTAAATGGCCTGTCGCCCTGCTTGCGCTGATTACAGCAGGCTTATTGCAAATTTTATCGAACCTTGCGAATGATTACGGCGATGCTGTGAAAGGGTCAGATACCGCTGAGCGCATTGGGCCACTACGTGGAATGCAAAAAGGGGTGATTACCCAAGCGGATATGAAAAAAGCGCTGAAACTTAATATCACCGCCGCCTGCTTATCTGGCTTATTGTTGATTATTGTCGCCTGCGAAAAGCCCGAAGATGCCTTTGGCTTTCTTGCACTAGGCCTTGTGGCGATTGTTGCCGCGATTACCTATACCGTGGGCAAAAAACCCTATGGCTATCTGGGGTTAGGCGACATCTCTGTTTTAATTTTCTTTGGTTGGCTAAGTGTTATTGGCACCTATTATTTGCAAGCCAATACATTCAACATCATCACCGTACTGCCTGCAACAGCATGTGGACTGCTTTCTGTCGCCGTATTAAATATCAACAATATGCGTGATATTGAAAACGATATCAAAGCAGGGAAAAACACCTTAGCTGTGCGTTTAGGGCCACAAGGTGCGCGTATTTACCATGCAATTATTATCATCGTTGCCATCTTGTGTTTAGTGTTATTTAAACTTATCTACCTATCAGGGTGGAGTGGTTGGTTATTCTTATTGGCAGTTCCAGTACTGCTCAATCACCTCCGTCGCGTTCTAACCGATCCGACCCCAGAAGGGATGCGCCCTCTTCTTGAGAACATGGTTAAAGCCGCCCTTGTGACGAACGTTTTATTCGCTATTGGCGTGGTAATGAGTAAATAACCTGCGTTATTTGACCATTTTTTGACTTTTTCCGCCTATTTTTAGGCGGGGAATTTTGCCAAGTGCGGATCAAAAGGGATATACTGGTATTCTCTTGCAGCAAAAAAAGACCTAAATCCTATGAAATATGATACTTCCGAACTCTGCGATATATACCAAGAAAGCGTTAACGTGGTAGAACCTCTTTTCTCCAACTTTGGTGGACGTACTTCATTTGGCGGTCAAATCATTACAGTGAAGTGCTTTGAAGATAACGGCCTCCTGTATGATTTGCTGGAAGAAGAAGGCGCTGGCCGTATTCTACTCGTTGATGGTGGCGGTTCTGTCCGTAAAGCGTTAATCGATGCCGAAGTGGCAAGGTTAGCTGTTGATAACCATTGGGAAGGCATTGTGGTTTATGGTGCCGTGCGTCAAGTTGATGCTCTGATGGAACTCGACCTTGGCATTCAAGCCATCGCTGCGATGCCAGCGGGCTGCCCTGATGAAGGTATCGGCGAAAGCGATATCCGCGTTAACTTTGGTGGCGTTACGTTCTTCTCGGGTGATTATCTGTATGCGGATAATACCGGTATGATTTTGTCTGAAGAACCGCTCAGCACCAGTAATGACGATGAATTTAACGACGTTATCGACGAATAGTCTTCACAAATAAAAAATTCGATAAATAAGGGCAATCGCCCTTATTTTTTTGCCTATAAAACAAACGCTCGTTTATTTTTACAGCAAATGCAACGATGATTGAATTCGAAAGTTGCTATAAATATAAAAAAGGTCACTTCACAGTGACCTCATTTGCATACTGGGTTTTCTTTTGGTGTTTATCGTTCGAGAAAAACCAATATTTCCTCTAAATAGTTCGCTTCGTAGGTAGGCGGTAAACGACGCTAACCCAAGGAGCATACATAAGTATGTGACTTGGGTAGCACAGTGTAACCAACACCCCTACGAACCGAAATATGACGAGGAAACAGGTAGGCGGCAAGTCAATAAGACCCTAGGAGCATACATAAGTATGTGACTAGGGCGAAGAGACGAAGCCAACACCCCTACAACGCGAAGTATGACGAGAAATTACACTTCTTCCATCTTACCTAGCAAAGTCCGCAACCTCTCCTGCCAAGCTTGTTGCTCTTGTTTCAGTTGCTCATTTTCACGCACTAATGAATCGGTCCCTGATTTTGCAGTTTCTAATTCTTGGCTCAATGCGCCGTTTTTATCTTTTAATTCGTCGATTTCCATCTGTAACAGGGTGATTGTATCAATCGCTTGTTGAACTTTGGATTCGAGTTTCTCAAATACTTCAAATGACATGTTTCTGGTCTCCCTTATCAGCTTTAACACGATTGTAAGTAGCATGATCCTCTGTGTCCAGCGCCATCCATCTGATTCCGCATATTGTTGTTGCAAAAACACTGGTCGGATCACATCACAAAGGTCGATTCCATCACTATTTTTGTTTGTTTTTGTTCGCTTTAGTGATGTAACACGCATTTTTCAATTTCGATATTTCTCGTTTATGTTCTTTAACGATAAATTTACAGCCAAGGGTTTTCGATTAGAAAATCTTAACTTAAAAAAACATTACAATAATTTTCATTTTCATTTTCGTAGGATAGAACATATGAGCCAAATGACCTCAACATCACTCACTGGTCAGTGCATCTCGGAGTTTTTAGGGACTGCATTACTGGTATTTTTTGGTTTAGGCTGCGTTGCCGCCGTAAGAATAGCAGGGGCGCAGCTTGGCCTCTGGGAAATTAGTGTTATCTGGGGGTTTGGCGTCGCTTTAGCCGTTTACCTCACCGCAGGTATCTCAGGCGCTCACCTTAACCCCGCTGTAACCCTTGCTTTGTGGCTATTTGCTTGCTTTGATAAGCGCAAAGTTGTGCCATATATCATTGCGCAAATGCTAGGCGGTTTTTGTGCTGCTGCATTGGTTTACGCCATGTACTCCCCTGTTTTTTTCGATTACGAACAAGTTCACCACATTATCCGTGGTACGCAAGAAAGTTTATTCACCGCAGGGGTATTTTCGACTTACCCTGCTCCGCAAATTAGTGTCTTCCACGCATTCTTTATTGAAGTCGTCATCGCCGCCATTCTCGTTTGCTTAATCTTAGGCTTAACTGACGATGGCAATGGTGTACCCCGTGGCCCTCTCGCCCCACTATTAATTGGTATCTTAATCGCGGTTATTGGCGGTTCATTCGGCCCATTGACAGGCTTCGCCCTCAACCCAGCGCGTGATTTCGGCCCTAAAGTTGTCGCTTATCTCGCTGGATGGGGTGACATCGCCTTTACAGGTGGCCGCGATATCCCTTATTTCCTTGTCCCATTGACAGCACCGATTGTCGGTGGTCTGCTAGGAGCCTTCGGTTATCGCAAATTAATCGGTCGCCACTTACCGTGCATGGTATGTGAAGAAGAGACCAAAGCAGAAAAATTATCCGTCAAAAATCCAAAATCCTCGGAACAGGCTTAAATTATGACAACTGAAACCACCATTGAAAAAAAATATATCGTTGCACTTGATCAAGGCACAACCAGTTCTCGAGCTGTCGTACTCGACCACGATGCGAATATTGTGAGCATTTCACAGCGTGAATTCACCCAAATTTATCCTAAGCCGGGCTGGGTAGAACACGACCCAATGGAAATTTGGGCATCACAAAGTTCAACACTGGTTGAAGTATTAGCCAAAGCGGATATTCGTACCGATGAAGTTGCAGGGATTGGTATCACCAACCAACGTGAAACCACCATTGTTTGGGAAAAAGCGACAGGTAAACCGATTTATAATGCCATTGTGTGGCAGTGCCGCCGTACCGCGGATTTCTGTACCCACCTCAAACAAAATGAAAAAGATTTAGAAGAGTATATTCGCCAAAATACTGGCCTTGTCGTTGACCCCTATTTTTCAGGAACGAAAGTTAAGTGGATTTTAGACCACGTCGAAGGTGCTCGCGAACGAGCTGAAAAAGGCGAATTACTGTTTGGTACCGTCGATACATGGCTAGTCTGGAAAATGACCCAAGGCCGCGTACATGTGACCGACTACACTAACGCGTCTCGTACTATGTTGTTTAATATCCGCAACTTAGAGTGGGATGATAAAATCCTCAAAGCGTTGAATATCCCACGAGCTATGTTGCCTGAAGTTCGCCCGTCGTCTGAAGTGTATGGCCAAACCAACATTGGGGGTAAAGGTGGAACACGTATTCCTATTTCAGGTATGGCAGGTGACCAACAAGCAGCACTGTATGGACAACTGTGCGTAAAACCAGGTATGGCGAAAAACACCTATGGAACAGGCTGCTTCTTACTGCTAAATACAGGGGAAACTGCGGTTCGTTCTAACCATGGTCTGTTAACCACTATCGCTTGCGGGCCAAAAGGGGAAGTGAACTATGCCCTAGAAGGCGCGGTGTTCGTTGGCGGTGCATCTATCCAGTGGCTGCGTGATGAATTAAAACTGGTTGATGAAGCCACAGACTCTGAATATTTCGCTACCAAAGTCAAAGACAGTAACGGCGTGTATGTTGTGCCTGCTTTCACTGGTTTAGGCGCACCATATTGGGACCCGTACGCCCGAGGAGCGATTTTCGGATTAACACGCGGCGCTAACCGTAACCACATCATCCGCGCAACGTTGGAGTCTATCGCTTACCAAACTCGTGATGTGCTCGATGCGATGCAAGCCGACTCTGGCGAACGCTTAAAAGCACTGCGTGTTGATGGTGGCGCCGTAGCAAACAATTTCTTGATGCAGTTCCAATCTGACATTCTAGGCACACCAGTTGAACGCCCTGAAGTGCGTGAAAGTACTGCGCTGGGTGCCGCCTACCTTGCTGGTTTAGCGGTGGGTTTCTGGAATAACCTCGATGAGCTGCAAAGCAAAGCGATCATTGAACGCGTCTTTAAACCAGGTATTGAAACCACTGAGCGTAATTTCAAATACGAAGGCTGGAAAAAAGCGGTCGCACGAGCGCAAGAGTGGGAAGATAAAGCGTAATTATTGATTGAAAATTTATCTCGTTGTCACAAAGGTGGTGCTTCGGTACCGCCTTTTTTATTTCCATAAAATCAATTCGCTAATAAATAGAATCACAATAATCAGACTAATAATAAATTAGAAAGGCTCTATTTCCTTGTTTAAAATCGTTGCGCTATACACTCATAAAGTGACAAGTTTTAACAATAGGAAAGGTTATGGATAACCAAAAAAAACAACAGGATGTATTACAGTTAGGACTGTATCGGAATAAAGGCAGAGTCGCAGTGTTAGATACGGGTTCGCCATGGTTGACTTCATTACAAAAAGCACCCTCAGCATCTCAAAGTGCAAACAAATCATATGACCTATTTAGCTGGCTAATAGATAAGCCGAGAATGATTGGAGAAACTAAGCATCACTTTATACTGAGTACCCTATCTGAAGAATCATTTTCTGGTTTTAATTTTCACCCACAACAAGGCCTGTTTGTTGAGAGTTTTAATTCACCCCATGAATGGCGTGAAGGTGAACCCCGCCCTCAAGAGCAAATTGCCGATTTGCTGCTACCCAGCGGCCAATGGCATCGCCACTATGACACCGTTGTTTTATCGCAAAGCGCCAATGACAAACAGGTTGAGCTGGTTCGCCACTACCTGCAATTAACAGGGGGTAGCGTATTAATTATTAAAGATCGACAAAAAGAAACATCGCCATCGATACAGAAATTAATCGCTGAATTAACCCCTGTTGAGCCCCATAACATTCAACTGTCATCAACAAAACATCGCGGTTTTCAACAAACAATCACACTTCCCCCTAACTCAATCAACTCACTGAAATTAACCGATGAGCTATTGGGAGATACGCAATATTTTTCAATCATCATTCATGATGTTGATGGTAATCCGCTTATCTCTCAGCACGATATTACCCTTGGTCACCACTTATCATGGGATGCTATAGCTCAAGCAATTGAATCAAGAGTTAATCAAGAGATGGCAGCGTTACAACAAAACCCCATCACGGTGAGATATCAAAATAACATGCTGAAGATGACAGGAAAGCAGGTTATTTTTTCTCAATTTCAGTTGAAACAGCAACAAGGGGAGCAAGTACTGCCGATTTTAGTGGCTGAAAACCCCCACCAGCTTCCCAATCAGCTGACTATTGGTGCCGTAACAGGAAAATTGGCTCAACATAATAATGTTTTGCGATATCAAATTCTTGAGCAGGCTAAATTTGGTGATGTGGTCATCGATCAACAAACTGGAGAGTGGATCTATATCCCCCATGAAGCCCTATTGAGATCAAATGCAGATCAGTTTGACGTTGTCGCGATTAGCCATGATGGTCATCAATCCGAGCCGATTTCTATTCATCTACAAACGAATGAAGCCCCCCAAGTTGTTATTCCTGGAAAGCGAACTTTTACCATTTCAGACCCGATTTACAAAGCTCCCAAACGGCGTTATCACCCTACACCTGATGATATGTATGTTCATAGTATTCAACTGGCACAAACTCACTTGCAGTCACCAAATGACCCTTATTTTAGCCTTACGGCTAACCGCTGGGCACTGCTCAAAGTGGATATCACGCATCCCTATTCAGCGAGTTCTCCTGATTTAGTGGCCATTGTCAGCAATAGAAAAAATGAAATATTAGAGCAAATCATTCTGACGGGGCCAGATAACCTACCCTCTCAATTAACGCCACTCCCTAATACTTCGAATCCTTTAGCCTACCACCAGCACGCTCAAAGCTTTACTGCACCAATAAAGGGGGAATGGGTGCAACCTGGCGTTTCTATTCAGATAGTCATAAACGACCAACCCATTACGACTCAAGAAACCAGCTCAGATGGTTTTATCTCACCTAATGTCACATTAGATAGCCATATCACCGCCTATGTTGATAACCATAGCCTATATCAACAGGGGCATGGTATTTATACCTATTCACCACTGAGCTGGGGGCAAGAAGCGGCGGCGATATTACCAATTAAGCAATTCACTCTGTATAACTTCCCCGCAACCACACGAAACCCCAGCGTGCACCCTTACATTACCCCTTATTATGATGCAAAAAGCTTAATTCACCCGAAATACGATGCCCCTGAAAAGATCCCTCATCACCTCGACTCGCAAATCAGTTGGGCATATTTAAACAGTTCACAATTTCACCATGCAAATCGCACCGATTCAATTTACCACTATACGGCTATTCAACCGTTAACCGCTTCGCTCTATTACCATACTCTCGGTTTAGCGATACCTCATGCAGGGGGCGGGTTACATGAACCAACGACGTTGTGGCATGAAATTTTTGGCCATGGATTTGGTTTGCCCCATACCAATATTAAAGATACAGCATACCCCTATAACCCCACAACGCATGGTCCAAACCCTGCCTATAACCAACATCGGCAGCACTATGTTACTTATAAATCCTCAGGTGATATTCCCAACCTTAAGCCAACGATGTACGCCACACATACTTATTTCACTAGCGAGCAATATGATGCCTTTTTGCCACACTCCGATTATTTTAATCGGCGCATTCAGCAGTTTTTAAGCCAAAAAACACGCTGGCAACCTAATCGTATTAAAGGGGAAGATACTGAGGATGGTGGTTTTGCGGGAGACGGTTTTTACCAACGCTGGCATGAATCGGAAATGCAGTGGGAAACCTTAAGACAAGGTAATTTCGCCCAATATTATCCGCAAGAAAATATCGATGAATGGCCTCATCAGCGAGATGTGCCTATATACTGGCTGCGCGGTCAGCTCGCAATCAATGAAGGTATTCCTCATCCTTATAATACGCTGATGGTTGACCGCACAGTAGGCAATCTACCCGCTGATTACCATAATTTAGAAACTGGCACAGGTCGTGCTTATTTCCCCTATCATAGCCATGCAATTGTAGTGACTTATGCAACACCGAGTGGCTTAATCACAGAAAAATTCCAAGTAAAAGTGCACGAGAATGATATTAGCTTAAATATTGCCGATAAAGGTGAGCTGGTTAAATTCGCGTTATACCAACTCAATCCACACAAAGAACTGGGGCAAGAGATAGCCCGATATTCCAACCCTTCATCATTAGCAAATAGAGTGTTTGCCAATAGTCATACCGATTCATTGCCAGATACACTCATTCTTGATGATTATTGGCAAGGCAATGCACTCTTTTGGGCAAGCACAGAGGAAAACGTAGTCGATATTTCAACAGGGAAAATCAATACGCAAGAAATCACGACCCTGAGCGCACTGAAAGCGACTTGGGTAGCAGATGGCAAACTTCATCAACACTATTTTTCATTATCCGACCCATTTGGCCAACAAAATAGCGTTTATACCTATCAACCATTCATCCCGATAAATCACCTCGATAAGCAAATAGAAACATCACAGGAAATTGAATCCATTGCTGTCCGTGCTGAACAACAATTAATATCCGACATGAATATCCACCAGAAGATTGATATTACTAACTTATCATTGCCAAACGGGGAATACCGATATTGGGTAACATTGCGAATGGTTGATAATGATGGCGAACAACAAGAGAGGGCACCGTTAGAAAATTGGTATTTTTCACGTGAAGGAATGACATTAACAGTAAGAGGAACCATTGACAGCACACCTGAATTAGAATGCACTGATATTGTTATCCATGTCGATCAGCATTTACAAGATGGTATTCAAGCAAGGGAAATTTGGCTTGTACAAGATAAAAGCGCTCACCTAGCGGAAGATAAAACGTTTTTAAACTATGACCGCCCTGTTGTTTTTAACTCGCCCGCCAATCAAGCAGAGCTTATATCTGCGTTTCCAGAACAGGAAACACATATGGTAGTTTCACCATCCTACATACCCACACCCGAATCACGCTTAATCAGTGCGCCTATTCGATAACCCATTAGGCGGAGAGCTCCGCCTAATTTTTCAATATCAAACCGTTCTTTCTGAATGCCCCATACGGCGAGCCAACGGCAGCCAACATAAAAGCACTAGGGCCGACATCAAAAACATCAACAAACCAAGGCTAAACTGCCCGTGTTGTGGCATTAATGAGGAAACCCATGTTGCCACACCAGAACCGACATTTTGTAAGCCGCCTACCAACGCGCCTGCCGCGCCAGCTAAATATGGGAATGGCTCCATTGCCCCAGTGGTCGCGAGGGGAAATAACATACCTGCGCCAAAGAAAAATACCGCTGCAGGCACTAACAATGTCCATGTATTCATAATGTCAAACCAACTCGGTATCCACATCATTAAACCTGCCAGCAAACAAATTAATACGGATTGCCACATCAAGTTGTAAAACGTTTTTCCTTCACGCCCTGCATACCACGCTCCAAAAAAAGCCGCAGGAATTGGTAATATAAATAAGATACTGACGGTGATGCTACTGAGGCCTAATACGCCGCCCATTAAAACACCGCTACTCGCTTCAAAAACGGCAATCCCCGCCAGCGCACCAATTAACATAGCTAAGTAAGATAAAAAAGCGCCATTAGAGAGCAATTCACGGTATGACGCCAGCATCTTACGTTTTTCTGGTGATACTGGGCGTGTTTCTGGTAGCCATCGGTACATGCTAAATAACACACTCCCACCGAGGATAAACAGGAAAATATAACAAGCATGCCAGCCAAAAAAGTGTGCCAATATTCCACCGAACATCGGCGCTAATAATGGGCTAACTAGCACCCCCATATTTAATAAACTATTTGCATAGCGTAATGCGGTGCCTTTATATAAATCTCGGGGCATGGTTCTCGCCATTACACCCGCAACGCCAGTGCCAAGCCCTTGCATACCGCTTGCGATAGTGAGCGTATTTAAAGTTGGCGCAAAAATCGCCACTATTGTCGAAAATAAGAAAATGGTTAGCCCTGCTAAAATAACGGGTCTACGACCAATTTGGTCAGATAATGGGCCATATAATAATTGCGAAAAACCATATGAAAATAAGTATGCCGCCATCACCTTCTGAACAGCTCCAGAAGGCTCATTAAAGTAGACTGCAATTTCAGCAATTACAGGGACATAAATAGTTTGTGTCATTTGGCCGACAGCCGCCAATGCAATAAGCATTATTAACAGATTGAAATGTTCCAGCTTTCTCATTTTTCTCTCGGATACAGCAAAAACTCCAGACACACAGCAACTTTGTATTATTAAAGATTAATAATACAAACCGAATGTTGGAATTTAATGACGAATATTTAAATGTTGTTTTACGTATTAGCGCTGACTCAGATAAACAGCAAATAATGCGTTTTGCTCTAATGTGATTAAGATAGCAAAATTTACGACTTTTTCTAAGTAGCTCGACATTTTAGTTTATATATCAATGGCAGCCATATTCGCCACACCTGTCAACATAACTGTACATTAAAATTAAGAAATAACTATTATTAAGAATAAATCACTGGAACACGTTATCGATAAGCATAAATAGTGAACTGCTTTAGTATTAAATCCTAATGAGCGATGCCCTAACTAATTAAGGTGAAACATCACCCACTTAGTAGGATTGATTTTGGAATAATAAGAGGTGGATTTATGGCAAATTGGGTAACTGGGAAAGTGATTGAAGCCAAGTTTTGGACGGATACATTGTTTAGCCTTGTCATCGACGCCCCCATTAAGCCTTTTACCGCAGGACAGTATGCAAAACTTGGCCTTGAAATTGAGGGAGAACGAGTTCAACGCGCCTATTCTTATGTGAATGCCCCCAGCGATAACCGACTTGAGTTTTATTTTGTCATTGTTCCCGAGGGCAAGCTTAGCCCTAAATTAGCGCAACTGAAACCTAACGATACATTGCAAATAACCGATGAAGCTGCTGGTTTCTTTGTCTTAGATGAAATTCCAGAGTGCAAAAATTTATGGATGCTTTCGACAGGAACTGCTATTGGCCCATTCTTATCTATCCTACAAGAAGGCAAAGACCTCGAACGTTTTGAAAAAATCGTTTTATTACATGCTGTTCGATATGAAAAAGACTTGAGCTATCTGCCATTAATGCAAAAACTTGAACAACAATACCAAGGGAAAGTAAAAATTGTCACAGTAGTCAGCCGTGAACAAACACAAACATCTTTGCATGGCCGAGTTCCCGCCCTCATCGAAAGCCATGCGCTCGAAAATGCCGTTGGTTTATCCCTTTCACCAGAAACGTGCCATGTAATGCTATGTGGTAACCCTGAAATGGTGCGTGACACACGGGATATGCTAAAAAATAGTCACGGTATGATTAAGCATTTACGTCGCAAACCGGGTCATATTTCCAGCGAACAATACTGGTAAATAGAGCTAAACACTACCCTGAGTCATTTCAGGGTAGTTTGCACTCTTATAAATAATTCACCGGCTCTGTTTTTTCACCGTATTTATTTGCGCTATCCATTCCCACAAAAACACCACAATCCAGTAGCATAATCATCGAAATAAATAAGGGTAAAAACCGCCCAATCCCCCACTGCCAGACAGGGTCAAATTGACTGACATCCATGGAATACAGTGCAAAAGCCAAAATAATTAATGCGAACCACCCCCCTGATTTCCCTCTATCGTGTAAGCGCTTTGAAAAGATAGCCGCTAAAGGATAAAGCAGTAGGACAAAAAGAAAGAGGGTAACCATTTCAGGTAATAAAAATGTATTCTGTAGCAGGACAATCACGGTCACTAAAATAAAGCTGGCAGCAATACCCGCCCAAAATGGCCGACGGCCTATACGACCTTTGAAGGAAAAAGCCCATTGTTGTAATGTCATTACCTATAATCCTGATACAATGTGAAAACCCAAAGAATGAGTGGCAAAAAAATGACTCAAACCTTAATTCGTTCGATATCCGCCATCATAACCATTTTTGTACTCAGTGCGCCACCTTTGGCAATCGCGCAAAAAGTGCCGACCTTGCCTGATACTGACTTTGAAGTGGCTTACTTAGCCCCCGACGCCGCTTCTTTTGATCTCACCATCCCTGAATTACGCAATCAGTTTAACCAAGCCTATAAAGATTTATATCTTCATGAATATAAAGTCATTGCGAGCCAAGATATTGCCGCACCTTATATTCGTGCGGCATCACGTATCAACCAACAAATCTATTCTTCTGCAGTGCTTGAGCGCGGTAGCGAAAAAATAAAAAGCTTACAAATCACCTTGCTCCCAACAGATAACGCACAAGAAGCCCAAGAAAACCGTCAATTAATGGAGCGCTATACCCTTGCGATTATCCATCAATTCGCTCCAGATGTTTCTTTAGATAAAGCCCCTGAGCTGACCACTGCCTTAAATAAATTTATGGCGGATCAAAACCCAACTCATGCGGAAGAGGCTCGATTAGGCGGCCTGCGATATATTTTAGTAAAAAGTGACAATAATGTGCTTACTTTTGCTGTTGAACCGATTAAGCTAGAACAACAAACACCCTAAACAGACTGTGATCACGCTCTAAGAACAAGCATGATGAAAAGCAAAGCTATTATGCCTTAATGTTCTTATAATACTTAAGGTGAATGGCGACAAAACTGTCACGTTGCGCCGGCAACATTAATGCGCAATGAATAACTTATTGATTAATCATTCAAACTCTCTGGTTGGAGGAAATAACATGCGACATCCATTGGTAATGGGTAACTGGAAATTAAACGGCAGCACCCATATGGTCAATGACCTGATCGCTGGTCTGCGTAACGAACTGAGCAGCGTTGATGGCTGTGATGTAGCTATCGCACCACCAGCAATCTACCTGACTCAAGCAAAACATGCTCTGGCGGGCAGCCGCATTGCATTAGGTGCACAAAACGTTGACGTCAATCTGTCTGGCGCATTCACTGGCGAAACATCAGCTGAAATGCTGAAAGATGTTGGCGCAAAATACATCATTATTGGCCACTCTGAGCGCCGTACTTATCACAAAGAAAGCGATGAATTTGTTGCTCAAAAATTTGCTGTACTTAAAGAACAAGGCTTAATTCCTGTTCTGTGTATTGGTGAAACCGAAGCTGAAAACGAAGCGGGTAAAACTGAAGAAGTTTGCGCTCGTCAAATCGATGCAGTGTTGAACTCCCAAGGTGCGCAAGCATTCCAAGGCGCCGTCATCGCATACGAACCAATTTGGGCTATCGGTACAGGTAAATCTGCAACACCAGCACAAGCACAAGCTATCCACAAATTCATTCGTACCCATATTGCGAAGAAAGATGCTGCAATTGCTGAACAAGTCATCATTCAATACGGTGGCTCAGTGAATGCAAGCAATGCTGCTGAACTGTTTACACAGCCAGACATCGACGGTGCGCTAGTTGGTGGTGCATCTTTGAAAGCTGATGCATTTGCTGTGATTGTTAAAGCCGCTGCGGAAGCAAAAAAAGCAAAATAAACTTATTTTACTTTTTTATAATTAGCCGCCATTTATTGGCGGTTTTTTATTTAATTATCGATGTAATTAAATAAATATAACTTGAATTAATATCAAATTTAAAATCAAACGATTGAGAGCCCCATAATATCACAAAAATAAAAACAAAATAAAAACCTTAAAATTCAAATTTATAAATATTATTTTCACCCATTCAGCTTATCCTCTATCAAATAATAACAATAGACACCACGCAAAGTTTAATACAAATTTATCCTGCCTAAAAAATCAGTAAAACTTAATAAAGATTACTCCAAAGGATAAAAATGAAATATATAATTAGTTTAATATATAGCATCATAATTATATTCCCGGCTATTTGCTTTTCTGAAATAAATAATGACTTTTGGCGCATTAAAACCAATGTCTATATGGAAATAGAAGAATACCAAGGGCAGCGAGATGCATATAAAAATAAAGTCTACGATAAGCTAAGTACCGTGGGCCAATTAGCCCTAACAAACCCAGAGTCTCTATGGCGATTTAATTTAGAACACCGTGAATCCATGAGAAACCATGGGCGTAACTTCAGTGCCTCACGTGATTCCTACCTTCGTAGCCGTACTCAGCTCGATATCACAAAACAATTTATTAAAACGCCGAAAACTGACCTCGAAATTGGTGCACGGTATCGAAAAGAATCCAATGACTCCCCACCAGAAACAAAAGTTCGCTCCTCCAGTAGCTTATATGCGCTAACACCAGCGGGTAACTATTATTTTAATGATAAATGGTCCTTTAATTTTTGGCTTTCTTATTATTATTACAGTAATTATTTTAATAATAATAGCCATGAAGCAGAAACTGAATTTGGAGCGACTTACCAACACTCAGACAATTTAAAAGCAAAGCTGACTTTTTATTACGACAAAGCATGGGATAAAAATTTCAGCACTCGATTCCTACAATCACAAATTCGTGCTTATTTGCCTTTTACCTTAAAGTCCAATTGGCATATCACACCTTATATTCGCTACGCGATACAAGAAGATACTTATGATAAACATTTCTATCTTGTTCAAAAAATTAATAACGGTTTTCGCCTAGGCACCAACGTCGAATACCAAGCCACCCCATCCTTAACGCTATGGGGAGGTGTTGCCTATGAACCTTCAACATGGAAAAACCCAAAAGAGAACGGTGCGACATCCGGCAATAGCAATAAGCAGACGCTTTATATTGGAAAAATTGGTGTAAAATACCTTTGGTAAACGTCAATTGATTAGCTTCAGTTATTTTTCTAAAAAAAATAAGTCACACGCAGCAAGATGTGACTTATTTTGTTTTGTACTATCGTTTTATATTTTAACAACATCAAATATGACAATATTGAAATTGGGTAAAATTAAATCAAAGAAAAAATATTAATTTAAATAAAAAATATTGTTTAACTATATTTAAGTAATCGATCACATAACCAAATAATACCAAAATGAAATTATTCCAGTTCAAATCAAACCATTCCGTTTTAATTATCCTTTAATATCATGCAAATAAATCAGGTATTTATAAGTCCGTATTTATCTTGTATTCTTATTATTCACAAATCAAGAATACCACCAACTGTGATTCTACTCACATCATAAATAAACCCGGGTACTTATTATTCCTCGAAAAATAACTTAGAGAGAATAATATGAAAAAGCTTACCCTACTCACCGCTTGCCTTTTTAGCGCGTTATCCATGGCTGATCCAATAACTCAAGCTCAGCTCAATGAGCTATGGAAAGATAAACAAAAATCTGCTGATGAAATCGTTAACAAGATGTCAGAAGCGGAAAAAATTGGTCAGTTATTTATGCTGGACTTTAGATATTGGAACAAGGACAGCAATGGAGAACCTGCTGCATTTCTTGCCATGAATGATGAGGTTGCTAAAGTTATTTCCCAATATCATCTCGGGTCTGTCATCCTATTTCGTGAAAACCTTATTGATACACCACAAACCATTAAATTAATCAATCAGTTGCAGTCATCACGTAGCAACTTACCTCTTTTCATCGGTACCGACCAAGAAGGCGGATATGTCACTCGCCTACGAGTTGGTACTGAGATGCCGGGAAACATGGCGCTGGGCGCAACTCGCAACCCAGCACTCGCCGAACTGACGGGAATGATCCATGGATATGAGCTCGCCAGCCTTGGGTTCAATATCAACTTTGGCCCTGTTGTCGATGTCAATAATAACCAAAATAATCCAGTAATCGGTGTTCGCTCATACTCTGACAACAAAGAGTTAGTTGAAACCTTATCCACTAACTACATCAAAGGGATCCATAAATATAACCTATTGACTTCTCTTAAACATTTCCCTGGTCATGGTAATGTTTCCTCTGATTCTCATGTTGATTTACCTATTGTAAACTCTGATGCCAAAACTTGGCGTTCTACCGAATTAGCGCCGTTTAGATATGCTCTTGCTCATGGTTCTGATGCGGTGATGACCGCGCACATTATTGTTCCTGCCCTTGATGATAATAAAATCACCACGCTAACAGGCAAAAAAGTAGGTATACCGGCAACATTATCAAAACCTATTTTACATGGCATCTTACGTGATGAACTCAAATTTGAGGGGCTGATAGTGACGGATGCGATGGACATGGGTGCCATTGCGGATAATTTCGATATTAATTGGGCAGTAGAAACCTCGCTGCTTGCGGGCTCCGATATTGTGCTAATGCCGATCAAAATGTGGGATACAGAAGCAGTCACACGTCTTGATAACATGTACCGTTATTTAGAGGTACAAGCTGCGAAAAATCCAGAACTACAAAAACGAATTGATGAGTCAGCAAAACGTGTCGTTCTGAAAAAACTTCAGCAACAAATTACCGCACAGCCAGTTGATATCAATGTAGCTGAACACGTTGTTGCGTCTAAAAGCCATAAAGACCTTGAAAATATGGTTTCAGAGCAAGCAATCACATTGATCAAAAATGACAACGTACTGCCTTACATATTGAAACCCCAAAACCGTATTTTAGTCATTTCTGACGAAAAACCACGTAATACGCTTATCGAAAAACACTTATATGATATCGCCGCTGAAACAGGCGTTAACATCAAAAGTAATGAGCACGTTGTAAAGTTGAATGAAAATACACTGTCAAAAAGTGATGCCGAGCAACTCATTGCCAATCAAGATTTAATTTTACTCACAACCTATAACCTAAAAGATACCCCCACAAATGCCCAGTTCATCATTGATGCAGCAAATAAAACCAAGACACCGTTGGTCGTGATTTCCTCTCGTAACCCTTACGACATCGCGTATTTAAACGGCGTCAAAGCAAATATCGCGATTTACGGGATCACTGGGTTTGATATTACTAATAATAACCGTAACTCATTGGAAACCAACATTCGTAGTGGACTGCGTACCTTGTTTGCCGATAGCCACTCTCAGCCACTAAATCCACCTAAAGGCTTATTACCCGTCAATATCAAAAATCCACAAGGGAACAAAATTCTCTTCCCTTATGGCCATGGTGAAACTTACCACACTGCACAGTAATGACTTTAATCATCAATTAATTAGCCTTTATGTCACCACAGAGTAAAGGCGAGATACTTACGCCTTCACGAAGGCATAAAAAAACAAAAATAGATAAAAATTAAAGGGTTAAAATGAAAACTTCATTGAATGGTTTACTTCTTGTTACGCTATCTGGACTAAGTATCACCGCTTTCGCCGCAGAACCCGCCACAAATGATTACTGGCGCATATCATCTAACGTTTATATGGAATTAGAGAAATTTGAAGGGCACCATAACACCAGTGGTCGCAAAGTTTATGACAAAACAACCATGGTGGGGCAACTCTTTTTAGTTAATCCTGAATCAAAGTGGAGCTTCTTCCTTGAACACAAAGAATCATTAAGAAGCTATAACCACGACTTTTCGACATCTAAAGACTCATTTATTCGTAACCGTACACAAATTGGTGCGACTCGAAAAATGTATGCCAGTGATATTGGCCAATTCAATCTGAATGTCACTTATCGAAAAGAATCTAATGACTCAGCCCCTGGAACTCAGGCCCGACCATCCAATACCATGTTCTGGTTGATGCCGAGTGGTACTTACAATATTACAGATAAATGGGCCTTTAACTTCTGGGATGCGGTGTATCACTATGATAATTTTCACGCACCAAATAGCTACGAGTGGGAATCTGAACACGGTTTAGTTTATAAAATCAATGATTCAGCGACAGCAAAAGTCTATATGTATACTGACTGGACATGGGATAAAGATTTCAACAAAACATGGGAACAAAACCAAATTCGTGGCTATTTCCCAATTACACTTAATCAAGATTGGAGTGTCATGCCTTATTTTCGTTACTATTTAAACGAACATAACTATGACAGCAACAAACGCACGACTCAAAAAGTGAAAGAGGGTTATCGAGTTGGAACTCAAGTTTTCTACAACCTAACACCGAAACTGACCTTATGGGGAGGCTTTGCTGTTGAGCCAAGTACATGGGAAAATGAAAAAAATGCAGGTATTACTTCCGGTAGCAATAATCGTCAAACCTTCTACCTGGGCCAATTAGGTGTTAAATACCAATGGCAGTAAACTGATAAATCACCCCCCTAGCCTACTTCTAACAGGTTAGGGAAGTTTGTTTGCTTGCTCGACCCTAGGAGCATACACCAGTATGTGACTAGGGTTAGTAAGCGAAGCCAACACCTCTACAAATTGAAATATGACGAGTATCAGCGTTGGATTATCTCGTCAAACACCCCTCCATTCGCAAAATGCGTTGCTTGCGCGGCTTGCCAGCCCCCAAAATCTTTATCAACTGTTAGCAACTTCAACTCAGGGAATTGTTGCTGATATTTTTTTGCGACTTCACTATCTCGTGGCCGATAATAATTTTTAGCGGCAATTTCTTGCCCTTCTGGCGAATAAAGGTGTGTTAGATAAGCTTCTGCAACTTCTCTGCGGTCACGTTTATCAACCGTTTTATCGACGACTGCCACTGTCGGCTCTGCCAATATGGAAATGCTTGGTGTCACGACTTCAAATTGACCATTTTCGCCTAATTCATTGATAGCAAGTAGTGCTTCATTTTCCCACGCGATCAAAACATCACCAATCCCACGTTCAACAAAACTATTTGTTGCTCCTCGAGCTCCCGAGTCTAACACTTCGACATTTTGGTAAAGTTGCTTTACAAATTGCTTCGCTTTTTCAGGGTCTTGCTGATTTTTATTTAATGCATAGCCCCACGCAGCTAAATAATTCCAGCGTGCACCGCCTGATGTTTTTGGATTAGGCGTCACCACGGAGACGTCTTTGCGAATTAAATCATCCCAGTCTCGAATATTCTTCGGATTATCTTTACGCACTAAAAAGACAATCGTTGATGTATAAGGGGCTGAGTTATCAGGAAGTTTTTCTATCCAGTTTTTATCTATGCGGTCGCTTTGCGCTATCGCATCCACATCATATGCTAAGGCTAACGTAACAACATCCGCCTCTAACCCATTGATAACTGAAATAGCTTGCTTACCAGAGCCCCCATGGGATTGACGTACTGTAACGGTATCCCCTGTTTTTTTATTCCAGTAATCACTGAACGCCTGATTATACTGTTGGTAGAACTCACGCGTGGGATCATAAGACACATTCAACAATTGAATATTTTTCGCCCAAGCCCCTGTTGCCAATACCAATAACAATGCCGTTGTTAGTTGCGATTTTTTGACCTGCCATGAACTTGCCATCATCGATTCCTCATCAAATTGTCGATAGGATGAGGCTGACAGATAGCATCAGTTACTGGAAATAATTAAAAAGAAAAACTTATGCTTATGGGGAATATATGAACAGGCAAGAGGGAGGTTTAGTTGTGACTAGGATTGGGTTAATGGACAAATATCCATCTTCTAAATAATTTGAGTTGTGACTAGGCGGCGAACGAGGATAGCTTGGGGAACATACATAAGTATGTGACCCGAGTAGCCGAGAGCAGCCAACAACGTCACAGCTCAAAGTATGACGAAGATCCATCTTCTAAATAGTTCAAGTTGTAGGTAGGCAGCAAGCAAAGCTAATCCCTAGTCACATACATAAGTATGTGACTAGGGTTAGTGAGCGTAGCCAACCCCCCTACAGTTCGGAATATGAAGAAGATGCTAGTAAAGTTTCTTAGCTGTCTCAAACCAATCCTTCTTAAAGACACGCTTCATATTCATTACCGCATCAATAATGTCATGGTGAACCAATTTTTCATTTTGGATCCCCACACAACGACCACCGTAGCCTTCAAGCAATAATTGAATTGAGTAGGCTCCCATGCGTGATGCTAAAATACGATCATACGCGACAGGTGACCCCCCGCGTTGAATGTGGCCTAGCACTGTGGCTCGAGTTTCGTGTTTGGTTTCTTGCTCAATATATTTAGCTAACTCATCAACGTCACAAACATGCTCGGTAATGGCAACAATCGCATGGCGTTTGCCTTTTTCAATACCTTGTTTAATTTCAGATAATAATTCTTCACGGTCGAATGGCATTTCTTGTTCTGGTAACACTAAAAATTCACAACCACCTGCAATCGCCGCAGACAGTGTCAGGTCACCACAGTAACGCCCCATAACCTCGACGATAGAAATTCGTTTATGGGATGTAGAGGTATCGCGCAAGCGGTCAATCGCTTCAACAACGGTTTCAAGAGCGGTAAAATAACCGATTGTATAGTCCGTTCCTGCAACATCATTATCGATTGTGCCAGGTAGACCTATACAAGGAAAGCCCGCTTCTGTTAGCGCTTTCGCTCCCAAATAAGAGCCATCACCACCGATTACAACTAGCGCATCAATATGGTTGTTCTTCAGATTTTCAAAGGCAATTGCACGCACTTCTTCATCACGGAATTGTGGGAAACGAGCTGAGCCTAAAAAGGTGCCACCGCGGTTAATCATATCCGATACGCTGTATCGGTCTAATTGTTTCATGCGGTTTTCATATAGCCCGAGGTATCCATCAAAAATACCCATCACCTCTAAGCCTTCACCTAAAGCAGCACGTACTACGCCGCGAATTGCTGCGTTCATGCCTGGTGCGTCGCCACCACTCGTTAAAACTCCAATTCTTTTAATCTGCTTGACCATGATGACCTCTGATTAATGAACATAAAATTGCAAATCTATAAAAACCGCTCGACCGCACATAACTCGCTTAAAACCCAAAGCTGAATTGATTCAACAAATGGCATAATACGGCAAAGTTAAGATTATGCATCTGCTTTCCATCAAGCTTTTGTGTTTTATTGTGATCCAGTTTACATAATTCTAGTCAATGACCTCAATAGGTAAACTTTTCCCCTCTAAAAAGAGGTTCTAAATAAATTAAAGCAACAATACACTACAGGTGCCTTAGTTTGAAACACAAATTAAGTACAGATAATACCACTTTAATTCATTGCGTGCTGTAGCCACAAAGCAAAAGAAAAGCACCATTTGGTGCCTTATCTTAGTGAACGAACAAAAACGAAAGTTAAACGCCGTTAAGTGTAATAATAACGCGTTAAATGGAAAAAAATGGGTGCAGCAAAACACAGTGAATCTATTCGGTCTAGCATTCCGCCATGGCCTTCAATGATTGCGCCAAAATCTTTAATTCCGCTATCTCGCTTAATGGCTGACATACATAGCCCGCCCACAAACCCCATAATAGTGATCGCCAGTGACATTAAGCCAGCCACCCACCAACTGAATGGAGTGACCCAGTACAAGCAAATCCCAATCAGCACCGATGATAAAACACCGCCGACAAAGCCTTCAACCGTCTTGTTTGGGCTTAATTTTGGAACAATTGGCCGTTTACCCATTAGTTTGCCAAATACATACTGTAATACATCCGAAATTTGCGTCACGATAATTAAGAAGAGCAATAATTTCACACCCTCCCCTTCGTAACCCTCAATCTTCAGCATCAACAGTGCTGGAACATGGCTTAAACAGAAAACTGTTACCAACATTCCCCATTGAATTTTTGCGGTACGTTCAAGAAAGTGGAAAGTGTCCCCAGCAAGTGCAATACGTGTAGGTAAAAAGAGAAAAACAAATACAGGCACAAAAATTGAAAACATCCCATACCACTCGATGCCGACAAGAAGGTATTGCAACGGTATGAAAACAAAGAAACACCAAAACAGCGCTTCATGATCACTTCGCCGCGTTGGCGTTAACGTAATAAACTCCCGCAGTGCAAAGAAGGATATCAACGCAAATAAAATAACAACTGCAATATTGCCAAGTACGACCGCTAATACACAGATGATACACATCACCCACCATGCCCGAATACGAGCATTCAGGTTATCAATCGTTGGATTACTTTTATCACCAGAGTAACGGTAGGCCAAAATTCCACCCACTACACTCGCAAAAACCAATATCCCAAATACACCAGATAATAATAAAGCTAATTCGCTGTCCCACAGGCTCATGGTATCAACTCCTCTAATGCTTCTTTCGCGCGTTGTAAAAATTCAGTTTTATTTTCATTTTCAGTTAAAGGAGCGATAGGTTTACCGACGACCGCAGAGCAAATAACCGGCACGACTAATTTTGACCCTTTAGGCAATACACGATTAAGGTTTTCTAGGTAAATAGGGACGACTTCAACATCGGGGTATTTTTTAGCTAAATGGTACAGGCCACTCTTAAATTGGCTTAGCTCCTCGCCATTACCGCGAGTTCCCTCTGGGAAAAATATCAATGAATGTTTAGCGGCTAAAACGGATTCAAGAGGCTCCAAGATATTACCTTGCGCAGGTTTGTCCCCTTTTCTATCCACAAGAACAGCACGAAAAACGTTATTCACTAAATAACGGCGAAAGGGTGTTTTATCCCAATAGTCTTTCGCTGCGACAGGGTGAACAAAGTGGCGCATCAGCGGCGGTAAGCCAGACCAAATAACCAACCCATCAAGATGACTTGAATGATTAGCATAATAAATACGCGGAGTTATGGCAGGCTGGCAACCAACCCAACGAGTACGAACTCCTGTTAATAAACGGCAAGTACCCGATAACAGCATTCCCATCCCCTTCGCAAGAAGGGAAATTTTCTGTACTTTTTCCATCATTTTTCCTTGCTAGCGTTTTATCAAACGTAAAACTGCAACACTCTGAAAAAACCTGAATCTTGTTTAAGGAATAAGATAGTGAGTGATTGAGGGAAGCACAACGGGGTAAGTTCCGATTTCTAACGCTGAAATAGGAATATTGGTAAGAAATAAACGATAGGTGCAACAGTGCCTATTTACACTGTTACACCTTATTATCAAAAATAATTAAAAATTATTTTTTGTCAGCTGCAATACGGTCACGGATGTTTTGTGCACGTTCACTTGAAGGCGGGTGAGAGTCAAACATGCTTGTCTCTTGGCTACCCATTTTTGCTAATTTCTCAAAACCAGTGACTAAACCGTCAGTTTTCACACCGCGTTTTTTCAGTAAGTCATAAGAGAAGTTATCCGCTTCGCTTTCTTGATGTTGAGAGAACTGAGAGTTGATCAGTTTTTCACCCAGCGCAGCAACTTGAGAAGCGCTCAGTTGTTCAACTACGCCACCCGCTGATGCTGCCGCTGTACGCGCTGCAACAGCTGCATAAGCAACTTGCATTGCTTTACGAGTATGGCCTAATGCAACGTGACCCATTTCATGGCCCAGTACGCCTTCAACTTCGTTGTCGTTCATCACATCCATCAAACCGCTGTATACACGTACACAACCGTTTGCCATCGCCCATGCGTTCACATCGTTAGTCATGTAAACTTTATAGTTAACTGGGGTACCATCAACTTCGTTACCCAGAGCTTTAGCGATTTTATCTAAACGTTTGGAATATTTGCTTGATGCAGGTGCAATTTTGTTCTGTGCATCCATCTCTTTACAAGATTGGTCGCTTAATTGCTTAACATCTGAATCACTCAGTGTTGCTGCTTGGAATAATTGCATCCCAGAGTTCGTCAGCATTCCTTGGTCAATATTTTTACAACCTGTCAAAATCACAGCAGAAACAGCAACTGCTACAAGCGCTTTCATTTTCATAGAATATTTTTCCTTTAAAAATACCGTTATTATTTTTTTAGTGACGCTAAAGACTATAAATTCTGAGGAAAATAACAATAGGAATAAAGCCATAATTACGTGTTCTATGAATTTGATAACATTTTTACTGAAATCGCGTAATCGACAGAGCAATATTCCATCTTAAAAACGAATTGATATTAAAAATATTGCAAAATTACCCCGATAAATAGCATTAAAAATCTAACTATTTAATAAATAACTCTATTATGCAAAAATCCTGTTCTGTAGGCAGAGTAGTTGAAAATTGCAGCGGCTGGATATTATCCCTCACTAACAACGTTTCAAAATGATTTAAAACAAATGGTTGCGAGTTCACTTTCATACTCAGACTTGGCGCAGTATTGAAAATGAGAATCTGGGCTGCATCGCTAATCCATGAAGTGCCTGACGATGAACAAATCCACTGCAAGCGTGCTGAATATTTTTCAGGGTTATAAATCAAATTGAAATCACGAATAGCGTCTTTGACCAGTTCTGCATGCACATGACTTTCACCCTTAAAGGCAAAAAACGCTTTTTGCCGTAACGTCACTGGATTCTGGTCATCCACATGCAAAACCATTCCTTCCCCTTCCAGCACACCAATAATACGTTGGCGATTTAAAAAATGAGAAAAAGGCCCCGCTGCTTTCACGTCTGCAATAGAGACTCTCCAGTCAAAATCATCAAGCCCTTCGCCATGGCTTCTCGCCACTTCTAACGTGACGCCTTGTCCATTTTTCCAAGGCATACTGCGATAATCCTGAGCGGTTAACACGTGAACCATAACGTTATCCTATTTTTTAGTAGAGAGGTAATAGCAAGGTATTGAAATAATAAACATTTATTTCAATAAAAATAGAGTGTTAAATACTTTTAAATTGTAGCTTCAAACCAAGAGAGTTAACTATTTTTATTATTGTATTGAATGTAGGATTACCTTGACCTGACAATGCTTTATATAAACCTTCACGGCTCATCCCTACCTCTTTAGCTAGTTGACTCATATTTCGAGCTTTTGCTATATCCCCGAGGGCTGATAATACTAAAGCAGGATCACCTTCCTCCAAGATCTCATTAAGATACAATTGGATTTCTTCTTCGCTATTTAAATGCTCAGCAATATCATATTCTTTTAATTTAATGGTCATAATTCACCTTCAATTTGACTAAAGACCTGTTTGGCTTTGATGATATCTTTTTGCTGGGTACCTTTGCTCCCACCGGAGAGCAAAATAACCATAACGTTATTTTTCTGTTTTAAATAAACACGATACCCTTGCCCCTCATGTATCCTCAGCTCTGAAAAGCCATCACCAATCGGTTCAATATCGCCAAAATTTCCATTTTTTAGTCGCCGAATTCTCACTTGAATCTTGGTTTTCGCCCTTAAATCCTTGAGATCCCGTATCCAGTTGTCGAATAGATCGGTCGTTAATACTGTTATCATAAGACGTCTCCTTGTCTTGATACTTGTATCTTAATCACCCTCCACAAATTGTCAACTATAGTTAACATTCAATCTATTTAAACAAAAAAAAAGCCCCTAAAAGGGGCTATAAAAGACAGGGATGGTGTTCATTATTTTAAAGTAAGCTATTGTTATTTAAAGCTTTATAATTCACACCGTCCACGTTCCGTCCACATCGACCATTATTGACCCAAAAGCCGCTTTTTTTAAGCGGCTTGCTATTTCAAATTTGATGCATGACCATATGTTGATTTTACTTAAAACATATGGTGAACAAATGGAAAAGGTCATTGTTGCAATATCCTCTCTTGGATTTATCGCATTCATTTTAGGTTTAATAAAACCGAAACTAGTTTTCATGCCTAATAGAAAAACTTCTTCTCTGATTTATTTAGCTGTATTTCTTGGTGCTGCTGTACTTGGTTCTGTGTTGTACCCACACCAAAACACTACAACAGAAACAACCAAACAAGATAAACCACAGCAAATCCAGCCAATAGAAAAGCCTTTCAAATACGCGGAGCTAACTCTTAAAGAATATAAAGATGAGACTCAAAAAGAGCGTGAAAAAATAGTTAATAACTACTTGGAACACAAACAACTTCCTCTATCCAATAAACCTCTGTTTTATGCCTGTATCAGTCAGCTTTCATATACAAAAGCACCTGAATTAAAGCTAAACGAAACGTTAGGCTGGTGCTATGCAGACTTTAGCCGCGACCCTAATTCACTCAGTGATAGAGTTAATTTAGATGTCTTTGTTTCAAACTTTAGTAAATGGGATGGGTCATACCGACCTTTAGAAAAGCTCATCAAAAATAATATGAATGATGACGACAGCTATAAGCATGATGAAACAACGTTTCGCTTAATGCTTGATGCAAAACCACCTTATGCCATTGTCAGTACAACCTTTAGAGGAAAAAATGCTTATGGCGCAATGGTCAAAAACAATATGAAGGTAAAAGTAGATATTGCTACAGGCGATATTTTAGAAATTATCCCCCAATAAAACGTAACCCCTCATTTTGAGGGGTTATTTCTATATCAGCAACGAAAGTTGATTCTCGCCATAATGGCTTTTCGGAAACGCATCACCTGGTAATTTAAAATCAGCTGGTAACGGTTGAGGGTTGGGTATCGTTAAATAGCGTTCGACACTTTGTAATGTCGTGAACGTACAACCACATAAAACATTTTGACACTGATGATAACTGCGTTTTGTTTCTTCTGTTACTGGCTCACTCGTGCGAGTGTAAGATGCGGCGCCGCATTTTGGACAATTAAACGCCATTGTAAAGCCTTGGTTCTTGGGTTTGCCTAGCCTAATTATAACACGTTATATCAATTGGCTGAATTATCACCGTCTACCATATTGTCATTATCAATTTTTAATTCTAATTCTAGTTGTGTTTGAAATCCGTTATCACTGATTTGATGCACTACGCGAGAAATGATCCACCGGTGGCTATCAATAACCGTTTTAAAACCAACAACTGCTGCTGGCATTTCGGGGTATAAATCGGCTCGTCCTCTTGCTAGGGTAATATTGAATTCTGCGGCGCCTCTTTGCAGCTTTAACCACTTTGCCGCTGCTGCCCGTTTAGCGGTCTCTTCGGTTTTATAGGTCTGGCGCAACACATAAACATTACCTTCTGCCCCTTCTAAATATTCGCCCTCTTTACTGCTGGATTTCGCCTTTTTCTCTTTTTTCAGCGTGGTCGTTTTTTTCTTTTTTCGCTTAACACTCGTTGCGGGCTTTTTACCAAAATTCAAGTCTAACCAATTAGCTTTAACACCGGTATATGCGTCACGGTCTGCGACTCTAAAACTGTGCTTGTCACCCACATCACGCTTAATTACCACCTCGGGTATGGGCGTTCCGCTTTGTGTTAAACCACGATTGGGAATAATAAACAGTAAGTTACCGTTTTTAATCGTCGCAATGGCCCCAACCATTTCAGCCATACGGGATAAGAAACTAATATCACTCTCGTTTGTTTGATCTGCGTGGTCAATTTCAATATCAATTAACTGTTTACTGACTGCAGGGGTTAAGTTGTAGCGCCCCGCGATAGCACTCACAACTTTACCGACTTTGATATCATGCCAGCTATATTCGCGCTTAACGTTAAATTCTTGGCGAAAGTCTGCAGACCTGGCAGTAATGATCACCTGGTCAGGCGCCCCACTATGGCTGATTTCATCAACGGTAAAAATACCTTTGTGTATCAATGGCTCTCTTAGCCAACCAATTGCGATACTGACCTCAACACCGCGCGGCGGCAGTTCTATTTTTCCGTCAGTATCATCAATGGTGATTTCCAGTGTGTCAGCTTCAAACCCACGATTGTCGGTTATCGTCAGGCCAATTAACCGATCATTTAAACTCAGTATTTGCTTACCGCCTATCGTGATATCAAACGCTGGTTGCTTCACTAGCTCAGAATCAAAATATTGCTCAAACATAATTACCTCCCCGTATGCCGACACTTTCCCACATCGCGCGCGCGAGTTGGTATAGCTTTTCCTTGTCGTGTGAATGTGACAAGTCAAACCGCATGATTTTACAGGTTTTTATTAAGACAATAGTGTGACTGATATTATTCTAGTGAGGCTCAATTATGACTTATCATCACGGCGTGGAAGTCAAAGAGACAACAAAACTCACCACATTAATTCGTGACTTAAACACCTCAACAATTGGTGTTGTCTGTACGGGTGATGATGCGGATGAAAGCTTGTTTCCTCTCGATACACCCGTATTAATTACGCGCATTAATAATGTGTTAGGTAAAGCAGGTAAAACCGGCACATTGTATAAAACGCTCAAAGCAATTTCTGACCAGTGCAGCCCAAAAGTGGTTGTGGTTCGTGTTGCCGATGCTGCCAATGTGAAGCCCGAAAATGGCGTAACAAAAACGCAAGACCAGCTTGTGATTGGCGGCAATGGTGCTGATGGTCGTTATACCGGTATGTATGCCTGGTTAACTGCAAAAGCGAAAGTGGATGAACAGCCACGTATTCTTATTGCACCTTGGCTAGACACTAAACCCGTTGCACTGCAAATGGCTATCTTTGCCGAAAAACTCAAAGCATTTGCTTATGTTTCGGCAAATGGCTGCGTCACAATTTCAGAGGCGAAAGAATACCGCAAAGATTTTAGCCAACGTGAAGTGATGGTGATTTACCCTGATTACTTAGGGTTCAACACTGAAACGGGTAAAAATGAAGTGATTGCAGCGCCGGCAATTGCTGCTGGCCTACGTGCCCGTATTGATGATGAGCAGGGTTGGCATAAATCACTTTCTAACGTGCCAGTTAATGGCGTTCTCGGCATCTCCGCTGATGTTTATTGGTCATTGCAAGACAAAGATACCGACTCAAACGACCTTAACGAAAAAGGCATTACCACCTTAATTAAGTACCAAGGTTATCGTTTTTGGGGCAACCGTACGTGCGATGAAGATATTTATGTTTTTGAAGTATATACCCGCACGGCGCAGATCTTAGCTGAAATGATCGCAGAGGCGCATTTTGCCTATGTTGATAAGCCACTCACTCCATCATTGATAAAAGATGTGATTGACGGCATTCAAAAGAAAGGGGATCAACTGACTACGCAAGGCCGCTTACTGGGCTTTAACTGTTGGTATGACCCATCGGCAAACCCAACAACACAATTACGTGATGGTCACGCCATCATTAAATATAAATACACGCCAGTACCACCGCTTGAGCGTCTTGGATTAGAGCAGACCTTCACCGATGAGTATTTCGCCGTATTCGACCAATTAGGCTCAGGAGCGTAACACATGGGAATGCCTAAAAAACTCTATATGTTTGACCTTTTCATTAACGGTCAAACCTACCTTGGACAAGTAGAAGAGGTCACGCCCCCGAAACTTACGTTAAAAACGGAAGATTACCAAGGTGGGGGAATGCTCGGCGCCGTTGCACCGCAATTCGGTTTTGAAGCTGGCGCGTTAGATATGGATATCACGATGGGTGGGCTGAATATTGAACTCATCAAAGATTGGGGCGGCACCATTGACGGTACACAGTTCCGTTTCGCTGGCTCTTACTATGATGATTCAACGGGTGAAACTACAGCCTATGAACTTCAAACCCGCGGACGCTTCAACGAACTTGACCAGGGAACTGCGAAAGCAGGTGATAACACTCAGCATAAGTACACGCTGAAAAACACCTACTGCAAGATCACGGCAGATGGTGAAACGCTTATTGAGATTGATTTGCTCAATATGAAATGGATTGTCGGCGGTACTGATCGCCTTGCCGAGCACCGCGCCAATATTGGTCACTAATTTTTAATAGCGTCACTGTGTGGCGCTAATCCCCTTTTTTGTTGGAGAGTAAATAATGTCTATTGTTAAATTTAATACCCCTGTAAAAATCCAAGGTGGTCGCGAAATTGAAGAAGTGACCATCACCGATACGATGCGACAAGCTGGTGCGTTGCGTGGTTTAAAATTGTGGGAAGTTGCCACAGGTGATGTTAACTCACTGATCACGCTGTTACCTCGCGTCACTCAACCTCGCCTCACGGAACAAGATATTGCCTCAATGCCAATTGATTGTTTTGCTCAATTAGCCAATGAGGTCGCAACTTTTTTAGCGCCGAGTGCCCCACTCGACGAGACGGACGCACAGGAAAACTAATCCCCGAAATACCCGCAATCGATATTGATGACATCATCGCCGATATTGCGATGGTGTTTCATTGGCCTCCCGCCTCTTTTGATGAAATGACAATTTCAGAATTGATAAAGTGGCATAGGCTCGCGGCGGCTCGCATAGGACAAAACGAATGACAGATCGCAATCTCAACATTCGGGTATCTCTCAGCGCCGTAAATCGTCTTACATCACCGGTTAGTGCTGCACAACGCAGTGCTGCCGGTTTTGCTTCTCAAATCAGAGCCACACAAAACAGTATTCGAAACCTGGCAAGCCAAGCCGGCACATTTGACCGTCTCTCACAGTCAGTTAAACGCAACAATACGGCGTATGAAGAAGCAAAAACGAAAGTTAAGGCACTACGTGATAGTTACCCCGCATTAAATCAACGCACCGAAGAACAAAAACGCGCACTGGATCAAGCGAGACTTGCCCGTGACCGTCTAGGCCGTTCACTGGATAGTGAAAAACGAAAATTACAATCGGCTGCTGCGCAGCTATATCGGCACGGTATTTCTATTCGAAATAGCGATAACGCTACCGCCCAAATCACACGACGTACCGAAGCGTATAACCGGCAACTTGACATGCAGCGGCAACGGCTGGCATCCGTTACCCGCGCACAATCTCAGTATCAAAAAGCCAAAGAAACCCGTAATAAGTTAGCAATGGGCGGTGCAACTGCGGTTGCTACTGGTGGCGGTGCTCTTTATGCAGCCTCGCGCGTCATGGCACCTGGTCGTGATTTTGACGAGGGTATGTCAGGTGTTCAAGCCCTCACCCGACTAGATAAAAATTCGCCTCAACTGGCGATGTTACGCCAACAAGCGCGTGAACTTGGCGCAAGTACAGCTTATACATCAACAGATGTTGCCTCCGGTCAAAAGTTTTTAGCAATGGCGGGTTTTACACCCGACGCCATTAAATCCGCTTTGCCTGGTGTTTTAAATATGGGCTTAGCCGGCGATATGGATCTCGGTGAAGCCTCAGACATTGGCTCTAACGTTCTGACTCAGTTCAAGCTTGATGCAGACCAAATGAACCGTGTATCAGACGTACTTACCGCCACATTCACCCGAAGCAATACTGACTTACGAATGCTCGGCGAAACGATGACGTATGCTGGCCCCGTTGCTGCACAACTTGGCGTTAGCCTTGAAAGCATGGCAGCAATGGCGGGCACAATGGCAGATAACGGTATTCGTGGCTCTATGGCGGGTACATCCATGCGAGCGGGCTTATCTCGACTCGTAGCCCCATTAGGCAAAGGGCAAGCCGCTATGAGTGCCCTAGGCGTTTCTGTAAAGGATGCCAACGGTAAATTACGTGATACCGGCGATATTTTAAAAGATGTGGGTAAGGCGCTACGGAAATATGACCAGGCTAGCCAGATCCGCATTAAAAAAGACATTTTCGGTGAAGAAGCCATGGTGGGTATGGGGGCCGTCATTGATGCCACTCTCAGCGGGCGATATGACGAACTTCTCAAAGCCAACCAAGGCGCACTTGGCGAAGCCGATAAAAATGCAAAAATAAAAATTGATAACTTAAAAGGTGACTTGAAACAACTGGAATCAGCCTGGGAAGATCTCGGCATTCAAATGCAAGAAAGCGTTGATTCCCCGCTACGTAGCTTGACTCAAGGCATAACCAACGCTGTCGCCAGTATTGGCAAGTGGATGCAAGCGCACCCGCAATTAACGTCTATGTTGATAAAAACCGGACTCATCATTGCTGGTCTGACTGCAGCATTAGGAACTTTGGCAATTGGCGCTGCTGCGGTAATGCTACCCTTTGCGGCCTTGCGTTTAAGCCTCACACTGTTAACTGGTGGTCAAGGTTTACTTGGGGCTCAAGGCGCATTCTCTAATTTCTTCAATGTGATAAAAGTCGGCAGTTCTATTGCTCGTGTGGCACTAACAACAATGTTTGGCCCAATTGGCTTAGTTGTTACCACCCTGGTAATTGCCGCCCTCACAATTTATAAGTATTGGGATCACATCAAGGCTTTCTTTAGTGGTTTCTTTGATGGTCTTATGATTGGCCTTGCACCAATACGTGAGGCATTCAGTGGTGCATTTTCAGCCGTTGCCCCTATTTTTGATGCAATTTGGTCAGCCGTTAAGAAAGTGTGGCAATGGTTAACTGAATTATTTGCCCCTATTAAAGCCTCTGACGAAGCATTAAAAGATTGTACCGAGGCGGGTAAAACGTTTGGCGAGGCTGTCGGATTCGCTATTTCGGCATTGATGACACCAATAACGATGGTTGCCAAAGGGATTAACTGGATACTTGAAGCGCTAGGCATGGCGCCACAGGTTGCCAGTGATACGGTAAACCAAATTAATAAAATGAAGCCGGTTGAACTGACAGCCGAAACCAAAGCGGTCATGGATTCATTCAGTTCACCACTTCAAGGGATTGCCGCCGTTATCAAAGCTGGAAACCAGGAACAAGCCAAAACCAACCAAGAGACCGCGAAGCACAATGAAAATGTCGAAAGTGGCAACATCACACCACCAAAAGTCAAAGTACCTGAATTTGGAACGGATGTTTACAACCCAGGCGAAGCCAAAAATAAAGGTTCTAGTGGTGGCGGTATCTCCACACCCGATAAAGAAATACGGGACCCGAATAAACTTGGTGAAATTGTTTTCAAAAACTTTCCTGCCATTAAAGCGGTGGATGGACTTTACCAAGACCCAACTGTACGCGGGGTTTCAGTGCCTAATGTGCTCGCAGCCTCTGACGTTGCACCGGCTAAAATGGAAATGCAACGCCCTGTTAAGCAAGATATCAAGCAAGAGGGAAATAAGTACGAATTGCATTTTCACGGTGTTGATATGAAAGACGCAAAAAGTATCGCCTCCATTGTTCGCCAGGAACTGGAAAAACTTAAACGCGAAACCGATACGCGCCGGCGTTCTCTGTTAACCGATATAGGATAATCACTATGATGATGATTTTTGGTATGTTTGTTTTTATGTTGGAAACCATACCTTATCAAAACTTACAACGCTCAATGAACTGGCGTTATGCCAAAAATGACCTGATTGGTCGTTCGGCATCGTATCAATACATTGGCGCCGGTGAAGATAAGATCACATTAACTGGCGTGTTGGTTCCCGAAGTGACCGGCGGGGATATTTCCCTGGAACTATTACGCACTTCCGCTTATCGCGGGCGCCCTTATCCACTAATTGAAGGCACTGGCTTAATTTATGGTATGTATGTCATGGATAGTATGAGCGAGGGCAGAACGTTATTTTTTGGTGACGGTAAAGCCAAACGAATCGAATTTACGATTACGTTGACCAGGGTAAATGAGGATTCGAGAGAGAAACTAGCTGGCATGGATTTAAACGATATACTTTCACTTTAGTTTATAAATAGTTAAGGGGCGAAACGCCCCTTTTTTTATTCGGGTTTAATAGGCCAATCGATATCTGGCGCTGTTGATGTGTTAATATCAGTCACATTAATGCTATATATTTCCCATTGGCTTAGTAACTCTTTTTCATCATCAGTTGCCATACCTAAGCGCACCTTGCGCTCAAGCATTGATATATTTTTCTCTGCCTCCTCTAAGCGCTTAGCCTTTTCACTATCAGCCTCGGTAACGTATGCAGCTTTTTGCGCTTCTATATCCGTTACCCATTTTTTACCATTCCACTTATCAAACTCGGTTTTTGGCTCTAGCAAGGTTAAATTTGTCGGCAGTTCACCGATAAAATTAATTACAATAGGCTGACGCGTTTCCGTGCCATACGCAGTTTTACCACGATAGTCAGCAACATGAAGCCATGTTTTCTCATCTTCACTACGAATAATTGCAATGCCTGATTTAGTCGGAATTTCTGGCTTATCGGTGTAAGCATCAGCAACTACTGAACCACCAAAGGGAACATTATCCAATGATGCGCGAACATATTCACGAGTCATTGAATCGCATAGATAGACTTCCACCCAGCCAGCAATGATAGCTAAACCTTGTTCGTCCAATTGTGCCTTTTGAATTTCAGTTGAATATTTCATTATTTCACTCTCGTTATTAAAATTTTTGCCACGTTTTTCATACGTGTTTCATTTGCTGTTCTTGCAACACGGCCAATATCGAACTCTAATGTTCTAAATCGCTGTCCTGATGATCCAGAGGCATATTCAATACCTCCCTTATCTGACCCAAAAAATGCACCTGCATATTGATAATCAGCACTGGTTGCCGCTAAGTTTCTGACTGACCCTGTCACAGATTGCACGGCATCCTCTTGATAGGTGCCAACGGTTCGCCCCGTATCAATCCCTTTACCATTATCCGCGACACGAATACCATACCCGCGGTCATCTGGAACCTTTAAATTTGTAAATACTTTTGCAAGCTCAGGGTATTCTGCCGCGGAAAATGAACGTCCCTCATTAGGCCAAAAATTACTAGGGATTGGTGCTGATGAATTCCAGATAACAGATGCGCCAATAGGCACACTTTGCATATCTTCCGTTGTATTTGATGTGCGGATATATCCATTTCTATCTATTTTGGTATTTCCAGTTGAGTAAAACTCAACAAAATCACCAGGGGCACCACTGGCGTTTGATGTTCGCCCCGATAAACGAAAGGTGCCTCCTTTCGTCCAGCACAGCACAGCTTGGAATGCTGCTGAATTTGGTGGAGATAGCATCTGACCACCTCCAACACTACCAAAAGGCCAACCCTCTGAATCTCTAGGGACGTTTTTAAATGTAACTTCGGTGCCTATCCCATTTTCACCAACGAGTAGAACCTCTCCATTCGATGATAATCCGCAGAGATATCCCTTAGGGTCTTTTCTCACATTTGCTTCATGATAGGCAGAATAGCTTGCTGACCCTATATCAACCCGAACATTCCCATTATTTGTTTGCAGTCTAATTTCACTAACATCAGTCGGGTTTCCCACATAAACGGCATTTGTACTGGCACTCATAATTTGCTTGTTGGCACCGCTTAACCTGTTCGACTCTAAGCGTTGAACATTCAATGGCCCTGTTACTGCTCCGCCTGATGTATCAAGCTTCTTATTTACCTCATCCTTAGTCGCGTAATCCCCTTTAGGCTGTAACTTTCCGGTTTCTGTGGTGAATAAACCCAAGCTAGGGACTTTGTCGTTATCGTTGCCTTTCTGGCCTGAAATATTCGCTTTATCGAATTTTTTATTTAAATCAAGTTTGGTTTGCGCTGATAGAGCATCAATTTTTTTATCTAGTACCGTAATTTCAGTATTCACATACTCGCGGGTTGCCAGTACGACTGATGGGTCAATTTTTAGTGTTACCGATTCAGTATGACTGACTATTAACACCATTCGAATTGATTGCGTACGGCCTGAACCCTCGGCAAGCTGTGGCTTATACGTTTCAGGGCAGTTTGCCACAGCAATTAAATTACCCGCTTTATCAAACAAGCCGATTTCACGTATCCACCAACCACCCTCTTGTTCCGGAATAATTTGTTCAGCAATAATTTGATTTTTGTTTTTATCATCAATAAACAATGTATTAATTGCAGCGCGGCGTTTTTCGGCAATCAGCTTAGTTTGATTGGTATCTGGCGTTGGTAAACTCCCGCCACCATCGCCCACCGCCATTTGGGTCAATTCAATCTTTGTACCCAGTGCGGTTGCCTGGGCGAGCAGGTTTTCACCCAACTTAGTCAGTAATGCAAAATATTTCATAATGGGTTAATCCTCATTTCGTCAATCAGGTGTACTGCAGCACCTTGAACATCAAGGCCAGATACAGAAATCAAAGGCGGTGTATAGGCATAAACAGTGAGTGAGTCACCGGCATAGCTAGAAGCCGCACAATAAAACTTACCGCGTGTTTCAAGTTGAATAGTGAGCCCGACTAAGTGACGGCTCGCGGGTTTAGCATCAAAAATAAGCGCTTCTAACTCTTGATACATTTCCTCGGTAATACCCGTTTCAAGTACCCCGATATCAAGGCGAAACGTGCCTGGTGTCTCGTTGGTTTTCCACCATTCAACAACACGAATTAAATAGCCCAACGGCTCGACCACACGGCGTAATGCCCCTATCGTGCCCTTGTGTTTATGAATAAACATCGCGGATTTAATTGCGTCACGCTTGGCTTTTTCAGTCCAGTTTTTATCCCAACGGTCAACACTGAACGCCCAGGCTAAATAGGGAAGTAAATGTACAGGGCATAGATCAGGGTTCCACAATTCACGAATAGGCACAGGGACTTTTTCAAGCTGAGCGCAAGCCTCTGCCGCTGCAATTTCTAGCTTTGATGAACCAACAGGCAACAATTGGCTACTCATCAGATCCCCCTAGCATCACATTAATATTGGTGCAGTAACTGGCCTGCGTTTTATCCAATTTGATATCTGCAGCCGGCTTTTTAATTTCGACCCGCTGAACACCTTGAACGTGCAAGGCCGCATAAATGGCACTCAACACAATGTCACGGCCTAACCGGTGTTGTTGTGTGGTATAGCGCTTTAATTGTGCCTCTGCCGCTTCGGTGATGGGTTCATATTCAGGCGCTGGATAGCAATAAATCATCGCTTCAATTTCATAATTCACTATTTTTGCGGATTGCACTGTGACCCGATCAGCCACTGGCCTAACATCTTCATCGTTTAAAGCCACATTCACTTTTTCAATCAAATCAACCGGTGCGGTGCCGTTCCCCTCACGGGATAACACCGTAACAGTGACATAAGCCGGCTTTGGGCTAATCACGGATGCGTCGGCGATACGACCATCAGCGCTACGGGCATGATATTCATAACTGCCAATAGGGCCAGCGACACTTAACGCTTCAAATGCACCAGGTATACGCACGCGGAGATCAGAATCAGATTCATACACTGGCGGAATAGGTGGAATAGCAGTTTCATCACCGGCAAATAGCACCAAGCGCTTAACGCCATTATTGGCGGCTAACTGATCAAGGTCTGCCCCTGTTGCAAACGCGACCATTGAAGCCCTTGCCGCCTCATTCACACGTTGTCTCAAAAGTAACTCACGGTAACAGTTAACTTGTAATAGCTTAACTAGCGGCTCAGACTCTAATTCTAATGTTCGCGCAATAGCGGCTCGCTGTTCTTCTGGCGTAGCTTCAATCAATGCCGCCTTGTGCTCTGCAAATAAAATATCAAAATCAAGCGATTCCACAACATCCGGCGGCGGTAATAAACTTAAGTCAATCGTTGGCATGGCTTACCTCACGGGGATTGTTGTTGCTAAAGGTTGACCGTCATTTTTCATGCACTGCAGGTAAAGCGTTGTAACGCCCTTATCGTTTTGTTTCACCTCGATTTTTTGCAAACTTACACGAGGCTCCCAACGTAATAACGCCATATAGCAGGCACTCATTATTTTTAATCGCAGTGGCTTGTTATCAGCTTGGTCAATCAATTCCATCAAAAGTGAACCATATTCACGGCGCATCACTCGCGAACCAATTGGAGTAATCAAAATGTCATTAATGCTTTGGCAAATATGCGCATCATCATTAATTTTCCGCCCGGTGTTTCTGTCAAATCCGCTATACATCATTGAGGGCCATCCGTTTGACTGCCGCCGCGCTCAACACCACCATGTTTATGATCATGCAAAGTGATGCCATTCGATTTAATGCTGCCGTTTTTATGATTAAAGTTACCGGTCATTTCACCGCCTTTTTCAACATTCAACGTGGCACAAGTTAGATTGTTTGAGCACACAACTTTTGGCGTATTGAAATTAATTTGACTGCTCGCATTAACCGTGACGGTTGGCGCCGTTGCGTCAATGGCATCACTGGCATTAACGACAGCTTTTTTAATACCGGTCACTGATAATTGCCCCGTGGCTGGCTCATATTCAATCACGGCACCATCACTAAACGTCTTGTGCATGGCCTCTGCTGAATGGCTTGGCGCATCATGAGTAAAGCTATACAACGAGCACAAAATAAACGCGGTACTTAGTTCACCACCAATCGCACCAATCAACACTTGCTCGCCAACACTTGGCGCCCACCAAGAACGACCCGCACCGGCACGGTCTGCACCAAACATGATCCAATCGGTAAAATTTTCGCCTGTCCTTACGCGACACACTTTTCCCTTTAAGTCGATTTCTTCAACAATTCCGACCCGCAAAATATTTGAAATTAGGCGCTCAAGTTCAGTAACGTTCATTTTGCACTCATTAAATCGTGGTAAATGATTTCCAGTAATCCAATTCGTTCATGAGGTGATAACCCTAATAATTCACGCTGTGGATACTGCGTTTTTGCCAGTTCGTTAATCGTTCCGTTAAGCCCGTATTGGTGCTGCCTTGCAATCGCCGCAGCACGACCTTGAAAACCAACAACGGCAGCGGCTGGCGTTGATTGCATCCGTAAAAATCTGGCGGTGCGTAACCGTTGAAACATGGGATCAGGTCGCTTAGTGCTACGCCGTGTTTCTGATAAATTAATCGCTAAAAATCGGTCAATATCACTACGGTAGAATGACCTTAGCGCGCCGCGCTCCTCATCAAATCCCGTTATCATCCGACCATTACGACCTTTCGTACTGCGCCAACTACGCAACCGGCGAACCTCGCCTTTATATAAAAACTCAACACTTTGCTTTGACCGAAGCACTTTTGTTTTTCTTGCCTGGTACGCTGATCCATCAGGATTTTTTTGACTGCGAATACGTTTTTGTTGGTCTGTTCTAATCGCTTTTGCCAGCCTGGCAGATAACCGGCGACGATAAGCAGGGCTTGTTGTTGAAAGCAACCGTGATAATTCATCATCTAGCTGTGCAAACAGTGAATTTTCATTACTCACGATTTACCCCCGCATTATTTAGGTTGAAATTTCGGTTCTGGTAAGTGCGTGATCACATCTTTACCGCTGGAACTGTCAACGGTGACACGTTCAGTCACTTGCAAAACAATCAAAATGTCAGCGGTATCGTTGTCTAAAATATCGGCATCAAAGCGAATACCAGCTTCGCGTTTTTCAGGGTTGAATATCAAATCAGGCTGCTGTTCACGAACCCACTTCATTACTGCCAACGCTAAATTATCCAAAGGGTTCGGGTAGTCCATTGCTAATACATTCAATTTGTAACGATACAAAAATGAATTGCTCGCCGTTCCGGTGGCAATGACTTGCCCCTCAGTCACATAGACTTCAAGCGCTTCGACACTTTGCTGAAAAAAGGGATCACTTTTTGCGATAAACTCCCTTAATAATTTCGGCTTTAACATCACTGCCCCCGATAATGCTCAATGGCACGAACACAACGTTTCTCTAAGCTCGGCTTGTCAATCTTGCATGTGCTATCGATGGAAATATAAAAACTAAATCCCCAAAAAACGCACAAATATAAAATGATACCGATAACGCAAAGTGCTTTCTTCATGGCAATAACCTGCATTGTTTTTCAAGCTTTATCGCCCTGGCTTGCCAATAATCTAGTTTGGCTTGGTCACTGATAATGCCGGCTCGGATATCGTAAATAAGCTGTCCAGCTTCTGCAGAGAATCGGATTTCGGTTCCATCGCCCACGCTGCCGCTGCCGGTATTTCGACTTGCTGACAACTTACAGGTAGCAAGGTCGGCTTTGGCGAACCGCAACCACTTATCACCATTAGCCAGGGAACGACGAAGGCGATCATTTTCATTAAGTTCATGCTTAAGTTTTCCTGAATATTCCGCATCTAATTCAGCGGCGGTACGTTGTGCTGACTTCATACGCTCAATCACCGCATCACTGTGCATCTTTGCTTCAAGGGCTATCGCGGTAATGGTTGTTTCATGCATTGCCGTTTGTACCGCTATCTTTTTGTCGTAATGCCATTTACCTACGATCACCAACAAGGCCAGCCCAATAATGAGGTACGTTGAAAGGCCGCTTTTATTCATCATCAAGCCCCCAACACGCTAGCGCTGACTCTTGCTCCCGGCGTAATACTTGCCCGTAACAGCCGTTTTTCTGGCCTTTTGTTTGGCGGCAATCTTTACCTCCATCAAAAATCCAACGTTTAATTTCTTGGCAAGCGCCTTTTTTATCGCCGCTATTAAGCTTTTTATAAAATGTCGAAGTAAAGCATTTACCAGGACCGATATTGTAGGGGCAGAAACTGGCAATACCGGCGACTTGCGCGTCTGTTAATGGCACTTTGACATTACGCAACACCCAGTTAACCGCCTTTTCAGCTTCAATACGGTTAACTTTGGCACACTGCTCATCGGTCATCGTCATGCCTTTTTGTACGGGTTTACTATCTATTCGTGTAACGCCTCGGCATATTGTCCAAACACCACCCGCATCTTGGTAAGACGTCAGCAAGTTCCCTTCTTTTTCATCAAGGAATTGGTCAAGGATTGCTGTTGCACCAGCTCCACCTAATAACAAGCCAATCATGGCTTTACTGAATAAGTTCACGTTATTTTGTCGCATTACAAATCCTGTTTAGGTGCGGTAATAAAGTCTTTCACTGACTCGGAGGCATTACCTAATTCACTTTGTTTTTTTAAGGTGTTCACATAATCGGCCCATATTTCCGTCCTTTTTTGCTGTGAACGGCGATTAAGCAAATAATTCAGAACGCCCAAAACAACACTGACAATAAGCCCAAATAGAAAGCCAACTTCATAAAGTGTGAAACCAGAAAAGAACGCGCCAACGGTGGCGAAAAAATAAGTAAGCTTGCTATGAAGTTCGCTGTAAAGTTCGTCCATCCCTAATCCCACAATTGAATAATGTCTTTCTGTTTAGGCTCGGTAATATCGGGCATATCCACCCATTGACCCGCGTTTAATTCGGTTGTCAGACACAATCCAGGGTTAGTTTCTAAAACCTGCTCTACAACACCATGCGTGCGCCCGTAATAGCGAAAACACAACAAATCTACGGTATCGCCTTGATGTGCCTGAACTTTCATTATGCTAACTCCGCAATCATGCGTTTCTCTCCGGTCAAATCACGGATTGCATTTTGGGTATCACGTTTTAAATCATCAATTTGAGTGCTCAACGCCTCGGCGTGCTTTTCACCATCGCGCGTTGTGTCAATATCACGATAATTTTCAATCAAGTATGCTTTTGTGTAGCTGTACACCGCATGACGATACAAAAAGGTATGATTGGTTTCGTTATTCACGGGCGGTGACGGTATTTTTTCCAATGCATCAACTGTTTGCTTAGTTTGCCAGTGACTTAATAAATTATTGACATAGATAACCGAATTCGTGGCGGCATGTTTTAGCCTGGCGGTTGTGACTGTGCCATTGATACGCATCGCCCAGCGTAGATCCGAAAGCTTAATCTCAGGGTAAAAAGGGATACTTTTAACCGTTTCGCCCTGGTCATTGATATCGATGGTTTCATCCGTTGGCGCAATGGTTTTCTTCGCAACTAGCCCGTTCATTGGGTCACCTCAATAAAAAACGGCGGTGGACGATGAAACAACGTTATTTACCCTGTTTCATCGTGCCGCCGTGGCACACGGGGGTGCATTCGGTTAAGACGCGGCTTTTTTCCGTGTCGTTGTTGTCTTTTTCGTGGTGGCTTTCTTCACTGCCGCCTTTTTAGGCTCAGGCTTTTCGGCAATGACAGGCTCTTGTGGTGGAGCATCATCTTGTTTTACTGTGGCTTTTTTGATTTCTCGCTGCAGTAATTCAATATCACGCTTAACACCCACTTTTTCATGCAGTAACACTGCGCTTTGCATCAGCTCAACCGCGCGTGACTTGTCGTTAATGTCATCATTTAAACGCAATGTATAAGCCAATGATTTATAGAGTTTTGCACGAACTTCATTAGGCACATCGTATGATTTAGTCAGGCCATTTAAACGCTCTAATACATTGATAGAAATTAATTTTTCTTTATCAACACCCGCCGCAAATAGCGTCAGCGATCTATCACAAATTTCATCAATCACCATCGTTGCCGGCGTGCGGTTATAACGTTCTGGCAACGGCAAGTTATAGGCGAGAACGTAGTCAGCCATATCAAGCGCACGGTCATAATTTTCACAATCAATTTGCCAGACTAGGAGCGTTGTAAATACTTCGTCTGATTGCCCTGTGTTAGCCGATAACACGCCGTCAATCCAAGGCTCATACTGTTCAAGTATTGTTTTTTTATACTCAACTTTAAATTCCGTACCTTGAATATTGCTAAGCCGTGTTTGGTCGTGACGTAAACGGTGTAAAATTTGTTCGTATGCCGTCATATCTTCGGCTGTATGTTCATCGCCTCGGCGTTCTGCCATAACTTGGCGCCAATGTTTTTGCGCCGGTGTAAGTTGTTCCATTGCATGTTCCCCGTGAAAAATACCGGTGCCACAATGACACCGGTGGTCTTACTGTTACTCGCCGCTGTTAGCACCAGCAAAGGTAATGTCTTCAATCAGACAACCTAAGCCGTAATCTTCAACCGCATAGCCGTCATTGCTTTGTGCATAAGTTGCAATACGGTTATATTCCGGTTCATTTTTGATAAAGCGGGTTAACTTTCCTTTCTGCCAGTACAACGACAGGTTTTTCATGGTGGTGATAAACACTGCACCATCAGGCATGTAAGGCACTTGAACCGTAGGAATGCCACCTAAAGCACTTAGATTTAACAACTCATTACCAGCGAGCAGTTCCATATTTGGATTTTGCTGGCTGTGCTGATTGATAACTTTGAAGTTTTTCTGTGTGACCAGTTGGCGACCGACAATTGCAACAAGCCCCACGGCTTGTCTGTGCCACGGATCAAGCAAGCTATTCGCAGCATCGAAAACGAGCGCATCAATATTGGCATATTGCCCTTTAGTGATGATTTTTCCGTCCTCATCACGAGAAGTCAGGGTGATACCTTTCATCACACGTTGCGGCGCACGTTCACGCATTAATTGCAGCCAACCGATATTGACATCTTGCAGTAATGGGTAGGTGTCACGGTCAGATTTCAGCGCACATTTCTCACCGTTAAAACCAATCATCAAGCGGTCTAAGGCTTCACGCTGTAAAATTTGCTGATTAATCAAATTCTGAAACTCAGGATGACCCGCCCAGGCATCTAACTGCGTATAAGAAATCATGGTGTCAAAGTTGGTTTGCTCACATGAATATCGATTTGTAGTTAAATCATGTACTGACTGTGGTTCACGGCGATCAGTTGTCGAAGTGTTGCGACCCGCAATAGGCTTATTTACAGCGATTAGAATCGTTTCGCCTTTTTGCTCGGTGACACCGAACGAGTTGATTTCTTTTAGAAATGGATGATTCTCCATCACCGCTTTTTCAATTTTTTGCTGGACAGACGGATCAACCGAAAACTGCAGCTTATCATCAGTTCTGACGGTGTTATTTAGACGCGCTTGGTTATCCAAATAGGATAAAAACGCCTTTTGTACTTGTGGTGTATATGACATTGAGGCCATTCCTTAATAGTCGGGTTTAATTAATACTCAGACTGAACAAACCCGCCGTTACCGGTGGAAAGTTGACGTTGTTCACCGCCCGCATCAGAATTACTCAGCTGCGTTTTCAGGGCTTCCAGCTCTTGCGTAAGCTTGCTGATATCACCCGCTTGAGTTTCATTTTTCGCCGTGAGAGCTTCCACCTCTTTTAACGCATTGGCACACGTTGTTGCCGTGAGGTTAATCCCCTCTCTAAGCGCGGAAATTTCTTGTGATGCCGTATCACGCTGAATACCTAATACTTTCTTTATCCCATCCAAGAATTGCTCTGATAATGATTGCTTATCAGCTTTATCTTTCACTGCCGCCGCCGTTAGCTTTACAACGGTTTCCAGGGATGCCGTATACGTGTTGTTTGCATCATCTGGTAAGCCACGTTCGCGGTTACTCAGTTTGATAACTTGCGTACCAAATGCCGCCGGTGTGTCTGTTAACGCAACACCGGTCAGATAAGCCCCTTTTGCGGCATCATTCGGGCAATCCGGTAAAAATTCGATACTGGAAAAGATTTTTTGACCACTTTGATTAAGCGCTAATAATCCAGCGTCTTTTACGGGATCAATGGTCGCGGTAATTTCTAAGGCTAATTTTCCTTTTAATGGCCCATCTTCCAATTCAACAGCACGAACGGAATCGACCATGGAAAAATGGCGCCATTGGCTATCAGGGAAAATACTGGTGATGTGTTCTAAGTTAATTCGTGCAGCATAAAGTTGCGGGCTGTAGTTGTCCGCCATCTGCTGGATTTGGTCACGCGATACAGCAAAGCCGTTAAGCGTTCCACCCTCCGTACAGACGATGACTTGTAGTGTTTTATTGTCCTTTGGCATTGGGTTTTTACTCCGAAGATAGCGACAATTCTGTGTGCTTATATCTTCGCAACTGATTGTTTATGATTCAAAACCTTTGCCTTGTCGTGTCAATGTGACAAGTTAAAACCGTGGAGGACTACGCGCGCGATGTGGGAAAGTTGATACATGATGACAGACTCATTACGCGATCCGAGACAGGAAGCGAAAAGCCTCTACTGGCAGGCCTACAGCATTTCACAAATTGCCACTCACTTAAATGTGAGTGCGAACACTATTTATTCGTGGCGTCGGCGCGATAAATGGGATGAAACCGAGGTAATGCAGCGCCTTAGCGATGAGACCCACGTACGTATATTGCGTTTAATGTCAAAAGAGAATTTGACCGCTCATGATTTCAAAGTCATTGATTTTTTAGGGCGTCAACTAGAACGCTTTAACAAATCGAATGAGCAGCACGAAATAGAAAAGAAACCGAAAACCCCGAAAAACCATTTCACCGATGAACAAATAGACCAATTGCGCGACCTCGTGTTGGATTCACTCTATGAACATCAAAAGAAATGGTACAAACAAAAACACCGCCGTAACCGGATGATTTTAAAGTCACGGCAAATCGGGGCGACTTGGTATTTTGCCAGGGAAGCATTAATTCATGCGCTAGAAACTGGAAATAACCAAATATTTCTATCGGCTAGCCGCGCCCAGGCATTGCAATTTAAAGTTTTTATTCAGGCCCTCGCACGGCTTGTCGGTGTTGAATTAAAAGGCGGCGATAAAATTATTTTAGCTAATGGTGCAACGCTGTTTTTCCTTGGCACATCGGCGGCTACTGCACAGTCATACACTGGCGATCTCCATTTTGATGAGTTCTTTTGGACAGCGAATTTTATGGAGCTGCGTAAAGTCGCTGCAGCAATGGCAACGCAAATTGGTTTGCGCCGTACTTACTTTTCGACACCCTCGTCAGAAGAACATGAAGCCTATCCGTTCTGGACGGGGGATTTCTTTAATAATGCACGCGCTGAAAGTAAAAAAATTCTCATTGATACCAGCCATAAGACATTAAAAAACGGGCAGTTAGGCGGTGATAATATCTGGCGCCAAATCGTCACGATTCATGATGCGCTTAACTCTGGCTTTGACCTTGTTTCCCTGGAAGAAATCGAAAGCGAAAATACCCCTGATGATTTTGAAAACTTATACAACTGCCAGTTTGTTAAAGCCGGTGAGCGTGCCTTTGATTATAACGCCCTTATTGCGCGAGGTGTTGACGGGTATAACCGAGACGTTTGGCCTGATTGGAAACCTTACACTAACCGCCCGCTTGGCAATAAACCGGTGCATATCGGTGCTGACCCAACCGGCACCGGCGGCAATGGTGACGGCTTAGGGATTGCCGTTCTTTCCCCGCCTGCAGTCACTGGCAGTAAATGGCGAGTTGTTGAAGCCCTGCGCTTTCGTGGTATGGCCTTTGAAAAACAAGCCGAAGAAATCAAAAAATTAACCCTGCGTTATAACGTTATCGGGATCACGATTGACGGCACTGGCGGTACGGGTGAGGCCGTCTATGAGTTGGTTAAAAAATTCTATCCAGCGGCAACCATGATTGGTTACTCCGCACCGGTTAAACGGCTAATGGTCCTCAAAACACAAATGTTAATTCGTAATGGTCGCCTTGAATATGATGCCGGCGCACAACACATTGCCTCATCGTTTATGACAATTAAAAAGGTAATCACCCCAGGCGGCATTGTTACCTACGTATCGGAAAGAACACGCGGCGTTGATCACGGTGACATTGCCTGGTCAATCATGAATGTTTTATATGGCGAACCTATTGGCAGTGAAACTGCAAATGAAGGTTCCTGCATATCGGAGTTTTAAATGGAAACTGAATTACCCGTTGTCACAAACACAACAAACTTACCTGCTGAAAATCAATGCGCCGCATTCACTTTTGATAATCCCATACCCATTATGGGCGCCTATGATTTACTGGATTGCATGGAGTGTGCCAAAAATGGCAAGTGGTATGAGACACCACTGGATTTTTACGGCATTGCGCGCGCCTTTCATTCTGCAGTGCATCACCAATCGCCGCTATTTTTTAAGCGTAATGTAATAATGAGTTGCTTTATTCCACATAAGGCACTGACCTATAAAGAAATGAGCGCTTATGTATTGGATTACCTGGTATTCGGTAATGCTTACTTTGAGAAGCGCATTAATCGCCTGGGCGGTTTACTGCAGCTAAAACGCTCGCCGGCTAAATATACTCGCCGTGGTGTTGACCTGGATAACTATTTTTTTGTTCAAAACTTTCGTGACGCTCACGAATTTAAACGCGGTCATGTCTTTCACTTAATCAATCCCGATATTAACCAGGAAGTATACGGCCTACCTGAATATCTCGCCGGCCTTATCTCTGCCACCCTCAACCGTTCAGCCACAACATTTCGTGTTAACTATTATGAAAATGGTTCGCACGCCGGTGTGATTGTTTATCTTAATGACACCCTCGCCGATCCCAACGGTGTCAATGATTTAAAAGAGTCATTGCAAAAATCACGGCAAGGCGGTGCGTTTAAAAATCTCTTTGTCTACGCTGCCGGCGGTAAGAAAGACGGGATTCAAATATTACCATTTAGCCAAATCGCGGCGAAAGATGAATTCATGAGCGTGAAAGATACAACCCGCGATGACTTGCTCGCCATGCACCGCGTGCCCCCTCAACTGATGGGTATAGTGCCAAGTGGCTCAAGTAACTTTGGTGATATTGAAAAAGCCGCTAAAGTCTTTTCTATCAATGAATTATCCCCCATCATTGAAAGCTTGAAGTCAATCAATGAATGGCTAGGCGAAGAGGTTGTACGCTTCAATACGTACGCTTTGTTAGATGCCCTGGGTAGCAAGTGATAGCGAGATAAAAGTAATTATCCTCTGTATCAAGCTGTACGCTATCACACCGCTTTCAATTATTACTTATAGCTAGCCTCGTTTTAAATCAAAACGCATCAACCTACCCCACACAGGCGCAAAAAAGCGCCTTTTTTTATGCCTCAAACGTGCGAAAAAACAACCCCACCTACAACCCATTGCGCGCGATTGCTCCCCCGCCTCGCCCGCACACAAAAGGTGTGCTTTTTTGTGCAGTTGTGCCGATCACCAAAACCCGCACCAGTACAGGTACCAAGCAGAAAATAAGTCAAGGCTAAATTTGTGCAATTTGATGCGAAATTGTGACCCTATTTACACAGTCAATAAAGCGAAATGATTCTGGTATTTTTCCGGTATCAGCGATAAAATGGCAACGTCTATGATTGAAATGAAAAGCCCCGCAATTTCTTACCTGCGGGGCTTTTTTTATGCTTTTTTCGCGGGATGGTGGCAAAGGAATAGCTGGTTAAATAACTCGTCACCAAACGCCAACCTTTGAGAGTTTCTTATTTCAGCGTCGATAAAATTATTACCTATCTCAGATGCCACATTAGGCACCACATCATAGTAACCAGCAAACATTTGTTCGGGCTCCAAGCAATGCCCTTGGTCATTTTCATGTCGTGATGAATAAAGTGTTATTCGTCCTTTATTTGATAGTTTGCTTAACGGAATAATTTCAATATTTCGGTTATTTTTCTCACCATAAACAAATAGATTTTTAAACGGTTTGTTGTGAGCTTCTTTTAAGCTTTTAACCAATAATTCAAATTCAGCTCCCTGCAAGGCTGAATCATTAATCATAATAATTCCATTAGTTGAGGCCATTATCTTTGTTGTTTCTAAGGTTCTATTAGGATTATCAAACCAAGCCCATTCAGATAAATATATATCTCCGCAATCATCCGATATTTCGTCTTTATCAGACAAAAAATAAATTTTGGCACCATTCGATAACTGTATTATTTTTTCATTACCTAATAGTGATTCATCCACTTTCGCATGACGAATCATGTAATAAAATTCACTGCACATAAAATCATCTTCATCACTTGAAGTTGGAGCAATAAACGTTTTATTCTCCCCAGTTAAACAAGCGTCTAGCAATGCCTCAAGAGAAAAGTAATCACTAGCCCCAATCTGCCGGCCTTTGTGTAAAAATCGAAACCTATCAAATCGGTGCTGATACCACCGCGATTGCCAAGGTAAAAGGTTTTCCAAATTTGCATACAAATCGATTAATAACTCGGTTGTCACTTCTATTTTAAAATTCATTTTTTAGTATCCTCTTTATTTTTAATAACCACATGGATATGAATATCGTCATTTGGTTCGCATCTTTCCTCTATCCAAAAAAGAATTAATAAAAATAAAATTGAAATAAACGTTAGTGGCCAAAGAATCAGAATAAATAATGTCCCACCAAACGAAAGCCTATCGTCACTTTTATTTCTATAATGTAAGCTAATAACTAATGAAAATAAAATCAGCCCTATAAACCATATATTTAAAAAAGTACTCATAATTTACTCCCCTTTCCTTAACTTATTAATTCGCGCCAATGCATCAGCGCACCGTTGTTTATACTTCTGACTTCTAGCCTTGTTTTGTGCTGCTATATCTTGTTTTCTTTGCTCTTTTCCATCTTCTGTTAACTCTAACCTCAGCCGTTCCCCGTCTAATTTCAGATAATAGTTACCGTCGCTAACCCCCATACCTTTCGTAAACATGGTTTCAACGTGTGGAATATTGAAATCAATGCCAACCTCATTGGCAAAAGTAACTATTTCCGACTGAATTTCTTTATCACTCTCGCTTAATTCAATTTTTGATATCTGTCTTTGCTGATTACCCTGTGATATTTCGCTACCTGCGGCGTTATTAGCGTCTGTTTCTATAAACGCGAAACCGTATTCCTTTATGTTGCATACTTCACCTGAACCCTGTTCAGGCTCGTAAAATTGCACATCTGATAGATTGGACGTGATCCGCGATCTACAGTTATTGACAGGACTCCGAGGCGCTCCGCTGTCGCTTCTTAAAAGATTAAGGTCAACGTCAACGGCGCTTTTCTTGACGATTTGATACTTTCTGTCACGTGTTTTAATGACTGGAGTACCGGCTTTTAATTGGTTGTAGATACCAACAACTTTCTGAACATCTTCACCGTAGACATTTACATCACTGATCTCACGAGCAACGCGTATCGTTTCTTCACTCCGGCGAATACATGGGCCACCTTGTGACATAACATATTCAAAGAAATCACCGCTATCTGCTGCCGCGCGTACGCGTTCTGCAACTTCACCAAGCTGATCAGCAATAGAAACGCCACGCAAACAAGAACGACGGCACTCTCGATAAGCGCCTTTTGATGGGAGTTTATAAAAATGAAATTGTGGTATACGCCAAGTTGAAGCCCACGCAGTAACAGCCGCCGCCATACTTTTTAAATCTTTACCGGTTTCGTGGTCTATCTCACCATCAAGGGCGTAACCGTCGATATTTTTAGCGATATATTTTGCGATATAGCCTACTGCGCCGCCGCGGTTCATGTGTTTACATTCAAAACGGTATTTATGTGCGCCGGCCTCGTCACCATCTTCTTTTAATGCACGTTTACGCATAATATCAATGGCATCTGCCCTACTTGCCTTATCAACAAAAAGCAGCATGTGCCAGTGTGGTGTCCCGTCATGATGCGGTTCGACAACACGAACACCATAAACATCAATGTTATTGTCATTAAATGCCGAACGAATACGCGACCAAACTTTGACTAAGTACTGTTGCCCGTCCTTTGGTGTGTAGGCCTCATTTTTCCATTTGCTGTTAAGTACTGCGATCACGTCTTTTTTGCGTTTACGTAGCTTTGTTGGGTGGTATTTTGACGGGCAAGTCATGGTAATAAACATACCAATATCACCACGTTCTTTCGCTATGCGTTCAATCCCCGCCATTTGAGCCATAAGCTCCATGCGGCGAATCTCAGGATTTGAAACACTCGCCATAACTTTATCGAACAGATCAAAGCGCTCACCCGTTTCAACATCTTGAATATCCATACCTTGCAGGTATTGCATATTAGACAATCGCTGCGCTTGCACTGCGCGAATAGCTTGTTTACTCGCATATGGGTTGCGATTTTGGCAAACATCCATATTGGCAATCATTAAGGCTTCTAGCCATTGAGTACGATGGGCTTTTAATTTACGGTTCCAATAATCGACGTTAACTAAGCGAGACACAGCCGCAATAACTTTTCGAACATCTAAATGCTGTTTACCTTTGCCTTTTTTACGATTTTTCAAAACTCGGCAATAAGCTTGATAATAAAGCGGTGCAACATGTAGCCCTTGCCCCAACTCAGCCAAACGCCCGTAAATTTCTGTTTGTACTGAATCTTGATAGATAACTTCACGATCACCGTTATTCTGTTTTGTAAACTTATCGCAATAGGTTTCGTATAAATTGAAGAAACCAGTAGCAATAATTTCAGCCAACTTTTTCACCGATTTATCATTCAAATCAAACAACCGGTTATATTGACTAACATCAGGCGATAAACGAGTTGATATTGTTAATAATGCTTTTGTTTCAATTTCATAACGTGCATTGATAACAAGCAATCTTTGCCATATCTGCTCATGAAAACGGTAATATAAAAAATCGTAGGCTTTACGTAGCCCACTTTCTTTTAATAAGTTGTCATAGTGTTTTTGATATCGATAGCGCAGAACGCGCGGCAATGTTTGAATATCACTTAAAATCGCTTGCCCCTGAACAATTTGTTCACGGGTAAGCGGTCTTTCTATATCGGATTTATAGTAATCATTATCTTTGGGCTTATTCCACGGATAAGGAAATACCATATCCGCGGTATAAGTCAGCGGTAGCGTGGTGAAATCTAATACCTTAGACATTAAGCGCCCCGCCTAATGTTTCAGGTCTTAAAAGATTAATCGCGGTTTCACACCGGCGAGAAATGATATCTACCGCTTCACGATAAACATCTAATGTTTTAATGCCTCGCCCTTTAACGTTTTGAACATGATAAGAAACTAAATCAATTGCCAGCATCCACGGATCAGAATGACAGCAAACGAGGCTATAACAGCGAGTACGGCGGTTATATGACAGTAACCGCCAAATAATTTTATTGTTTTCAGTATCAACATGTCGCTGAATAGCAAAGCGCGTCCCGCTAATGTAAACGCCATTGATAGGATCAAGCATCATTACTTAACCCCCTCTAAAACAGCGATAATCTCTTTTGCTGCTTTACGATTACCATTTGCCGCGATTGTGCGAGGCGCTTCTATTTCATGAATAGTGAAACCAAGGTCAGCGAAAAGTGCTTTAGCTACTGGTGAATTAGAAACGGTGATCGGATTACCTTGATTGTCATTAATATCTTTTAATGCAATAGCTAACGCTTCATGGTCAGCATCGGTAAAGCCAGCAGTATGATATTGAGTGAAGCTATCGCGCCCGCCCATGTATGGCGGATCACAATAGATACCGTCATTATCTTCAACTAATGAAAGCGTATCCTGCCACTCAAGTTTTGCAATAACAGCATTTATCGCTTTCTTACTGAAAGCGATAATTTCTCTTTCTGGAAAATAAGGTTTCTTATATTTACCAAAAGGTACATTGAAATCACCTTTAGAGTTATAACGACAAAGTCCGTTATAACAATGACGATTTAAATAAAAAAACAAACTAGCTAGTTCTAATGGTGCGGGTTTCTCAATATAAGGCAGAGCAAATTTAAGAATATTAAACATATTCCTTGAATAGTAATATGACCATTCGTTGTTGTTACCATCAAAAGATTCTTTAGCATCTGCAATAAATAATTGTGGTGATTCAACTATCTGAATATATAAATTAATTAAATCAGAGTTAACATCAGCAATTAAATATTGCTCATAGTCAGTGTTCATCATAACGGCACATGAGCCGGCGAACGGCTCTACTAAGCGTTTAGTTTTTGGCAAGTGCGGACGTAGCTTCTCTATAATGCGAACTTTAGATCCCGCCCATTTTAGAATTGTTTTATTCGCCATCTCACACACTCCGATAATGCTTGCTTTTAAGCTCTGATACCGTTTGGCAGTCAATGCACAAAGTGCAACCAATGGACGCAATACGGCGGCTTTCAGGGATTGGCTTTCCGCAACTTTCACAAAAGAAAGCCGATACACCGCGCGGGCGGTCAGTAATTGCTTTTATTTGCTGTTCACGGATTAACATTTCGTGGTCACTAGCGCGGTCAATTTCTTTAGACATGATCTAACTCCGCAGCCAGATTTGAATAATGCTCAGACTCATCATGAATTAATTGAATAATTTCATCTGAGGTCATTTGTTCTTTACGTGCTTTGTGTGCAATCGAATCAAGATGATGTGAAAATTTGTCAAATATTGATTTGCGCTCATCTTCTCGATTAGCTTTTATGTTTTCTGCTACAGGGGTAAATATTGGATCAGGAAATGTTCTCATGTTCATTACCTATATTTTGATTGTAAAAAGCCCTGACGAATAAACGTCATTATTTTTTAATAACTAAATTTAAATTAAATTGGCATTACTATATGTGTTGGCAATAATGCGTTTAATGCCTTTATTTGATTAAGTGCATTAATAAACTGTTTTTGTTCGCTAATAATTAAATCGTCAAATCTCATTTCTTTTTTATCACTTAGATTTGCAAGATGAAAAATCATATCTAATATTCTTTTATCTTGTTTACGTAAGTAATCAATGAAACCTGATAATTGTTGATTTTTTGGTTCTTCATTACGGCATTTTAGTAACTGAGTTCTCAACTCTGCCGTTTTGTTCAGTGCTGCGGTACGCTCTGTGAGTGTTCCTCCATCATTAGAGTACCGATCATAAGACTTTCTTTTTATGTTAGGGGCATCAGCCAGCTTTGATTGAAAACTAATAATCTCGGCTGTATTTACTTTCTCGCCTTTATTATCTATTTCTTTCATCGCCGTGTTACCCATATTAAACCCCGTAAAGTTTATCTATATATTTTGTTGCTTCCGCCATTGCATCAAATAACCCGAATGATTGTTCATTCTGTGAAACTTGATAGCGCGTTATCTGGCGTAATTTATTCCGTGGTATTTTTTTTATCGTGAAACCACGATAAATAAAGCAATGAGATTTAAGCTGTAATATTTGCATATTACAGCCCCAACCATAATAACCATGCGTCGCGCTGTTCTTTTGGCCTATTTGTATGAGCCTCATCCATGCCTTTATTAAACGCAGTAATACTTACCCAAATTTCTCCAGCCCTGCTTTTTGGCTTCGTTGGGTCGCGAAATTCTACGATTGGTAACTTTCCACTCTTTACCATTGACTCAACAGCGCCTTTGCTTTTACCGATCATCTCCGCAAATTTTGCTAATGGCACTGCATTAACCGGATATTTGACATTGATTTGCTCTTTGTTCATTTGCTACCCTCGTTAGATCAAACCCTTTAAAACCATTTATAAGTAGTTTTAAAGGGTTTTCCGTTGCCCGAAACCATCCTAAATAGGAATGTTTCGGATAAATCTACATCCTATATAGGAAGGTGTCAAATGAAATTGAGCGAAAAAGTTAAGGCCATCAGAATAGCGGAGGGTCTTAGCCAAACTCAGTTATGTGAAATGATTGATTTATCTATAAGCACACTTGGTAAATATGAAACTGGAGTATATGAACCTAGTGGATTGAATTTATTGAAAATGACGGAGCACCCCAGATTTGAAAAGTATAGCCTTTGGCTAATGACAGGCAAGACAGCCCCTGAAGTTGGTCAAATAGCACCGACTCTCGCACACAATGGGCTAGAGAAAGAAACCTCACGCCAATCAGAGAAGAAAACTGGTTAGACGTTTTATATCTATATTCTGATTACTGCTGGTCACAGTCAGTCAGTTACATCGGAGGGCTTACTTATGGCAATTAAGAAGCTCAATGATGGTCGATACGAAGTGGATTTACGCCCGAACGGGAAAGATGGAAAACGATTAAGACGGATATTTGATCGGAAAGTAGAAGCTGTCACATTTGAAAAATACGCGATAGCAAATGCTAAAAAATTCTCAGGTGACATAGAGCAGGCTGGGAAGGTAAGACTGAAAGAATTACTTGATAAATGGTGGTTATACCATGGTCAAACGTTAAAAAACGGTGTTATCGAAAAAAGGCACTTGCTCAAAACAGTAAAAGCCCTCGGTAATCCAACGATGAACCAATTAGATAAGCACGCACTGCTTGAACATCGTAGCTCTCGGCTAATTGACGGTATTAGCCCTGCAACAATTAACAGAGACTTGTATCGCTTATCTGGGATGTTAACAGCCCTTGAAAAGCTAGAATTATTCAAGAGCAAAAATCCGATAAATGGCTTACCACCACTTAAAGAAAAACAGCCCGAGCTAACTTTTTTAAGCGATCATGAAATAGAAACATTACTTAGCTCTGTGGCTGGTGATTACAAGCTTATCGCCCTACTTTGTTTAAGCACTGGTGCAAGGTGGAGCGAAGCTGAAACATTGCATAGCGAACAAGTCCAAAATGGGCGAGTTACGTTCTTACAAACGAAGAACGGCAAGAAAAGGGTTATCCCTATTTCTGACGAATTGGTAAGCCAAATCAAAACCAAGAAATCAGGAAAATTATTTAAAGTGGATTACAACACCTTTAGAGAAAAGCTAAAGGAAATAAAACCTGATTTGCCACGCGGACAAGCAACTCACGTCTTACGACATACGTTTGCTAGCCACTTTGTGATGAATGGAGGAAATATTGTTGCACTGAAAGAAATATTAGGACACGCGAGCATTAACCAGACAATGGCCTATGCTCATTTAGCACCTGATTATTTGCAGTTAGCAATAAAACTTAATCCACTAAATGGCATGAAAATTTAATTAAATTGAGGTGGGCGACCGTCCACTTTCCGTCCACCTCTGCGAACTTTGATGAACTTTCATAGCCTTTTAAAAATTGATAAGTTGCTGTTTTCAAAGGGTTGAGAATATAACTTATTGAAAAAAAAGCCCCTAACAGGGGCTATAAAAGACAGGGATGGTGTCTATGGCAAGGAAAAACTTCATTTGTTGCTACTTCACTACTTACTTCAAAATTAAGGATCTGAAATTAACTTGCTTACTCAACTACAACTGCGGGTACTCTCAATCTGATTTATTGGAACTGCATCGCTTGATATTCAGCCATTTTGTGTTGGTGAATCTGTTCAAGCTCACTTTTCTGCTCAGGCGTTAATAATTGGTATAATTCATGATGAATTCGTGCCATTTCTACGCGTTGTTCCAACTCTTTTTGCATTCTTTTTTCAAGTTGCTGACGAACCGCTTTATCATCAAAGCTATCCGCTATAATTAATTTATGTAACGCTTCACGCTCTTGCACTAACGCCGTGTTATCAACGTGGTAATGGCGCTGTGTTGCCATCAAATCACGTAGCTGTTGACGTTGCTTTTCATTTAATGTGATGCCATTAAACATAAAGGTGCTGGCACGTTCTTCACTGCTAAACATTTCATGTGATTGAAATGGCACCACAACTTGATGCACTGTTGAAGGTGCTTGCTCAGGCTGCATCTGCAACATTAATGGCGCTGAGCTTTCATCATTCGCCATGTTTTGTGAAACTTCTGCGAAAGCAATTGTTGGCCCGAACACAAATGCAGAAGCTAAAACTAACATTGCGGTTTTATGTACTGTATTATGTACTTTGCTATGTGTTGTTCTAAGCATTTGACACCTTGTCTCCGAACTGTGCTCGTGATTCAATGTGAATAAATATACACCTGTGGCTGCAAACTAGCGTCAGAGCATGTAAAAGAACGTAAAGTCATGGAATCGTACAGATTGTTATCGTATTTTGGCAGGTGGAGGACTTAAAAAATGCATAAAATCCTATTAGTTGATGACGACCGTGAACTCACGTCGCTCTTAAAAGAACTGCTGGAAATGGAAGGTTTCAATGTCGTCATCGCTTATGATGGTGAACAGGCATTGCAACAGATTGACTCGTCCATTGATCTGCTTTTATTGGATGTCATGATGCCGAAGAAAAATGGTATTGAGACACTCAAAGAATTGCGCCAACTTCATCAAACCCCAGTCATTATGTTAACGGCTCGCGGTAGTGAGTTAGATAAAGTGCTGGGCTTAGAATTGGGCGCGGATGACTATCTACCAAAACCGTTTAATGACCGTGAGCTCGTGGCGCGTATTCGTGCGTTATTACGCCGCTCAAACTGGAGTGAACAAACACAGGACAGCAACAGCAATACCCCTGTATTGCAAGTTGATAAACTGCAACTCAACCCGGGTCGCCAAGAAGCCAGTTTCGATAATGAAATTTTGGATTTAACTGGCACCGAATTTACCTTGTTATATCTGTTAGCACAGCATTTAGGCCAAGTGGTTTCACGGGAACACCTTAGCCAAGAAGTGCTGGGTAAACGCCTAACACCGTTTGACCGTGCGATTGATATGCATATTTCGAATTTGCGCCGTAAATTGCCAGAACGCACCGACGGTCAGCCATGGTTTAAAACCTTACGTGGCCGTGGTTACTTAATGGTTTCTGCCACATGATCAATAGCTTAACCGCAAGGATCTTTGCGATTTTTTGGTTTACCCTCGCACTAGTGCTGATGCTAGTGCTGATGGTGCCCAAGCTCGACTCACGGCAAATCACCGTCCTAATGGAAAGTGAACAGCGCCAAGGGGAGATGCTTGAGCAACATATTGAAGCCGAACTCGCACAAGCTCCTATGAATGACCTACTTTGGTGGCGTCGAATTTCGAACGCCATCAAAAAATGGGCGCCGCCGGGTCAGCGGCTAATTATCGTCACCAGTGAAGGCCGTGTTATTGGTGCGATGCCCAGTGAAATGCAGGTGATCCGTAACTTTATCGGTCAATCCGATAACGCCGATCACCCCAAAAAGAAAAAATATGGCCGAGCTGAAATTCTCGGGCCGTTCTCTATTCGTGATGGCGAGGATCACTACCAACTCTATTTAGTGCGTCCTGCCAGCAGCCCACAATCTGACTTTATTAACCTATTGTTCGATAGGCCATTCCTGCTCTTAATTGCCACCATGTTAATCAGTGCACCACTGTTATTATGGCTATCTTGGAGCTTGGCTCGACCTGCGCGAAAACTCAAAATGGCAGCGGATGATGTGGCCAAAGGGAATCTTCGCCCCCACCCTGAACTGGAAGCAGGGCCTCAAGAGTTTCTGTCCGCAGGGAACAGTTTCAACCAGATGATCAGCGCGCTCGATGGCATGGTTAGCGCCCAGCAACGCTTAATCTCTGATATCTCACATGAATTACGAACACCACTCACTCGCTTACAACTGGCAACCGCCCTATTACGCCGTCGCCATGGCGAAAGTAAGGAGTTGGAGCGTATCGAAACCGAAACACATCGTTTAGATAGCATGATCAATGACTTGTTGGTGCTCTCGCGTAGCCAACATAAAAATGAAATCCTGCGTGAAAATATCAAAGCTGATGAACTTTGGGGGGATATCTTAGATGATGCTAGCTTCGAAGCGGAGCAGATGAACAAAACGCTCGATATCACCTCTAATCCGGGCCCTTGGCCGCTGTATTGCAACCCATCAGCGGTGGGCAGTGCGTTTGAAAATATCGTCCGTAATGCGCTCCGTTATTCACACACACATATCGCTGTTGATTTTAAAGAAGAAAACAACGGTATTCTGATCACTGTGGATGATGATGGCCCAGGTGTTAGCCCTGCTGACCGTGAACATATCTTCCGCCCATTCTACCGCACAGATGAAGCGCGAGACCGTGAAACAGGTGGTACAGGCTTAGGCTTAGCAATTGTTGAAACAGCGATTACGCAGCACAAAGGCTGGGTGAAAGCCGATGACAGCCCTCTGGGCGGGTTACGGTTACAGATCTGGTTACCTGAACATGGTCGTTAATCGCTGACAGATATTCCATCCCAAAAGCCTTCTATGTTAAATAGAGGGCTTTTTCACTTCTATTTACCGAATAAATTTATAAGCGCCTAATATAGAATATTCTTATATTGTGTTCTCAGAGCAATAAATCCTAAACCATCCAGCCAAATATTAATCTGTTTACAAAAAAATAAGCATTTCAAACAAAATTAATAATTTATTAATTCAATATAACCAACAGATAAAACTAATTGATATCGCATTGCTATATATCTTAATAGCTTACCCATCCCTATGCCGAATGTATTAATCTGATATTCTCTTTTACTTAATTAAATTGTGATGATTGCTTCTCGACACAAAAGCATAGGTGAGCAAATCATTAGCTTTCACACACTTATAATAAAAAATATCACCACATTTATACTGGTTTAATTTTTAGAGACTTATTTATCTTTATTAACCTGTTCAATATTAGGCGAACTCAACTTCAAACGGATTTATCAATGAAAAAATTCAAGCTTACCAAGCTGGCAATGCTTGCGGTATTAGGCGCAATGAGCGCACACAGTGTGGCAGGGGGATTAGTTTTACCCAATGATAACTTACGTAGCGATTTAGCATGGCTTTCAGAACGTAACGTCATTCAAATTAGCTTATCCACTTGGCCGCTCTCCCAAGAAGAAATCACCCGTTCTTTGAATAATGCGAATATTACCAATAGCGAACAAGAAGCGATTATTCAACGCATTAAGAAAAATTTAGACCGCAAAAAAAACAGCGTTCAGCTGGAAACACACTTTGCTTCTAGCCACAATTCGATGCCACAAGGCTTCGCCCAAAGTGAAAAAAGTGACATCCGTTACACCGTTTCGGGTAACTACAGTACCGATGATGTGGACTTAAACCTCACTGCCAACGGCGAGCGTGCCCTGCGTGTTGAAAACGGGTCAGACTACAACCTGAACGGTTCATACGGCGGCGTTAAAATTTGGAACCAGTGGGTGACCTTCGGTGAAATCCCACAATGGTGGGGCCCCGGCCATGACGGAAGCTTAATCCGTACCGATGCCGCCCGCCCTGTCACTGGCTTTTTACTTCAACGCGCCGACCAAAGCCCATTTGAAACCCCATGGTTGTCTTGGATTGGTTCTTGGCAATACCAGCTCACTGCGGGGCAGATTAAGCAATATGCTGCAGTACCTGAAACCAAACTGGTTGGCTTGCGCATGACGATGAACCCAACCGACTTCTTCGAACTGGGTGGCTCCCGTGTGATTATGTGGGGCGGCGATGGGCGACCAAATAACTGGAGCTCGTTCTGGGATGCCGTTAAAGGCGATGATAATACAGGCGATAAAAATAAAGACCCAGGCAACCAATTAGCAGGTTTAGACTTTAAACTGAAACTTTACCCATTAATTGACCTACCAGTTAGCCTTTATGGACAGGTGGTGGGTGAAGATGTGAATAACTTCTTCCCATCTCAAAATGCATTTATGGGGGGTATTGAAGGCTACCATACATTATGGGGTCAACCGTTAAACTGGTATATTGAAGGTGCAAATACCCATAGCACATGGGATAAAGATAATATCATGTACCGCCACTTCATTTATAAAGATGGTTACTACCAACAAGGCGCCGCTCTTGGTCATGGCATGGGTGGTGATGGCCGTATGCTAACCACCAAAGTGGAATATACCCTTGATGATGATAACCGTGTAAGTACGCGTTTAGTGTATGCCAAAGTCAATAAATCTAACTTTGACGGTAACAAGTTATTCCCTAAATCTGAAACCATTAAAGGTGTCGATATGGGTTGGTGGCATAACTTTGATAACGACGTCAGCACTGATGCAAAAGTGTGGGTTTCTAAAACCGATTATAAAACACGCAATGACGTAGGCGCCGCAGTGACGATAAACGTGCCATTTAAGTGGTAATCACCTTATAGTCACAATCCATACTTCTTATTAAAACGGATTATATGCACACTATAATCCGTTTTTTTTTCGCCAATTTGTTTCTGTTTTACAACAAAACATATCTGGCTGAAAAATGAACATAAAAATTACGTAAATTAATATTACCAATCACTCATATTATTAATCTATTACAACGCCAAATCCGCGTAAAAATAGGTACGTTTTATTTTTGAGCTAATTATGCCCACACTAATCCTAATGATATAAAAGACTTAACTTAAGCAAAATATTTAATCACGGTACACGCGTATAATAAGAATTATAACCTGATAATTTAAAATAACTTATTCATTTGATACTCCTATTAGGACTATTCTCTAAGACAATCGCAGTGATAGTCACTACCTAGGTTTGGTGGTATTATTAAGCGCTTTTGCTTGACCCGATTCGCCATGAGGCATACCTTTGGGCGGCAAAAAACAATAAGCTATGCTTATCAATTGAACACGATAGCAAAAAATGTAACGTTTTCAATTAATAAGTATGCATTTACAACTTCAATGGTGCTCTGGGACCCGATAACCCAGTGCGGTAGCTATGAAACTTAATTACAGCTCAAAATGTACTGTAGTTTTAAATATCAATTTAGAGCAGGCTGTGAAAATAAATATTCACCCCAATTTTTTTATCAAAAAACTATCTAAAAATCCTCAAATAAAAAAAATAATTCACAATAGTGGTTGGTTGTTATTTGATAAACTAATTAGACTAATATTAGGATTATTAGTGGGGGCTTGGGTTGCTCGTTATTTAGGTCCAAGCCAATATGGAGAATTAGCTTTTGTTTTAACCTATCTTGCATTCTTTCAAGCCGTAGCGATTTTAGGTGTAAATGGAATTGTTGTAAGAGATATTTCAAAACATGATGAGCAATCAGGAAATATTTTAGGTACTAGCTTCTTCTTGCAAAGTATAGCTGGAGGTATTTGCTGGATTGCCGCTATCATCGGAATGTCAATAATGAATGGTTTTAATGACCAAAGCGTTATTTTAACTGCCATTCTTGGAGCTGGTCTAGTATTTCAAGCCGCGGATACGATCGATCTATGGTTCCAAAGTCAAAGCCAAAGTAAACGTACAGTTTTAGCAAAATTGGTAGCTTATGCTATTTCAAATGGATTAAAAATAATATTAATTCTCTCTAATAGCTCATTGATATACTTTGCTGTTGTTACTGCAGTTGAAGCAATGATAAATGCAATAAGTTTATATTATGCATATCGAAAATACCCTTGCCCGCAAAAATGGTCAGTAACATTTGATTTAATTAAATCCTTATTGAAAGAATCATGGACTTTTCTACTTAGTGGATTAGCAGTTGTTATTTATATGAGGATAGATATAATAATGATTGATGATCTTTTAGACGCAGAGAAATTAGGAATATACGCTGCTATTCTACCATTATCCGCACTCTGGCAAGTTATACCTATGTCCTTATATACCAGTTTGATGCCTTTAGCCAGTAGAGCAAAGCATGAGAGTGAAGACAAATATTGTAGTTTATTAGGCAATCTCTTTTGGATATACTCTATTATTGGCTGGCTCACTTGTATTCCCATGTATTTCCTTTCTCCCTACATAGTATCAATATTATATGGTGAGCAATATGCTATTGGAGGTCATGTATTATCCATATATGTCTTCACTAATTTATTTATTTGTAGTGGAGTAGCACTTGGATTTTGGGTTATTAATGAAAAAAAAGGTCATTTAAGTTTAATAAGGACATGTTTAGGTGCCGCATTTTTAGTTATGCTAAATATTTTTTTAATTCCAAAGTTTGGTCTTCTAGGAGCTGCCATTTCGGCTGTTCTAACTCAAGCCTTTTCTAGCGTACTCCTAAATATAATTTTTGCACCATCGATTTTCAAAGTTCAAATTTTATCTATTTTCCTAATAAGGACAAAATATAAGCCATGAAAATTATAAATAAAATAATAAATAAATTAGCAATTTTCAAATATACGTTATCATTGAATAAATTAGAAAAATCAATTCACCTTTTTTATCTATCAAAAAAAAATATGAGTTTTGAAAAATATAGTGATAGTTTAAAAAATAAAATACTTAATTATACAAGTTCGAATGTAAAATATTACAAAAAAATTTCAAGCCCTGATTTAAAGCTATTCCCGGTTACCTCAAAATCACTTTTTCAATCTGAAAATGAGAATGACTTTTTATCTAGGTACTTTCCATTAATGGCACGATATAGAATGAATACAGGTGGAAGTACAGGTGAGCCATTTCATTTTTATGTGGGTACACAAGCTGGATATATAGATAACATCCATCAAGAATGCCAACATATAAAAGCTGGATTTACCGATGGTGATAAAATATACACTATTAACGGCTTTATGCCTGACGAATTAGACATAAAAAATAATAAATTTTGGCGCGAAAGAAAAAATAAAAAACAAATGCCTTTCGGAAGTAAGGAATTTAGCTCTCATTTTTTAAATAAAAAGAATATCAAATATTTTCTTGATGAATTAAAACAAAATCCACCTAATTTCATTCGCAGCTACCCGTCATCAATGTGTGACTTAACATCATTACTGATTGAATTAGGGTTTGAATCTAAGCCATTTAATTTAAAAGGAATACAGTTAACCTCAGAAAGTATATCTCCACAACAAGAGAAAGCAATCCAAGACTACTGGGGAAACATAATTTATTATCAATATGGGCACTCTGAAGCATCTGTAATAGCATCTAAACACCCAAATGAAAATTTTTATTCATTTTCACCACTATATGGTCATGTAGAAATACTTGATGACACTGGTAACCACGTTAATCAAGGGGAAGAAGGTCGAATCGTAGTTACCTCATATCACAACTATGCGCGTCCTTTTATACGATATGATACTGGGGATCTTGCTATTTATAAAGACTCCGATAATGGTGTAGTTAAAGCTTATAAGATCATAGGTCGAGCCCAAGATTATGTAATTGATAAAAATCACAATGAATTATCCGTAACAGCGCTTGTTTTTGGGCAACATTTTTCAGCATTTAAGAATATTATAGCTTGGCAAATAGAGAACCAAGAGGCAGGTAAGTTAGTTGTAAATATTGTAAAAGGACAATCTTTCAATTCTGATGATGAGTTTGAAATCAAGACGAAACTAAGTTTTGAGAATAGATTTAATGTACAAATAAATTATGTTAATGAAATTAAAAAAACAGTTAATGGAAAACATAAATTAATCGTCAGATAATTTATCTAAAATTATATCATGAAAAAAAATAATCTAGCTCCAGTTGTTTTATTTGTATTTGCCCGACCAGAGCATACAAAAAAAACCATTTCTGCACTATTAGAAAACCCAGAAGCGAAAAACACAGATTTAATCATATATGCAGATGCAGCAAAAAATGAAGAACAACTGAAATCGGTCGAATTAGTCAATAACATTATTACTGATATTACAGGTTTTAAGAGTGTAGTTATTAACCGTAGAACAGCAAACTATGGTCTTGCCAAAAATATTATAGAGGGTGTTAGCGCTGTTTGTGAACAATATGGAAGAGCGATTATCCTAGAAGATGACATTGTTACATCTCCATTTTTCTTAAGCTTCATGAACTCTGCACTAACTAAATATCAAAATACAAAAGAAGTGTGGCATATCAGTGGTTGGAATTATCCATTAAAGGATACCACCGAATTACCTGACTGTTTTTTATGGCGAACAATGAATTGTTGGGGCTGGGCTACATGGAAAGATAGATGGGAATATTTTGAAAAAAAACCAAAAGACATTAAAAAAAATTGGGATAGTGAGACTATATATAAATTCAATCTTGACGGTTCCTACAATTTCTTTTCACAAATCGAAGAAAATATAACTGGAAAATTAGATACATGGGCAATATTTTGGTATGCAACTATATATACACATAATGGCCTATGCTTAAATCCAACAAAAAGTTATGTTGTAAATATTGGTAATGATGGTAGTGGTGAAAACTGTGGGCATAATGACATTTATAAAAGTGAATTAGCTCAAAAAAAACCAACTATTTGGCCTAATATTTTTATTGAAGACTTGAATACTTTAGAACTAATTAAGCGTTTTTACAAAGCTAATCAACCTAACTATATTCGACGTATTTTAAGTAAGATAAAGCGAGTTTTTTTATGAAAATCCTTCATATCTCCCATTCAGATATTGTAGGGGGTGCGGCCAGAGCTTCATATAGGTTGCATAAAGCCCTTTTAAATTCAGATATTGATTCCCAAATGATGGTACGCGTCAAAAAAACTGATGATTGGACAATACTTAATCCAAAGTCTCATTTAAGCAAGTTAGCATACACATTCAGTCCAACAATCGGTTCTTATATAAATAAGTTACAGAAGTCAAAAAATATTAACCTGCGTTCTGGTAACTGGCTTCCTTCAAATTGGGCAAACAAAATTAATTCAAGCGATGCTGACTTAGTTAACATCCATTGGATTGGTAACGAAACTTTATCAATAAGAGATATTGGTCGAATAAAAAAACCTATTGTATGGACCATGCATGACATGTGGCCATTTTGTGGAGCTGAGCATTATGCTGAAGATAGCATAAATGCTAGATGGCGGTCTGGATATACAAAAGGAAATAGATCAAATAATGATAGTAAAATTGATATTGATAAATTAGTCTGGTTGCGAAAAACCAAAGCTTGGAAAGAAACTAATATATATACGGTCTCACCTAGTCAATGGTTGGCTGAATGTGCCAAGCAAAGCTCATTATTCCAAAACAGGCCTATCACCGTCATACCAAATCCTTTAGATACTGACATTTACAAACCGTTAGATAAAAAGATCTGTAGAGATATCCTAAAGTTACCACAAGGAAAAAATATAATTTTATTTGGTGCAATAGGTGGAGGTAATGATCCTAGAAAGGGTTACGATTTACTCATTAATGCGTTAGGTAAGCTTAAAAGCAAGATTGATGTTAAGTCAACTATTTGTGTAGTTTTTGGACAAAGTAAGCCATACAAATTACCTGATTTGCCATTTACTACTCTTTGGCTTGGTCACCTTTATGATGATACTACACTTTCACTACTATATAACTCTGCGAATGTCATGATTGTACCATCGCGAGTAGATAACCTACCACAAACAGCAACAGAAGCTCAATCTTGTGGCATACCCGTTATCGCATTTAATACAACAGGATTACAAGATATTATTGCCCATCTAGAAACAGGCTATTTAGCTAAAGCATTTGATACTGAAGACATGGCTAATGGAATCCAGCTAATCTTAAATGAACAAAATAATAATGATAATTTTTCTATACAAGCAAGGAAAAGAGCAGTTCATCTTTGGTCAACCCAAACTGTAATTTCTCAATATCACAATTTATATAAAGAAATATTATTTTTGCATAGGAAATAAACTATATGCTCTATAAGTTTTGGAAAATGAAAGAAGTTCACATAAACAGTGAATTTTATTTTTTCTTTTTTTTCCTTTCGAGTTTAGCGATTATACTATCAACTAGTATATACATATCAATGTTTATCATTGGGTTAGCTCTGATATTTACGGCTAAAAAAAAAGTAACTAACATATTTTCTATTTTTTTCCTTCTGTTTTATTTACTATTTTTTTGCTTATCCTTTACCATGCGACAATATGGTTTTTTATTTGGTGATGCCAGTGATGATGCTCCAACTTATTATTATTGGTATCTTGAGAGGCTCGGAGATATCTCAGCTAGTTTCAATCGAGAAATTATCTTTTGGCTACCTTTGGACTTAATATCATTACTAGTTGGTAAACTAAGTTTTTTTTCATTTACATTAATTGTGAATGTCTTTATGATGTGTGTACTTTTTTATGCTATCCGCCCTTTTAAAGCTTACAGCATTATATATATATACATATTGTTCTTTTTATTTCACTCAAATATATACACTCTAGTTCATATATATAGGCAAGCTTTAGCAACATTATTTTTGATGATATCCATTTATTATTACTTACACGAAAACAAGAAAAAATCATTTTTCTTTTTTATGATTGCATTTTTATCGCATAACACGGCAGCGTTCGTATTTATCCCTATATTTCTAATGGAAATGAGTGTGTTTTTCTTAAATAAAAGAAAAAATATTCTAATAAAAATATCATCAATATTATTTTTAGCTTTTATATCACTCTTGCTTATATATCTTTCTCTTTATTTTTTTCCTAATGCCATTGGTGAGCTAGAATATAAAACAGATTATTATATGAGTAATGATAACTATGTATCATTTGATAAATTAAGTCTTTTTATAATTCTAGCTAATTTATGCATGTTGTATTACTCAACAAATAATAACGTGAAAAAAATAGCTTTTTCATTTATCTTATTACAATCATTATTTTGGGCATGGGGAAACTGGTCATTTTTAGCTCGAGTTAATTTACTAACTTTGCCCTTGACTATGTATCTGTATTTTTTTATGAGTTACTATCGATGCATTAAATATCCTAAGATATCTATATTAGTTATATTTTTATTAGCAATTCTAGCCCTCATTAACACAAGCTATATCAGTTTTACCAACAGTGAGAGTATATTAAAAATACTTAATAATAACTCATTCCTACACTTATCTACTGGTTTTGTTAAAACATTACTGTACTTATAACACTATTTTAAAATTCATAAATTATGAAACTATCAATAATAACAGTTGTTTTTAACAACTCTCTAGGATTAGAGAAAACCATTAATAGTCTAATTGAGCAGGATAAAACACCAAGCCTTGAAATAGAATATATTGTAGTTGATGGTAATTCAAAAGATAAAACTCTAGAAATCATAAAACACTATTACAATCTAAATATAATCAATAAATTCATCTCTGAAGATGACAACGGAATTTATGATGCAATGAATAAAGGGATCAAGCTAGCTAATGGAGATTGGATTATATTCCTTAATTCTGGAGATACTTTCTTTGATAAAAAAGTTTTAGCTAAGTTTAACGAATGCCTCAGCAATAGCGAAAAAAAAACAAACTTTATCTATGGTGACTATATAAGTAATAACAATATTTTCTCTCAAAGCATTAGTTTATCATTTCTTCGAACTAAAATGATTAATCATCAAAGCATTTTTTATCATCATAATCTTTTTAAAAAATCACTTTATAACACTAATTATATATTTTGTGCTGACTATGCACACCTCATACACAACTACACGACAATTATCACTAAAAAATTAAATTACTGTATTACTAACTTTGATAATACTGGCATTAGCTCTCAAAGATATAATGTTAGAAAAATGTGGATTGAACGTTGCATAGCAGTTTTATCATCAGATCTTAACTTTTATATTAAGTTATTTTTAATATCAAAAGGATTAATAGCAATACCATTCCATTCCATCAGAATGATGTTCAAGAAGTAGCAAATTTACTATGACATTAAAAAATCAAAAAATTGAACTATTAGTCGGTGTGTGTGTTACTGAGAAAGATTGGATATCCTATAAAAATAGCATACTTCATTCTCTTTCATGCATAGAAAAACACTGGAAGAACGATTGTATTTTCTATATAGTAATCCAGAATAAAAATTTTTTAAGCAAAACAGAAACAAATCTAGATAAAAACAAAAAAATTTTATATACACCTATTGAAAATGTATCAACAGCAAGAAATGCTTGTATAAAAAAAGCAAAAGAATTGAAAGTGAAATTCATCCTATTTCATGATGCATCTATTTCATGGACAAATTCTGCCGCCTATTTTCTTCATAAAAATAGAGAAAAAAACATTACATTAAAAGCAAATGTTTCTTTTAGCAGCTTTCATGATGATTCACAATTTCATTTCACCGCAACAAAATGTAAAATTAATCCTATTTATGAACCTTATGTTTGGTCATACCTATTCTCATTAGATAAAATTAAAGATTTATATTTTAATGAAAATTTTGGTCCAGGGCAGTACACAAGATTTAAAAGTGGTGAGGATGTGTTATTTTTATTTGATTACTTTAATAATAATAGCTTCCATGTTCTAACAAATAAAAATGCAAAAATATACCATCCCCCAAGAGATTCGCAGTATTCAAAACATTTAACTTACGCCTTAGGTCAAGGGAAAATGTTTAGAATTTTATTATCAAACAATAAAACACCTTCAATTTGTCGTGACATTTTTCTATTTTTTGGGAATTCTTTTTTTCGTTGTTTATTATTAAGACCTAATTCCTTAAAAATTTTACGTCATCGTTTTCAAGGCTTTTTTAATGAGGATTTGTAGTATGAAAAAAGCATTAATCACTGGCATCACTGGACAAGATGGTTCTTACTTAGCTGAGTTTCTTTTAGAAAAAGGCTATGAAGTTCACGGTTTAATTCGTAGAGCTTCTTCTTTCAATACGGAGAGAATTGACTCTGTCGTTAATAACAGTGATAAGATTAAATTACACTATGGTGATTTAACTGATACCTCGAACTTAATCCGTTTAGTAAAAGAAATCCAACCAGATGAGATTTATAACTTAGGTGCAATGTCCCATGTGGCTGTATCTTTTGAGTCTCCTGAATATACTGCAGATGTCGATGCTATCGGTACACTACGTTTATTAGAAGCCATCCGTATTAACGGCCTAGAAAAGAAAACTCGCTTTTATCAAGCATCAACATCAGAACTTTATGGTGAAGTTCAAGAAATACCACAAAAGGAAACAACCCCTTTCCACCCTCGCTCACCGTATGCCGTAGCGAAAATGTACGCTTATTGGATTACAGTGAACTACCGTGAGTCATACGGAATGTATGCTTGTAATGGTACTTTATTTAATCATGAATCCCCGCGCCGCGGTGAAACGTTCGTTACACGTAAAATTACACGTACTATTGCCAATATTTCACAAGGCCTAGAGCAGTGCCTATATTTAGGTAACATGGATGCTTTACGTGATTGGGGACACGCAAAAGATTATGTTCGTATGCAATGGATGATGTTACAACAAGATCACGCTGATGATTTCGTTATTGCTACAGGTAAACAAATTTCCGTACGTGAATTTGTACGTATGTCTGCTAAAGAGGCTGGAATTGAGCTCTCATTTAGTGGCACTGGTGTAGATGAAATTGCAACCGTTACTAGCGTAAATAACACACTGGCACCAAATGTAAATATTGGTGATATCATAGTCCGTGTGAGCCCAAAATTCTTCCGCCCTGCAGAAGTTGAAACCCTTCTAGGCGATCCTTCTAAAGCAAAAGAAAAATTAGGTTGGGTGCCAGAGATCACCGTGGAAGAAATGTGCTCAGAAATGGTTGCATCTGATATAGAAAAAGCAAAACAGCATGCTTTACTTAAAGCTAATGGGTTTGATGTTGCTATTTCTTTAGAGAATTAAGGATCACTCCGTGAAAAAAAGAGTTTTTGTTGCTGGTCATAATGGCATGGTTGGCTCTGCAATAGTTAGACAATTACAAAATCGTAACGATATTGAATTAATAACAAAATCACGTCACGAATTAAATCTCACTAATCAGGCCGCAGTTGAACATTTCTTTGAGCAGAATAAAATTGATGAGGTCTATTTAGCCGCGGCCAAGGTTGGTGGCATCCACGCAAATAATACCTATCCAGCAGATTTTATTTATGAAAATTTAATAATGGAATGCAACATTATCCATTCTGCTCATAAACATAATGTTCAACATTTACTGTTTTTAGGTTCATCTTGTATTTATCCAAAGTTAGCAGCACAACCGATGTCTGAAGATGCACTGTTAACGGGTATTCTTGAATCAACGAATGAGCCTTATGCTGTTGCTAAAATTACAGGTATTAAACTTTGTGAATCGTATAATCGACAATATGGTCGTGATTACCGCAGTGTAATGCCAACTAATTTATATGGTGAAAACGATAATTTTCATCCAGAGAACTCACATGTTATTCCTGCGTTAATGCGCCGCTTCCATGAAGCTAAGCTGAATAATGACGAAGAAGTCGTTGTTTGGGGTACAGGAACACCTATGCGAGAGTTTCTTTATGTCGATGATATGGCTGCAGCCTCAGTCTATGTTATGGAATTAAACAAAGAAACATACCAAGCAAACACTCAACCAATGTTATCCCACATTAATGTTGGTACAGGTGTCGACTGCACGATTCGTGAAATGGCTGAAACTATGGCTAAAGTTGTCGGCTTTAAGGGAAGAATTACATTCGACAGCACGAAACCAGATGGAACCCCTAGAAAATTAATGGATGTATCTCGTTTAAAAAACCTAGGATGGACATATTCTGTCGAGCTTGAAAATGGATTAAGTGAAACTTACCAGTGGTTCCTGCAAAATCAGCAAAATTTTCGTAAATAACGGATTAAATAAATATGGCGCAGCGATTAGCATTAAATACGTTTAAAACTATCGTTGCATCTACTCCTTTAGTTTCTATTGATCTGGTCATTTGTAATTCAAAAAACCAAGCATTGTTAGGGCTACGAAATAATCGTCCCGCCCAAGGTTATTGGTTTGTACCAGGTGGGCGTATTTGCAAAGATGAAACATTTGACATCGCATTTCGGCGGTTAACGATTGATGAGCTTGGTATCAGTTATAATATCAATGATGCAAAGTTTATTGGTCATTACCAGCATCTCTATCAAGATAATTTTTCAGAGGATAATTTTTCTACTCATTATGTCGTCTTGGGATATTTAATTAAAGAAGACCTTGATCTCAATAAATTACCTTTGGAACAACATAGAAACTATCAATGGTGGGATATCAACGAACTTCTGGATTCATCTAAAGTACACGATAATACAAAAGCCTATTTTATTAATAACCATTTAAATTTACGGTAAATTATTATGTTATTGCCTGTTATTATGGCAGGAGGCTCAGGTAGTCGTTTATGGCCTCTTTCTCGTAGCCTATATCCAAAACAGTTTATTAGCCTAACTAGCAAAAAAACAATGTTGCAAGAAACTGCAGCGCGGTTAAAAACGCTGCAACATCAGCCCCCTGTATTTATCTGCAACGAAGAGCATCGTTTTATTGTTGCAGAGCAATTACGGCAAGAAAATGTCAAGCACAGTGGCATCATTTTAGAGCCCATTGGTCGAAATACAGCACCTGCTATAGCATTAGCGGCTATTAGGGCAATACAGAATGGAAATGACCCTTTATTATTAGTTTTAGCCGCAGATCATGTCATACAAAACCAAGCAGGATTTACTCATTCTATTGAAAACGCAATTGAGGCTGCTGAAGAAGGTGCTTTAATTACTTTTGGTATCATTCCAACAACACCTGAAACTGGGTACGGCTATATTAAAAAAGGCTCCCCTGTTAATATTGCAACTTATCAAGTCGAACGCTTCGTTGAAAAACCAGATTTAACTACCGCTGAAAGTTACCTTTCAAGCGGTGAATACCTCTGGAATAGCGGTATGTTTCTCTTCAAGGCATCCTGTTATCTCAATGAATTAAAAAAACACTGCCCCGATATTTTAAAAATATGCGAACAAGCAATTCTTAATTCACAAAATGATTTGGACTTTATTCGTATACAACCAGACATTTTTAGTGCGTGCCCTGATGACTCAATAGATTACGCTGTGATGGAAAAGGCAAACAACGTTCAAGTCGTTCCGATGGATGCAGGCTGGAGTGATGTTGGTTCTTTCAGTTCACTTTGGGAGGTTTCCCCCAAAGATACACAATCTAATGTCATTGTTGGTGACGTATTAACAGAAAATACAACAAACAGTTATATCTACTCCCAAAATAAACTCGTATCCACTGTTGGTATTGATAATTTGGTGATAGTAGAAACTAAAGATGCAGTGCTAGTCGCCAATAAAAACAACGTTCAAGATGTAAAAAGTATTGTTGCTCAATTAAAGAATGCAGGCCGTTCTGAATGCGAACAACATCGCGAAGCATACCGCCCATGGGGAACCCATGATGATATCGCTGAAGGCCAACGTTTCCATGTTAAACATCTTAAAGTAAAACCTGGAGAAAAAACCGCCTTACAAATGCACTATCACCGAGCTGAACATTGGGTTGTGGTACAAGGGACTGCAAAAGTAACCAATGGCGATAAAACGTTCATAATTAGCGAAAATGAATCCACTTATATTCCTATTGGATCTCCTCATAGAATAGAAAATCCTGGTAAAGTTGACCTACATTTAATTGAGGTTCGCTCAGGTAATTATTTACAAGAAGACGATATCATTAGGCTAGAAGAGTATGGTAAAAACCATAACTAGCTATTACTGAATGGTTTTCTACTCTTTTATAAATAACATACTTAAGTTAAACAATATGCTTAAAGATGACCTTGACTTTACTGTTATAACTGTTTGCTATAATTCTGCGAGTACAATACAAGAAACAATATCATCTGTATTAAACCAGAAAAGAGTAACACTTGAATATATTATTATAGATGGTGCATCTACGGATGGAACCATTGATATATTGAATAATAATAATGATAGCAGGCTGAAATACAGCTCAGAGCCTGATAAAGGTTTATATGATGCTATGAATAAAGGTATAGCTAAAGCAAAAGGAAAGATTGTAGCTATATTAAATTCTGATGACCTGTATATAAACGATTATGTATTATCTGATGTGCTTGCTGAATTTAATCAAAACAATGCTGACCTTGTTTCTGGCAATTTATACTATTTCAATAATGACCCTAGTCAGGTCATTAGAAAATATCCTTGTGAAGATATGAACTCAAAAGCCAAGTGGAAAAAAGGAAAACAACCACCACATCCATCCACATTTGTAAAACTCTCGGTATATAAAGAAATAGGCTATTATCATAGTGAATTTAAAATTTCTTCTGATTATGAATTTCTTCTACGAGCTATCTTTATAAATAACTACAAACACTCTATTCTAAATAAATATTTAGTTGCTATGCGCATGGGTGGAGAAAGCACTTCTGGCTTTAAAAGCAGATATATAGGAAGTAAGGAGGTTTATTTATCATGGAAGAAAAATAATATAGCTCCACCTTTATTTTTAATTCCTTTAAAAATAATCAATAAATTGCTTATTAAATAATACCTAATCTTATCGCCACTTATATCATGGTGAAAGTATCTCTCTATAAAAGTAAATTTTGATAATTATGAATACCACTAAAAACATCATCCTTGATTCAGGCATACAGTTTGGTACTAGCGGAGCCCGTGGATTAGTCTCTCAATTTACTGAAGAATCATGTGCTGCATTTACCCATGCATTTATTAATAGCATCAAAAGCAAATTTAGTTTTGACCAAATAGCCATCGCTATAGATAATCGCCCAAGTAGTGAATTTATTGCGATTGCTTGTATAGAGGCAATAAAGCAACAAGGAATAGAACCCCTATATTACGGTGTAATTCCAACACCTGCCCTTGCATATACTGCAATGAAAAATAATATTCCTTGCATCATGGTAACCGGAAGCCATATTCCTTTTGATAGAAACGGACTAAAATTTTATCGCCCAGATGGTGAAATCACTAAAGTTGATGAAGTAGCTATTTTAAATAATAACTCTCAATTTGAAATTTCCAATATAACGCTACACCCCCTATCAATAAATACATCAGCGACTGAAGAGTATCTCAATCGTTATTTATCTATATTTGATGAAAATCTATTAGCTGGTAAACGTATTGGTATTTACGAACATTCTAGTGCAGGGCGCGATATATACCCTATTTTGTTCAAAAAACTTGGGGCTGAAGTTATTTCTCTAGAACGTAGTGACCAATTTGTTCCTATTGATACAGAAGCTGTTTCTGAAGAAGACAAAGTAAAAGCAAGAAATTGGTCAAAGCTACACAAACTTGATGCTATTTTTTCTACCGATGGAGATGGAGATCGCCCACTTGTAGCTGATGAAAATGGTGAATGGTTACGAGGGGATATATTAGGTTTGTTATGTGCATTAGAGATGAACATAGAAGCATTAGCAATCCCTGTTAGCTGCAATACGATCATTTCATCTCATAAAGCTTTTAAGTGCGTAAAACAAACTAAAATTGGCTCGCCTTATGTTATTGAAGCATTTACTGATTTAGCTAGAGACTATAAGAAAATTGCAGGCTTTGAAGCCAATGGAGGTTTTCTTTTAGGGGCTAACATTGAAATTAATGGTAAGCAATTGTCAGCACTACCAACCCGAGATGCCGTATTACCCTTCTTAATGTTGTTATCTGCCGCAAAAGAGAATGGAATTGCTGAATTAGTTAATTCATTGCCACAGCGTATTACCTTTAGCGATAGAATACAAAACTTCGCAACAGAAAAAAGTAAAGCTATCATTGAAAAAGCCACAAAAAACCCAAAACACTTATTGCAATGTTTAGGTTTTGGTGATGAGAAACTACTAGATTTGAATACAATTGATGGGCTAAGAATGACATTATCAAATAGCAATATTGTTCATTTAAGACCATCAGGTAATGCCCCGGAATTAAGGTGCTATGCCGAAGCAAACGATCATCAGACTGCACAGTCAATTGTGCAACTATCTTTAAAAAATATTCAAACCTTCTCTGAAATTTAATCTATTTGGTTCACTTATGAAAATAGCAATCGCAGGGACTGGCTACGTCGGTCTATCTAACGCCATGTTACTGTCACAACACCACGAAGTGGTCGCTGTGGATATCATTCCTGAAAAAGTGGCGATGTTAAATAACCACCAATCGCCGATTGTTGATACGGAGATTGAACAGTTTTTAACGGAAAAAACACTGAATTTCCGTGCTACGGAAGATAAAGTGGAAGCCTATACAGGCGCACAGTACGTCATTGTCGCGACACCGACGGACTACGACCCAAAAACCAACTATTTTAATACCAAGTCAGTGGAATCGGTCATTCACGATGTGAATGAAATTAACCCAACTGCGACGATTATTGTGAAATCGACTATCCCTGTTGGTTTTACCGCACGTTTACGGGAAGAATTTGGTTACACTAACGTGATTTTCTCCCCAGAATTTCTACGTGAAGGCCGCGCATTGTGGGATAACCTGCACCCGTCCCGTATTGTGGTGGGTGAGCGCTCTGAGCGTGCACAAATTTTTGCCGATTTGCTGCTTGAAGGCGCCATCAAAAAAGATGTCCCAGTGTTATTCACGGATGGAACGGAAGCGGAAGCCATTAAGCTGTTTGCGAACACCTACTTAGCGATGCGTGTAGCTTACTTTAATGAGCTAGATACTTACGCAGAAAGCCGTGGTTTAAATGCACGCCAAATTATTGAAGGTGTATCGTTAGACCCACGTATTGGTAGCCATTATAACAACCCATCATTCGGTTACGGCGGTTATTGTTTACCGAAAGACACCAAGCAATTACTGGCCAACTACGATGACGTACCGAATAACCTGATTAACGCAATTGTTGAATCTAATCGTACTCGTAAAGACTTCATCTCTGACGCAATTATTGCCAAAGCACCACGTAAAGTGGGTGTCTATCGCTTAGTGATGAAAGCAGGCTCCGATAACTTCCGCGCCTCTGCGGTGCAGGGTATTATGAAACGCATCAAGGCCAAAGGTATTGAAGTGGTGGTGTATGAGCCAGTGATGAAGGAAAGTGAATTTTTCCATTCCAAAGTGGTCAATGACTTAGCGGAATTTAAAGCTCAATGCGACATCATTTTGGCCAACCGCATGGTGCCTGAAATTGAAGATGTGGCAGACAAAGTGTATACACGCGATTTATTTGGTAATGATTAAGTCAGCTATTCCATAGCCATATCATAATATTAAATTTTATATATTTATAATAAGTATGGCATAAATGGCACATATGTTAGATATAACATGGTTCACATATGCATGAAAACTTTAATTAGCGGATCTACCGGATTTATTGGAAAAGCAGTTCTTAAAGAATTAAAAAGTAACTATCGAATAATTACTCGAAATCATACATCTGAATTAAATGACTGTTTTACCATTCAATCTTTTAATCAAAATACAGATTGGAATGGTGCATTTGATGATATAGATAGTATTATTCATCTTGCAGCTATTGCGCATCGTACGAAAGTAAAAACACCAAATGATGATGAACAAAAGGAATTATGGAGTGTAAATGTCGAAGGAACGTTGCATTTCGCAAATGAGGCAGCTAAAGCGGGTGTCAAACGCTTTGTGTTTATAAGCTCCATTGGTGTAAATGGTAATATCACACATGAAAAGCCATTCTCCCCACAAGACACACCAGCACCACATAATGAATACGCTAGATCTAAATTAGTTGCGGAGCAGGGCCTCTCTGAGATCTGTGCCAAAACAGGTATGGAACTCGTGATCATACGCCCTGTTTTAGTCTATGGTGAAAATGCACCTGGTAATTTTGCTCTTCTTTTAAAGTTGATACAAAAAATACCTATGTTACCTTTTGGGCTAACGAATAACTCACGAAGTTATATATCTGTAAAGAACTTAGCGCATTTTATTGCAATATGCACTCAACACCCCAATGCTGCCGGTAAAATCTTTTTAGTTTCAGATGGAAGAAACCTTTCCACAAAAGAACTCACTAGCGTTATAGGTACAAGCCTAGGAAAGAATATCATTCAACTACCCGTTCCTAAGCTCCTAATGAAGACCCTATTAAGTGCCATTGGCAAGCAAGGTCTTTTTACCCAGCTTTATCAAAATTTAGAGGTCGACTCCTCAAATATGTTCAATGAACTCGGCTGGACTCCACCTTATACCATAGAGCAAACAATGAGTTACTTAGGAAACAACAAGAAATGATACGTATAATTGATTTCTTTTCAGCCTTAATTGGGTTAATCGTTTTATCTCCTGTACTACTTATTACCTCTATTATTGGTTATTTTGAAACAGGTTCACCTATTTTTATTCAAACTCGTGTTGGCAAAAATAAAAAACCCTTCAAGTTAGTTAAATTTAGAACAATGAAAGTTGGTACTTCATCTGTCGCCAGTCATTTAGTTGATACTAACTCTATAACTAAATATGGGACTATTTTACGTAAAACCAAAATAGATGAACTTCCACAATTAATTAATGTATTAAAAGGTGAGATGAGTTTAGTCGGCCCTCGGCCTAATTTATTTAACCAAGAAGAATTAATACAACAACGTTCAGCACTAAATATCTATGATGTTCGCCCAGGTATAACTGGGTTAGCACAAATTAAAAATATTGATATGTCTACTCCGCAGCTATTAGCGGCTACAGATAAAGAAATGATAGATAACCTGAACCTTAAAAATTATTTTAAATATATCATGATGACAGTCACCGGCAGTGGTTCCGGCGATGCTGCTGCCAAGTGAAAAACAAAAAGAAGTAATCATTATGGATAAACTTAATCGCATCTGGTCTCTACCCCGAGTTTATAAAAGGCTCATTGGCTTGGGTATCGACACGCTACTTATTATTGTTTCATTCTTTCTCGCCCTGTGGGTAAGGCTGGGTGAGGTTGTTATTCACCTGTCTTATCATACTTGGCTAACCTTGCTGGGTACGATTATCGTGACCCTGCTAGCCTTTGTAAAATTAGGGTTATACCGTGCAGTCTTACGCTACCTCACTTTCCATGCATTAACTGTGGCCATGGTAGGCGCATTAATTTCTGCATTTTCCATCACGACATTTTCTTATTACTTAGAAGCAAACATTCCGCGTACTATTCCATTTATCTATATGACCTTCCTCATTTTATTATGTGGCGGGGCAAGAATGTTAGTACGTTCGATGATTGTGCAAGCAAGCCGTAAGGGTTGTGAACCCGTACTAATTTATGGAGCGGGTAGCACGGGTCGCCAGCTAGCAATTGCTTTACGAAATGCCGTTTCTTACCAAGTTAAGGGCTTTATTGATAACGACCCTTCACTACACCATACTGTTATTCAAGGTATTACCGTGCACTCTTCAGATAAAATCGAAGAACTTGTGAATAAGCTTGGCATTGAGAAAATTTTACTCGCGATGCCTCGAACATCGCGCTCAGAACGTAAAGCAATTATTAACGGCTTATTACACCTCTCTGTTGAAGTCTTGACGGTTCCTGATTTTAACGACATCGTTGAAGGCCACGCCACAGTTGATGACTTAAAAGATGTTGCTATTGAAGATCTTTTAGGTCGTGACCCTGTTGCCCCTAACCCAGATTTAATCGGTGCCAATATCACAAATAAAGTTGTTATGGTAACAGGCGCTGGGGGTTCTATCGGTTCAGAGCTGTGTCGACAGATTGTTCGCCAAAAACCAACTACAATCGTGTTATTTGAAATTTCAGAATTCAATTTGTATGAAATTGATAAAGAGCTAAATAACATTGTTAACGCCGAAAAATTAAAAGTTAGAATTGTTCCATTGTTAGGTAGCGTTCAAGAATTTGAGCGTTTAAAAAATGCCTTAGAAACTTTCCATGTCCAAACCGTTTACCATGCCGCCGCCTACAAGCACGTTCCTTTAGTGGAATATAATGTTGTTGAAGGTGTACGTAATAATATTTTTGGTACTTACAATGCAGCACAAGCGGCAATTGAAGCAAATGTTGAATCTTTTGTGCTGATTTCCACAGATAAAGCGGTTCGCCCAACCAATATAATGGGCACGTCAAAACGAATGGCAGAATTAGGGCTACAAGCGCTGTCTGAAAAAGAAAGCGCTAAAGAAAACGGAACCCGTTTTTGTATGGTTCGTTTTGGTAATGTATTAGGTTCTTCAGGCTCTGTGATCCCGCTGTTTAAACAACAAATTGCGATTGGTAAAGCCATTACCGTCACACACCCAGATATTATCCGTTACTTTATGACTATCCCTGAAGCTGCTCAGCTCGTATTACAAGCCGGAGCAATGGGCCAAGGTGGTGATGTCTTTGTATTGGATATGGGTGAACCCGTTAAAATTGTTGATTTAGCGAAAAACCTGATTCAACTTTCTGGCCTTGAGTTAAAAAGCCAGAAAAATCCGAATGGTGATATTGAGATCAAATTTACAGGTCTTCGTCCAGGTGAAAAGCTGTATGAAGAGCTCTTAATCGGTGATAATGTCCACTCAACAGAACATCAGCGTATTATGGCTGCCAATGAAGTCTTTATCCCTTTAGATGATTTCATTAAAATATTAGATAAATTAAATCTTGCATGTCAAAATTACGACCTTGAAGCGATACGCCAGATTTTACTTGAAACGCCAACTGAATTTAACCCAACGGATGGCATTGGTGATTTAGTGTGGAATGCCAAACACTAATCATAATAATATTCTTCATTTTAAAAATAATTATTTAACTTTTAACAGGATACTCAAGTGATTAGCAAGCGCCTTCCACTGACTCTATTAGCAGTGAGTATTTTACTTACAGGCTGTACCGTTACCCCTGGTGCCTATATGTCGACCTCTGGCAAAAATGTGGTTGATACAGGTGACCGTGATATTACCAAATTGGTTGATATCTACCCGATTTCACCAAAATTACTCGATGACATGTACACAGCCCCAACCATTGCCAAACCAAATTCACAGTTAGAAAAACAACTGACTAACTATGAGTACCGTGTGGGCGCAGGTGATGTATTAACCATCACTGTTTGGGACCACCCTGAATTAACTATCCCTGCGGGTTCTTTTCGTAGTGCTACAGAAGCAGGTAACTGGGTTCACGCTGATGGCACCATCTACTACCCGTATATCGGTAAAGTCAAAGTTATCGGTAAAACCGTCACTGAAATCCGTACGCTGATCAGCAGCCGTTTAGCTACCTATATTGAATCCCCACAAGTGGATGTCAGTATTGCCGCATTCCGTTCACAGAAAATGTATGTGTCCGGTGAAGTGACAAAGCCAGGGACATTACCTATCACTAACGTGCCGTTGACGATTTTAGAAGCCTTTAATAATGCAGGTGGCTTAACCGAAAAAGCCGATTGGGATAATGTGGTACTAACCCGCAATGGCAAAGAAATTAAAGTCTCATTACAGGATTTAGTTCAGTATGGGGATTTAACCCAAAACTACCTGATGCTACCAGGTGATGTGCTGTATGTACCTCGTAATGACTCACAAAAAGTGTTTGTGATGGGTGAAGTTGGCCAGCCAACCACGTTAACTATTGACCGTGCTGGGATGAGTATCACTGAAGCACTGAGCAAAGCCAGTGGCCTAAATCAAAACACTGCCAATGCAACAGGCGTGTTTGTTATTCGCCCAATTAAAAACCAGCCAGCCGCAGATAAAGAGCTTGAAGCATTACTGCCGAAAAAAATGGCAGCGGTCTATCAGTTAGATTTATCGGATGCCACATCACTGGTGATGGGCACCGAGTTTAAACTGCAACCGTATGACTTAGTCTATGTTACCGCAGCCCCTGTGGTGCGTTGGAATCGCCTGATTACCCAATTACTACCAACGATAGCTTCATATAACCAATTAACGGAAGGCACCAAACGTATTCACGATTGGTAATCGACATGTTTAATCATATCCTAGTTGTTTGCATGGGTAATATTTGCCGCTCCCCGACAGGGGAGCGTTTATTGCAACAATATTTCCCCACCAAAAAAGTCGATTCCGCAGGGATTATCGCCAAAAATGATCTCCCAGCCTATGACAGCGCCATCCGTATTGCTGCGCAGCATCAGCTTTCCTTGGAAAACCATCAATCACGCCGGTTAACCAGCGAAATATGCCATAAAGCAGACTTAATCCTAGTGATGGAAAACGACCATATTGCTAAAATCCACCAACAGTTTCCGCAAACACGTGGCAAAGTGATGTTATTTGGGCAATGGATTAATAAAACCGAAATCCCTGACCCCCATAAACGCAGTGATGAAATGTTTGAACATGTTTATCAGTTAATCGAAAAAGCCGCCATCGCTTGGCAAGGAAAAATTTAATTTTATTTATTGGATGACTTAACATTTAACCTATTATGAACACAACAAAAAATAGCTCCCCAGCCTCAGATGAAATCGATCTGCTCGCCCTGTTTAAAGTTTTGAAATCCAACACGATAAAAATTGGGTTTTTCACAGTTATCTTTGCGGTAATTGCAGTGGCTTATAGCCTACTCGCAACGCCAATTTACCAAGCCAATGCGACCTTACAGTATGACAAGTTAGGTCAGGTGTCATTACTCGACCAAATGAGTGATGTAATGCCATTTGGTAACAGCAATAACCAAGTGGATTCCGAAATCGAAGTCATTAAATCCCGTATGGTGTTAGGTAAAACTGTGGCGGATTTAAACCTTGATACACTGACTGCACCGACCGGTTTTGCCAGTAAATTGCTTGGCGAAACAGCACCTTTAACCATCACGGTATATCAACTGCCTGATCACTTAGTAGGAGAGCCCGCAACGCTGACATTTACCAGCGAAAAAACCTACTCGCTGAATATTGATGATCAAATTTTTGACGGTAACGTTGGCCAAGTCCTTAAACAAGGTGAAATTAATTTACTGGTTGCCAGTTCATCAGCAAAAGCAGGTGATGAATTTACTCTGGTAAAAAATGCCCGCTACTCTTCCATTGAAGATTTACGCAGAACCTTAACTATTGCTGAGGTAGGTAAAGGCACAGGTATCATAAACCTAGAAATCAAAGGCGCGGATAAAACAGAAAACGTTAAAATCCTCAACAGCATTATCCAAAACTACGTTGACCAAAATACCGAGCGTAAAAAAGAAGTCACCAACAATACCTTAGTCTTCTTAAATGATTATTTACCCACCATTAAAGCAAAACTGGATAACTACGAAAACCAGCTTAATGCGTTCCGTAAAAAGAATGAATCTATTGACCTCTCATTAGAAGCTAAAGCCGCGTTAGATACGGCGTTGCAAGTGGAAGAAAAACTCAATGAGTTAACCTTTAAAGAAGTAGAAATTCAGCAACTGTACACCCGTAACCACCCTGCGTATCAGTCCCTACTAGATAAACGCCAGCAGTTGTTACGTGAAAAAGAAAAAATCAGTAAAAACATCCAAAAGCTACCCAATACCCAACAAGAGATCGTGCGTTTAACCCGCGATGTAGCAGCAGAACAAGCCATTTATACTCAACTGGTTTCAAAACAACAAGAACTCAGTGTACTCAATTCAGGTATTACTGCAGATGTGCGTATTATTGACTCCGCTGAGTCCCAACCAAATGCAGTTGCACCGAAAAAATCCCTGATTGTTGTACTTGCCACAATCCTTGGCTTTATTGTTGGTTGTGCTTATGTGATTGCCCGCGAGTTCTTTAATAACAAAATTAAAAGCACGGAAGATATTGATGCGCTAGGCGTGAATGTGTATGCCACAATTCCATTCTCTACCTATGAGAAAAAACTAATTGAGGCAGGGAATAAAAACCCATTAGCCCTTGAAAACCCTGCAGATACTGCGGTTGAAGCTATTCGCTCACTGCGTACCAGCGTTTACTTCTCGGTAATGAACCAAGGGAATAACTTGGTGATGGTGACCAGTGCGTCACCAGGGGTCGGGAAAAGCTTTGTCACCTCCAATATGGCGGTGGTACTGGCTAATGCAGGTAAAAAAGTGTTATTAATCGACACCGACTTACGTAAAGGCCGTCTACATAAAGCATTTGGTTTAAATAACAAAACTGGGCTATCTGAATATTTATCACAACAAAGTCTAGAATCCCCAACCATTCATACCAATGTGATTGAAAACCTCGATGTGATTTGCCGTGGTAAAAACGTCACTCACTCGTCAGAATTACTGATGGGTGAACGCTTTAAGCAGTTGCTAGATAAAGTGAAAAACCAATACGATATCGTGGTGATTGATACCGCACCTATTTTAGCCATCACTGACTCGGCCATTATTGGTAAATATGTCGGCACTTCACTGCTAATTGCGTTCTATGGTGTGAACACCGTGAAAGACGTGGATTTATCACTCAAACGCTTTAAGCAAAATGATATTGAAATCACTGGTGTGATACTCAATGGTATCGACGCAAGGTCTGACGATTATAACTATCACTACGAATATTAAGAATTAGGGATATATTGATGAATAATCAAGTTCTAGTCACCGGCGGCCTTGGCTACATTGGTAGCCATACCTGTGTGCAAATGATCCAGCAAGGAATGCAGCCGATTATTTTAGATAACCTGCATAATGCCAACCTTGAGGTCCTTAACCGTATTGAAGTGATTACGGGAACAAAACCCGTGTTTTACCAAGGTGACGTGCGTGATAGCCAAATTTTAGACAGCATTTTTGCTAATCACCAAATTCATTCAGTGATCCACTTTGCAGGCCTTAAAGCAGTGGGTGAGTCGGTTGAAAAACCGATTGAATACTATGACGTTAACGTCAATGGCACATTAGTGTTAGTGGAGAGCATGAAAAAAGCGGGTGTAAAAAGCCTAATTTTTAGCTCTTCTGCTACTGTATACGGTGAGCCTGAGCATATTCCATTAACGGAAGACGCTTCGGTGGGTAATACCAATAGCCCATACGGTACCAGCAAGTATATGGTTGAGCGTATTCTGACTGATTTAAATATTGCCGATAATACATGGTCCATTTCATTACTGCGCTATTTTAACCCTGTAGGTGCTCATAATTCAGGCCTTATGGGTGAAGACCCGAATGGTATTCCAAATAACCTTACGCCATTTATAGCCCAAGTCGCAGTAGGTCGCCGTAAAGAGCTCGCTATATTTGGTGGGGATTACCCAACTAAAGATGGCACAGGTGTACGTGATTATATCCATGTGATGGATTTAGCGGATGGTCACATTGCTGCTTTGAATAAAGTTAGCCAACAAGCAGGCCTTCATATCTATAATCTAGGAACAGGCACAGGAACAAGTGTATTGGAAGTTGTCGCTGCTTTTGAAAAAGCAGTTGGTAACCCCATCCCTTATACCATTTCTGAGCGCCGCGCTGGTGATATCGCGGAATATTGGTCAACGCCAGCGAAAGCACAACGTGATTTAGGTTGGACCGCACAATATTCCATTCAAGATATGGCTGATGACGTTTGGCGTTGGCAGTCCATGAACCCAAACGGTTATAAAAGCTAACCTCAATTAGCGACTTTATAAACGCGCCTCTATGGCGCGTTTTTTTGTTTTTGGCGCGCAAATAAAAGTTCCGCATGAAAATAATACGATTTGCGCGTACACTCTTCCCATCATTTTTATCATCATAAAATCAATCAAACGCTATGCCACACATTGTTTTATTCGAACCAGAAATACCACCAAACACCGGTAATATTATTCGCCTTTGTGCTAACACGGGCTTTAGTTTGCACCTTATCCACCCGCTAGGGTTTACGTGGGATGATAAACGCTTACGCCGTGCTGGGCTGGATTACAGCGAGTTTGTCGATATCAAACATCATCATGATTATTATGCCTTTTTAAAAAGTGAAGGGTTAAACCCAGATAATAACCAGTCTGAAAGTGGTGCGAGGGTCTTTGCTCTAACCACCAAAGGTAAGCCAAGCCACAGTAATGTCAGCTACCAAGAAAATGACTATTTGATGTTTGGCCCGGAAACGCGCGGGTTGCCACCTTATGTGCTCGATAATATGCCAATGGAACAAAAAATTCGCATTCCAATGTTGGCCGATAGCCGCAGTATGAATTTATCCAATTCAGTTGCTGTTGTCGTGTTTGAGGCATGGAGGCAATTGGGGTATCCGGGGGCATTGCTAAAAGACTAGAATTACTCGATATACCTCAAGCGGTATGAGTGAGGCTTCACTCCGACACCCAAGCTACATACCGCTCGAATTATTGAGAGGATAGCTCTGAGCATAAGAGAGATATATTAATGAAAGAAACCGTTACTAAACAAACTGAGCAACCCACTAATACCCCATTAGATAGTATTGATGAAACCACTTATTTATTACGTTCACCCGCTAATGCCGAACATTTAAATAAATCGATTACTCAGTTTAAAATGGGAAATGTGTTTAAAAAGCAACCTATTGAAGAATAACAACGATAGTGAGCAACTAACCTATCTTTTACGCCTTTCCACAACTCAAATCCCATCCCCATTTTCAAACCCCCAAATACTACCATTAAAGTTTTGATCCATTTCTAAGGATGGCTTATCACTGGTTGGTTTGCCAACAATACGTGCAGGAACACCCGCCACTGTGGTATGAGGAGGTACAGGGTGAAGAACAACCGAACCCGCACCAATTTTGGCACCACGGCCGATTTCGATGTTGCCTAAAATTTTTGCCCCTGCCCCAATCATTACCCCTTCTCTGACTTTGGGATGACGATCGCCGCAAGTTTTACCTGTCCCGCCGAGGGTAACAGACTGTAAAATCGACACATCGTTTTCCACGATAGCTGTTTCACCAATCACAATACCTGTCGCATGGTCGAGCATGATGCCACAACCAATGCGAGCAGCTGGGTGGATATCCACGCCAAAAGATACTGAGATTTGGTTTTGCAGGTAAACCGCGAGTGCTTGACGGCCTTCTTTCCACAACCAATTACCAATACGATAAGCTTGCAGCGCATGAAAGCCCTTTAGATAAAGTAACGGCGTGGAATATTTATCGACGGCAGGGTCACGTAGGCGGACAGCGGATAAATCCATTGCAGCGGAGAAAATCATTTGTTCATCATTGCGATACGCTTCTTCAACGATTTCGCGAACTTCAAGCGCTGGCATGATAGGTGAGCTGAGTTTGTTCGCCAGCATATAACTGAGCGCACTGCCCAAGTTGTCATGCTTGAGTAACGTCGCGTTAAAAAAACTGGCTAGGAGTGGTTCGCAGTCAGCAAGCGACTTCGCTTCTTCTTTAATGAAGCCCCAAATTCTATCCAATTCTTCACGCGACATAATGACTCACCTATCTATTTTTATATTTACCCTATGGTATAACTTAATTAGGTTAATTTTTATTAATCATGCAGTTTTGGCATATCCGCAATTTCATCTTTCGTCGCACGGCCTAATAGCGCTTGCGCCGCCTCTAACACATTCTTGTGACAATAGAGGATTTGATAAATTTGCTCCGTAATTGGCATTTCCACACCTGCGCGTTCAGCGAGTGCGCGGACTTCTTTGGTATTCCGATACCCTTCAACCACTTGGCCAATCTCTTTTTCTGCTTCTTCAACCGTCACGCCATCGCCTAGCATCATACCAAAGCGACGGTTACGGGATTGGTTGTCGGTACAGGTTAACACTAAGTCACCTAACCCTGCCATCCCCATAAAGGTTGAAGGATCTGCACCCAATGCAGCGCCAAGGCGGCTCATTTCAGCTAAACCACGGGTAATCAACGCCGTACGTGCGTTAGCCCCAAAGCCCATGCCATCAGAAATCCCCGCACCAATCGCAATCACGTTTTTCACTGCGCCACCAAGTTGTACACCAACCATATCGGGGTTTTTGTAAACTCGGAAACTTTTGCCGCAATGAAACAGCTTTTGTAAGTCATCACCAAACTGGCTATCACTTGCCGCGACTGAAATTGCTGTCGGTAAGCCCGCCGCTAATTCTTTAGCAAATGTCGGCCCCGATAGCACTGCCAACGGAATTTCGTTACCTAATACCTCACGTGCCACTTCTTGCAACAAACGCCCCGTATCCCTTTCTAAGCCTTTGGTTGCCCAGATAATACGTGAATCAGCACGCAAGTAAGGTTGGATTTGTTTGAGTACATCACCAAAAACATGGCTCGGTACGACTATCAAGATATTGGGACTCGCCTCAACGGCACGTTTTAAGTCCGTTTCGAGAGATAAACTATCAGGGAAAGAAACGCCAGGCAAAAATGCCTGATTACTACGGTCTTGCTCTAATTGATGAATGTGTTTTGGGTCATGGCCCCATAACACGACTTGGTGCGCATTACGGGCAAGCGTAATGGCTAAAGCGGTGCCGTATGAGCCGGCACCGATCACTGACATTGAAGCAGTATTCATTAAGCGTCCTGTTGAGCTTCTGAGTTCTGCGCTTGTTCGCCTTGTTGCTGCTGTAAGTAGTTCATGAACAGAGCATCAAAGTTAACTGGCGCTAAATTCAATTGTGGGAATGTACCACGACCCACTAAGCTAGTAATCGCTTCACGCGCATATGGGAACAGAATGTTCGGGCAGTATGCACCTAAGCAATGTGCCATTTGTGTGCCATCGATACCTTCGATAGAGAAAACACCTGCTTGCTGAACTTCACACAGGAATGCGGTTTCTTCACCTAAAGTTGCCGTAGTCGTCACACGTAAAACAACCTCATAAACGCCTTCTGACAGCTGGCTTGAAGATGTATCTAAGTCTAATTTGATCTCTGGCTGCCACTCTTGTTGAAAGATATGTGGTGCGTTCGGTGCTTCAAAAGAAACGTCTTTTGCGTAGATGCGTTGAATTTGAAAAACCATTTCTGAGTTGTTTTGTTCTGACATAAGTTAGTACCTTTTAACTTCCATATGAGTTTTCCCTGTTATTCTTTGAGCTACAGGGGTGTTCGCTGCATTGCGTTACCCAAGTCACATACTGATGTATGCTCCTTGGATACCTTCACTTGCTGCCTACCTGTAACTCAAATAATTTAAGGGAAACCCTGTTATTCTGAGCTACAAGGGGGTTCGCTGCATTGCGTTACCCAAGTCACATACTGATGTATGCTCCTTGGATACCTTCACTTGCTGCCTACCTGTAAC